>CAZXMX010000339.1:0-2914 GCA_964641645.1 uncultured Neomegalonema sp.
AGGGGATAGAAGTTTCAGACGGGGAATCCGTCGCGGCGGTTAAATCCCACCCGTCGTGGTCAGGTCTTGCAGGAGAAGGGTGGCGTTTTCGCCTTCCCAGTCTTGCGGGCCAATCAAAACCGCAACCATCTTCGCGTCCGAGTTCATAATCAGATGAACCGGCGTCGCGCGAAAGCACAACTCGCTAAACAGCGTTGCCTGAGGGTCGGTATTCGGCTCCATTGAGCCATAACCGCGCTCGGCAATATATCGGACCACTTCCTCGCGTTCGCCCTGTACGGACAGCGCCAGAAAGTTCACGCCCCCTTGAGGCTTATAGCGGTCGAGCATCGCGTTTAGCGATGGGCCTTCTTGCTGACAGCCGGGACAGCGCGGAAACCAGAAGGTCACGATGGAGGCTTTGCCTTGCAAATCCGCCAAGGTTCCTTGGGTGCCATCGGGTTTCAGGTACGGAACCTCCGGCGGCGTCTCCGGTGTCGGGAACGTCTTAAAGCCCGGTTGGATAAAGACATTCTTCCGCAGAGGATTTTGACACGCGGCAGCGGCAACGCTGACCGACATCAAAACCATGAAAAAGCTGAGGATGAATTTGCGCATCAGACACCTGCCAGCGAACGAAGGTAAGCGATGCTCTCAGGTGCGGTCCAATCGACGATGGCTCCCTCAAGAACGGCGACGATGTCTCCCGTTGGCGAGATGAAGAACGTTGTCGGGGTTCCAACAGGATCGGGGTTGAATAGCAGACCTGCGTTTCGGGCTCTCAGATCAAGCGCGATTGGCAATCCGTCGAGCTTCTTGCGGTCGTAAAACCGCTTCACCCGTGCCATGGCGTCTTCAGGGGGTTCGCGAAACACAACCTCATCAATCGAGATCGGCAGAATGCGGATATTGGAGATGCCCTGCTCATCCAACATGCCCTTCAGCTTTTTCAACTGAGGCATTTCAATCTGACAGTTCGGGCAGGTCGTAAACCACACCGTCGCGAGAACCAGTTCACCCGGAAAATCTGCCAGCGTTTTGCGCGAGCCATCTGAAAACAGAATTTCACCCGTTGGCGGTGCAAAGGGCGCAAAGCCTGTTACGATTTGACTTTGAAGCGGGACGCCTTCGGCTTGCGCGGCGGGCACCGAGACCATGGCGGCTGACGCAGCAAACAGTGCGCCTGCGAAAAATTGTTTGAACATAAAGACCTCGCTCGATTTTCTGCGACATTATCGGCCTGCCCAAAGCCTGTCGCGCTTGGCCATATCACAATAACCTGAAAGGGGCGCGAGTGAGGCTGTGCTGATCACAGGTTCGTTAGAGCGTCACTTGTCCATCAATCCAAGTCGTTGTTTTTCCTCCAATCCAGAGATCATTCCCTTCGCTGGATACGTGGATGCGGCCCGCGCGTCCGATCGCTGTTCCCTGTGCCGCGATGTAATTTGCGGGCGCGAGACCAGCGCCAATCAACCATTGAGCGACACCGGCATTCAGACTCCCCGTCACAGGGTCTTCCGCGCGCAAGCTCGGCATAAACGCCCGGACTTCAAACTGAGTCTCTTCGCCTGGGGCACCGGGAGCCACAGCACCGATCTCCAGCCCTTCCATCGCATCATAGTTTGGCTGGACCGCAAGCAAGGCTTCCCGGCTACGCAGCATGACACCAACCCATTTCGGGCCATTATCAATCCATTGGGAATGGACAACATCGCCTTGCGTTACCCCAAGGCCGGCGATGATCTTCGCCAAATCGGCTTCGGAGACAGGACCATCTCTCAACAGGGGCGGGGCGGCAAAGGCTAAGGTCTCTCCGGCTCGACGAATCCGAATGAGTCCTGCGGCACATTCTTGAACAACATGCTCGGCTTTCGACTCTCCGCCCGCGCGCAGCCAAGCATGGCAGGAACCCAGAGTTGGATGTCCCGCGAACGGCAACTCTTCCGCCGGGGTGAAAATCCGTACGCGGTAATCGGCGGCGGGATCGGTCGGTTGGAGCAGGAAGGTCGATTCCGACAGGTTCATCCAGCGGGTAAAATCCATCATCGCATCGGTGGACATACCATCGGCGCCCAAAACAACCGCGACCGGATTCCCTTTGAGGGGTCGTTCAGAAAAAACATCGACCTGCTGAAATTCTCGTTTATGCATCTTGGGGCTCCTCTGACCGTGCCAAGTAATCCGAAGACTAACCTTTGCAAACCGCCTGCATCCCATCGCATACTGCACCGATGAAAAAAGACCTTTCACCTGAAGACGCGCAGGCGCGCCTCGATCAGTTGCGACACGAAGGTGGCGGTGCCTTAACGGGGCGCGAGGTCCGGAAACGTCGCGGCCTTAATCCCAACGACGCCAACGACGACCCACCACTGGATTGGAGTGCAACGCCGCTGAACATCACGCTGCAGGTTCTGGCGGTCGCGCTGTTCATCGGCGTGGTTTGGTTCATCGTGACGTCCTTCTTCGGCGGCTTCAGTGAAGTGCTCTCCCAGTGAGTAAAAAATACTGGGAGACGGTTCCGCTCGCCGAAATGAGTAAAGATCAATGGGAAGGCCTGTGCGACGGCTGCGGCAAATGCTGTCTGCTCAAACTCGAAGACGAAGATGATGGCGCGCTAACCTACACGAATATCGCTTGCCGCTTGTTCGACGATGCGACCTGCCGTTGCATGAACTACAGTCTGCGAAAGATGATGGTCGAAGGCTGTATTATCCTGACGCCCGAGAGCTTGCCCCAGACGCAGGGGTGGCTGCCTAAGACCTGCGCCTATCGTCTCATCGCCGAGGGTAAACCGCTGGCCGACTGGCATCCGCTTATTTCAGGTTCGGCAGAGACCGTGCATCAAGCAGGTATTTCGATGGTAAACGCGACCGTACCCGAATACGAGGTCGCCGAAGAAAACTGGTACGATCACGCGATTGACGAAGAAGTCTGA
>CAZXMX010000340.1:0-2905 GCA_964641645.1 uncultured Neomegalonema sp.
GAGTTCAAAACGAGGTTGCAACCAATGCACATGAGATTTCTGAGTTCGACAATGCTCGCGGCTCTCGTAATGTCTGCCCCGCTCGCGGTCAAAGCGGAGGAAACCGTATTAGATGCGCCGGCCATTTGGTCGATGAAAGACGACGATTCAACGATCTATTTATTTGGTACGTTCCACGCATTGCCTCCCGAGTTAGAATGGCAGACGGACGCCTATAACGACGCCATGGAAGACGCTAAGATCACCGTTGTCGAAGCCGACGTCGCGAGCGCGGAAGCGAAGGCTTCCATGACGAAGATGGTTCTCGAAGAGGGTCGTAATTCTCCCGGAGTGACCTTGAGCTCGATCCTGGGCGAAGAACGAACCGAGCGATTTCAGGCCGTGGCATCGAAACATGGCGTTCCGATCGAAATTCTTGAACCCCTTCGTCCTTGGTTAGCCGGCATGACCGTCTCAATTTTTGCGATGAAAAAAGTGGGCTTTGATTCAGAATCTGGTGTTGAAGCCATTCTGCTAGAGCAAGCGAAGACAGAAGGCGACAGTGTTCAGTATCTTGAGACCGGCGCGTCCCAGATCAGTATTCTCGCTGGACTAGAAGATACGGAAATTCTCCAAAACTTCGACGCCTCTTTGGATCAGATTGAGGATTTCCAGGCAATTTTGGCAGATACCGTTGATGCGTGGAAAGTTGGCGACCTAGAAGTGCTTTCGGCCCTGATTAATCGCCAGCTCAAAGATTCAAGTCCAGAAGTGGTGGAGAAACTGCTGATCCAGCGAAATAGAAATTGGGTCGTAAAGCTCAAAGAGATGATGGACGCAGACGAAAACTACTTCGTTGCCGTCGGAGCGGGCCATCTCGTGGGCGAAGACAGCGTGATCGACCTCCTTTTAGAGGAAGGGTATGAAATTGAACGGATTCAGTAAGGTTTCCCCATAAATCTGGGGCTGGGACGCAACTTGATTTGCAGATGCATTTCGCGTCCCTTCCCGTTACGCTCGCCTCATGTCCGAGTCCATCACCCGCACCGAGCTGATAGCCGCCCTCGATTGGCAGATCGAGTTGGGCGCCGATGAGGCAATTTCTGATACCTTCCACGACCGCACGCTCACCCCGCCCCCAGCGCCGAAGAAAACAAAGGCGGCACCCACCGCCGCAAGCATTTCGCCCACGGTTCCGGCAACCGAAACGGTGCAAGCCTGCAACGATCTTGCTTCTCTCAAAACCGCCCTCGCCGATTATCCTCATGAGCTGAAATCTGGCGCACGCAATTGCGTCTTTGCGGATGGCAACCCCGAAGCGCAGATTATGATCGTCGGCGAAGCACCGGGCCGCGACGAGGATTTACAGGGTCTCCCGTTCGTGGGTCGTTCGGGTCAATTGCTCGACAAGATGCTGGCCGCCATCAACCTCGACCGCCATTCTGAAGACGTGAGCAAAGCGGTCTACATCGCCAACATTCTCCCGTGGCGTCCACCGTCCAATCGCACGCCCTCCGTTGATGAAATGACGACCTTCCGTCCGTTCATCGACCGCCACATCGCGTTAATCGATCCAGCCTTCGTCATCACGATGGGCAACGTCTCAACCAAGACATTGCTTGATACGAAAACCGGCATCATGCGAATGCGCGGAAAGTGGACCGAGGCCACACTCGGCGGCAAAACCCGCCCCGTTCTTCCCATGCTCCACCCCGCCTATCTGCTGCGCCAGCCGCAAGACAAGCGCCACGCATGGGCCGATCTGCTCTCGTTACAATCTCACCTTGAAAGCAAAAAATGAGCGCCAGCCGCATTGACGAAACCCGCGAGTTCATCCCGGTTCGTATCGCCGTTCTGACCGTTTCAGACACCCGTTCACTGGACGAAGACAAATCCGGCGCGACTCTCGTAGGGCGCATCGAGGCTGACGGGCATAGCATCGCCGACCGCCGGATCATCCGAGACGAACGCACAGAGATTTCTGCGCTGCTTCGCGAGTGGATCGCGTCCCCCGACGTCGACGTTGTAATCTCTACCGGTGGCACGGGCCTGACCGGGCGAGACGTCACCGTCGAAGCCCACATGGACGTCTACGAAAAAGAAGTTGAAGGCTTTGCCGCCCTCTTCCACATGATCTCGTTCAACAAGATCGGCACATCCACCATGCAATCCCGCGCCTGTGCAGGCGTCGCGGGCGGCACGTACCTCTTTGCCCTGCCCGGCTCACCGGGTGCCTGCAAAGACGGTTGGGACGAAATTCTGCACAATCAACTCGACTATCGCCATCGCCCCTGCAATTTGGTCGAAATCATGCCACGATTGGAAGAACATAAACGGCGGAAATGACTAAATTTCTTTTACTGACCTTACCCCCGATTACCGGACCATGTGCTGCTTCAATTAAGCAACGATTTTGGTGGCTGTCATAAAATTTTGCCGTGCCTGTTCTGGCGTGATGTATCCGAGCCTGCAGCCGTTTGCTCCAGATACCACGTCTTCAACTGCGTCGGGGTGATCCCTAAATCAGCCGAGACACTCCCGTAGCTGGCTCCCGGTTCGTTAAGTCGCTCAACTGCCTCAGCCTTGTATTCTGGCGCGAAATTCCGCCGCTTCGTCGTTCCCATAACCGTCATCCTTCAGATGCTTTCTCTAGTTTAACACTTGGTCCGGCGTTTGGGGGGAGGCTCAGTGCTGCTGCGCCACACTGATCTGACGAACCGCATCAGCCACCGCCACTACTTTGTGCTGAATTGTTCTCGACGACCAGCGCTGATTTGCGCTTTGCCGTCCAGCGTTTGATCCCATCTTCCATTGTCATACTCATCGCTACCTTCCTCCTTGTAGCTTGAGCAGATTTTTACTGGGTCAATACAAGGGTTTACAAATCCATAATCTTTTGGGCCGTGGCAGCGAATTTTCTTACAAC
>CAZXMX010000341.1:0-2896 GCA_964641645.1 uncultured Neomegalonema sp.
TGCCTTCGTTCGCTCCGCCGCTTTTTCCGCAGCATCATCAAAGGCTGCAGCTTGTTTCGCGAGCGCGCCTTCCATTGTTGTCATCTGCGTTTGTAGCGCCGTCATCGCATGGTTAGCGCGTTCGATTTCGCGGTGCAGGTGTCCTGGCCCCATCGCAATCAACTCACCTGCCGGGCTATCCGGCGCGGGCAACATCAACTCAGCGCGCTTTTCGGCATTTTCGGCTGCATCCGCCAGTAAGATCGCTGCTTTGGCAAGACGGCGGCTTTCATCGCGCAACTCTACTGAACGCCTCACCAACCAAGCAATCACCCAGATCAACAAGAGCGGTCCGATAATCACAGCAAGAATCATCATCCAGTCGGAGAACCCAATTCGGTTCTCCGCCGCATCCAAGATCGAGCGCGGGTCACTCGGCAGCGAAAACCGCGCCCAAGAGAATGCGAACACCGCCGCGACCCAGACGACCGAGGCCGCCAAAGCAATCCACCAAACATTCGCCGGAGAGCCGGATGCCGCGTAAGTAATGCGCGGACGCGCCCGTGCACCTGATCGACGCATTGACGTATCGTCGAGCAAGTCGTCCAGCGGATCACCGGGCGTGGCGCGTCGACCTTGCGATTTGAAACCCGTCATTCCCAGCGCATCCATAAAACCTAGAAACAGCTCTCATCCATAAAATGAGACCATTCCGAGGTGGTAACGCGCCGACACCCCGAAAGACAAGGCAGAACCGCGCGCTATGACCCAAAGGTTAGACGTAGTTGATTTCGAGAATCTCGTAACAACGACCGCCGCTTGGCGTGGAAACCTCAACGCTATCGCCAACTTCTTTGCTGATCAGCGCCCGTGCGAGCGGGGAATTGATGTTCAGCAAGCCTGCTTCGATATTGGCCTCGACTTCGCCAACGATGCGATAGCCTTTTTCCTCGTCGGTATCTTCATCGACCAACTTGACCGACGCGCCAAATTTCACGGTATCGCCGGACATCTTGGCGGGATCAATCACGTCAGCACGAGAAATTAGGCCTTCCAGCTCTAACACGCGGCCTTCGATGAAACTTTGGCGCTCACGCGCGGAGTGATATTCTGCGTTCTCAGACAAATCGCCGTGCTCGCGAGCCTCTGCGATGGCCTTAATCACGTCAGGCCGATCCACAGATTTCAACTGCTTCAGCTCTTCTTCCAAACCGACAAAACCCGTCGGAGTCATTGGAACTTTTTCCATCTCATCACTCCCGTCCCACCCGCAAACTCGGCGGATTTAAGGACAAAAAAGACACCCCCTCCGAAACCGGTGGGAGCGCACTAGCACTTCGTAGGCCGAAGAAAGTACGGATGAAAAGCCCAAATTTCAAGCCAAACGAGACGTCGAACTGGAATTTTCGGCAGATGTGAAGACGGGGCGGCGACCGGACAAGCAAAAAACGCTGCATAAACAACGCGGTTGCATTGCGATCCGCCCTATCGGATGAAGATAGGTCAGCGGATTAGAAATAATCCTGCAGCGGCGCGACCTCTAGCGAACCGGCACGCAAGCTTTCGACGGCTCGGGCAGCGGCAATCGCACCGGCGGCGGTGGTGTAATACGAGGTCTTCATTTTCAGTGCAGTGGCTCTGATTTCAAAGCTGTCCTGAATGGCTTGTGCGCCATCGGTGGTGTTGATGACCATCTGAACGCCGCCGTCTTTCATGCGGTCCACAATGTGGGGACGGCCCTCGTAGACCTTGTTGACCTTCTCGACGTCGATCCCTTGTTCAGCCAGATAGTCGGCGGTGCCGCCGGTCGCGATGATCGAAATCCCATTCTTCATGAGCTGCTTCGCCGCATCAACGATGGCCAGCTTGTCGTCGTCGCGCACGGAGATAAACGCCGTGCCTTCTGTCGGCGGCGGCGCACTTGCCGCGATCTGGCTTTTGAGGAACGCTCGGTTGAAGCCCTTGTCCAGTCCCATGACCTCGCCGGTTGAACGCATTTCTGGCCCAAGCAGGGTATCGACGCCGGGGAAGCGCGCGAAGGGAAAGACGGCTTCTTTAACGGCGATGTGCTTGATCGGTTTGCGCGAGATCGGCAAGTCAGCCAATTTCTCGCCCGCCATCACCCGCGCCGCAAATTTCGCTACCGGTTGGCCGATGGCTTTGGCGACAAAGGGGACAGTCCGCGAGGCGCGCGGATTGACCTCAAGGATATAGATATCCTCGCCTTTGATCGCGAATTGGACGTTCATCAGGCCGCGCACGTTCAAGCCGTTGGCTAACAATTCTGTTTGGCGGGTCAACTCGGCAATCATCGCGTCGCTAAGCGAATGCGGCGGCAGCGAACACGCGCTATCGCCCGAGTGAATACCCGCTTGCTCGATATGCTCCATAATGCCAGCGACAAAGACCTCTTCGCCGTCGCAAATCGCGTCGACGTCGACTTCAACCGCGCCGGTTAGGTAGCTGTCGAGCAGCAGGGCTTTGCCGTCGGAAACTTTCATCGCCTCATCAATGAAGCGATCGAGATGCGCCTCATCGCGGACGATTTCCATCGCCCGCCCGCCCAATACGTTCGACGGACGCAACACGACGGGATATCCGATGGTCGCGGCCTTCGCCTTGGCTTCCTCGTGAGTCAGCGCCGTATCATTGATCGGCTGTCTCAGGCCCAAATTCTGAAGCAGCTTTTTGAAACGATCCCGGTCTTCGGCCAGATCAATCGCATCGGGCGACGTGCCAAGGATCGGAATTCCGGCTTTTTCCAAAGCAGGCGCGAGCTTGAGCGGTGTCTGTCCGCCAAACTGAACAATCGCGCCGTGCAGCGTGCCCTTCTCTTGCTCTTTGAGCAGGACTTCGACGACATCTTCGTCCGTCATCGGTTCGAAATAGAGCCGATCAGAGGTGTCGTAATCCGTTG
>CAZXMX010000342.1:0-2893 GCA_964641645.1 uncultured Neomegalonema sp.
AAGAGACCGATAACACCGCAGGTCAAAAGAGAACTTCCAATCAATTGTCTCATCGAAGCTTGCCTTCGCCATAATCGATCATCTTCTGCATTTCATTATGAGATTTCGAACCTCTATGTCTGTCGGTAAGCTACAATGAACCGCTACCGCGAGAAAATCTCGCATATGTGAACGCTGTATAGACCGCGCGGTGCTTGGTCATTTTGCTTGACAAGATTTCTGAATTCAATCATTTTGTTCCTGTTTTGTTTTTAACAGGAGACCGCACACGACATGGACTGGACCCTCGCCCTGAAACTCAATCAAGACGTACTGCTACGCAATGTTGCGTGGCTGTTTACGTGGTTGAAGTTGGAGGTTGGGGAGACCGTTGAGACGATGCCTCGGTTCAAGCGGTTGACGGTCCTGTTCGTGTTGCGACCTTCGGAATCGGCGTTTCGGCGGTTGGTTCTCGTTGCGGTATTGGTGCATGGGGTCAGCGCCCCGGTGATGATGGATCGTATCGCGCGGTCTGGTCGATCGCAGCGAAAACCAGATGGCGAAAAGCGACAGCGGGTCTCGCCGCCGTCCTTTAAGCTGACAGACCCGCGTAAGAACTTTGATCTGCATCCCGAGCGGCCCAAGCGCATGAACGGGATCGAGCTGCGGATTACGGACCTGTGGTCGGATGATCCGATCTATAACCGCGATGATCTTTATGCTTATCAAGAGCGGCAAAACCGCCCGGCGCCCACGCCGGATGACGAGATCAGCGCAGCGAGCCTTTGCACGCGCATGAATGCGTTGATGGCGGCGCTGAAGGACTTGCCGGGGCAAGCGCTTCGGATGGCAAAATTGCTGGAACGAATTGAACGGACGAAAGAGTTCCGGTTGCGTCCGCTTCGCCCCGGCCTGCCGCCAGGGTATCGCCAGAGGCAAAAGCACGAGGTCGATGAAGTCCTCGCCGAATGCCATCGACTCGCACTGTCCGCGCAGCATGATTTCAGGCCGCCTGACACGTCATAATCGCCGTCGAAATCTGATCGTCAGATCGCTCTGTTCGGCTTCCGAACGGAGGTGTTGGTGTATGGTTTACGGAAAACCAACGATTTCCTGCGAAAGTCATGGCAAACGAAACCTTAATGTCAGGTCTCTGCCATGTTCACCGCTGGTCTTATCCTTGCCATCGCTGTTGTCGTTGTTGTCCTTGTGTTGGCTTGTGTCCATTTCGTGCCGCCCAAGCGCGTGCATGTCATTACGTTTCTTGGGACCAATCCGATTGCGATGCTGGAGACTGGGATTCACTTTACGATCCCGCGCCCCTTCGCCGTGACCTCGGCTGTGATCCCGACCGATGTGATCGCGCAAAAGGTTCAGGTTCAGATCAAGTCGCAAGACAATCTGGTATTCGAGCTGCCCGCGACTTTGCAGTTCCAAGTGACCAATGCGATGCGCTTTGCTTTTGAGCGCGATGAGCCTGTGGCTCAGATGGTCAACCTCGTGGTCGCTGCACTGCGCGGGGCGGCAAACCGGATGGAGTTTCAGGAAATCTACGACGACAAGATCACCATCCAACAGGAAGTCGAGTCCACGGTGGCCGAACATCTGAATGGGTTCGGCGTCAAAATTGTCGATCTGGTGATTGACGATCCCGAGCTGCCGGTCTCCACACAAACGGCGCTCAACAATATTCGCGAGGCTGAATGGGCCCGCCGCGCCGCCGAACACGAAGCCGATGCGACGCGTGTTCGTATGGTTGGTGCCGCCCGCGCCGAAGCGGAAAGCACTTTGCTGAAGGCGAAAGCGATTGCTGGTTTCCGCATGGAGATCGCCGAAGGAAACGCAGCCTCCATCGCCGTGATGCAAGGCAAGATCGGTGTTCGCTGGGTCGAGCGCACCATCGGCGAGGGCGAGTCCGCGCAAAAGGTCAAGACACCAACCTATGTCGACCGCGAAGGCACACCGACCGCACCGCCGGAAATGGACCTGCCCGCCGAAGTCATTCTCGATTTCTTCAAGGTGCTCGACAGCAACGAGACGATCCGCGATGCCTCGAAGAACAACGGCAGCCTGATTATGCTGCCGACGCCGAACGGCAATGGTCAGAAGATGGGATCGGATATCTCTGATTGGATCGCCGCGCAGCAAGCCTCCAAACGGATCGCTTAATTCCAGCGCGCGCTGGGGTTCCCTTTTCGCGGCGACATGCTAACTCCCTATCAAAGCGATAGGGAGAACGACATGAGCTGGAACGTCTATCTAAGCGGTGAGATCCACACCGACTGGCGCGCGGAAATCGAGAGCGGCACGAAGGCAAAGGGTTTGCCGGTGACGTTCTCGGCCCCCGTGACCGATCACGGTGCCTCTGACGATTGCGGCGTCACGATCATGGGCGCGGAGCCGAACAAGTTTTGGCATGACCGCAAAGGCGCGCAGCTCAATGCAATCCGCACGCGCACCCTGATCGAGAAATCGGATGTCGTTGTCGTGCGGTTCGGCGAAAAATACAAACAATGGAATGCAGCGTTTGATGCGGGCATGGCCGCTGCGCTGGGCAAGCCGTTGGTGATCTTGCATCAAGACGAACACGCGCATGCCTTGAAAGAAGTCGATGCCGCAGCGCTTGCGGTTGCCGAACGCCCGGCTCAGGTGGTTGAGATTTTGGAGTACGTCATCAACGGCGCGCTGCCGAGCTGAATCGCACGCATAAAAAAGCCCCGGTTTGAGCCGGGGCTTTTCGGTGGTGATTGGGGTTGGGGTTAGAAGCTGTGCTTCAGCACCAGACCAACGGTGTAGCCGTCGACACCATTCTGCGCGAAGTTCGCTGTTCCTTGCAGGTTCATCGACGTGCTGTGTGACAGCTCTTTCACGACTGTCGCCGACAGTAACCCGTAAGAGTCATCGGGACGCGGAG
>CAZXMX010000343.1:0-2892 GCA_964641645.1 uncultured Neomegalonema sp.
CGCCGGGGTTTCGGCAGCGGCAAAAACATGAGGTGGATGAGGTTCTTCGGGAATGTCATCAGCTCGCGCTGACCGCACAGCATGAACTCAGGCCGCCTGATACGTCTTGATGCGATGCCCAAAACATTTGCTTTCTTCTCTCCCGTGCAATCGCGCGGGGGATGTTGACGTATGTTTGAAAAATAAGATTTTTCAGCAAGTGGACTCGGTTTTAAGCCTGCGATAGCGTCGGATGGAATTCCGAAAATCTGGAGGCCCTCCGATGAGACGATCCCTTGCTCTTGCGCCGTTGTTGGCGGTGCTCGCCGCCCCTGTTTCCGCGGAAACGCTGACCATTCTGCATACGAACGATTTTCACAGCCGCGTTGAACCGATCAACAAATATAACAGCGGCTGTAAGCCTGAGGATAACGAGGCGGGTAAGTGCTTTGGCGGATATGCGCGTCTTATCAATGCGATCAAGGCGGCAAAGGCCGACACGAACAATGCGATTCTGGTTGATGGTGGGGATCAGTTCCAAGGCTCGCTGTTCTATACGTATTACAAAGGTAAAGTCGCCGCCGAGATGATGAATCGGCTTGGCTATGATGCGATGACCGTCGGCAATCACGAGTTTGACGACGGACCGGAAGTGCTGCGCGGTTTTATCGATCAGGTCGATTTTCCGGTGCTGATGTCGAACGCTGATATTTCGAATGAACGGCTGCTCAACAATGTGCTGAAGCCTTCGGTCGTGATCGAGCGCGGCGGCGAAGAGATCGGCCTCATTGGATTGACGCCGGAAGACACCGCTGACCTTGCGTCACCCGGTAAGGCGATCAAATTTAGCAATCCGGCAGAGGCGGTCGCGCGCGAGGTCAAGAAACTGACCGATGCCGGTGTTGACCGGATCATCGTGCTCTCGCACTCGGGTTATCAGGTCGACAAGATCGTGGCGTCGGATGTGGATGGGATTGATGTGATCGTCGGTGGTCACTCGAATACGTTCCTGTCAAATACCAGCGATAAGGCGCAGGGGCCGTATCCGACGTGGATCAAAAATCCGAACGGCGGAAAAACGGCGATCGTGCAAGCCTATGCGTATGGGAAATATCTGGGCCGCCTCGATGTCGAGTTTGATGATGACGGGGTTGTCGTCTCGGCGCTGGGCGAGCCGATCATTGTTGACGGGCTCATTGAGGAACATTCTGAGCTAAAAGAGCGGATCGCTGCGTTGGCGCAACCGCTTGAGGATATTCGCCAGAAGAAAGTCGCCGAAACATCTGCTCCGATTGATGGGGATCGGGCGAATTGCCGCGCGCAAGAATGCGAGATGGGGAACCTCGTCGCCGAGGCGCTGTTGGACCGCGTGAAGGCACAAGGCGTGGACTTCTCGATCTACAACGGCGGTGGGCTGCGGGCCTCGATGGATGCGGGCGAGATTACGATGGGGGAGGTGCTGACCGTGCTTCCCTTCCAGAACGTCGTTTCGACCTTTGAACTGAAGGGTTCGGATGTGGTGCGGGCGCTGGAGGCTGGTGTCAGTCAGATCGAAGAGGGCAAAGGCCGGTTCCCGCAGGTTGCTGGTTTGCGCTACACGATTGATATGAGCGTTGAAGGCAACAATGGCCGCGTTTCTGACGTGCAGGTCCTCACGGGCGATACCTTTGAGCCGATTGATCCTTCGGCCTTGTATGGCGTGGTGTCGAACGACTTTCTTCGGGGTGGCGGGGATGGATATTCCGTCTTCGAGAACAACGCCGAAAATGCGTATGACTTTGGGCCGAGCGTCGAGAATGTCGTGGCGAATTACCTGAGCGCGCAAAGTCCTTACACGCCGATACTGGATGGTCGCATTACGGTGAAGTGATCGGGTTGGGCTGATGCTGAGGCGTCAGCCCAAATGCTCTGGCCCGAAGGAATGGGGCAGGAGTTCAGCCAGCGTATGCTGCGCGATGATTTTGCCGCCGGACGCGATGATGATGGGCGTATCCGGGGCAGCAAACTCTCGGATGCGCTGGCGGCACCCTCCGCAGGGGGTACAGGGCGTGCCGCCCTCTGGTCCCGCGATGACGATGGCTGCGATGCGTTTCCCTCCGGTGACAATCATCGCGCCAATGGCCGATGCTTCGGCACACTGGCCCTGAGGATAAGCAGCGTTTTCGACGTTGCAGCCGGTGTGAATGTTTCCATTCTCATCGATGATCGCCGCACCAACCGCAAAACCGGAATAGGGAGCGTAGGCGTTCGAGCGCGCGGTGGTTGCGCTGCGGATCAGCGCCTCCATATCCATCATCGTTCTTTCCGGTACGGGGTGCCGAGGGCGCGCGGTGGGATGGCTTTGCCAAAGAACCCGGCGAGTAGAACCACCGTTGCGATGTAGGGCAGGATCAAGACGATCTCGATGGGGACTTCGCCAACGATGGGCAGCGGGGTTCCTTGCATCCGGTTCGCTCCGGCTTCGAGGAAGCCGAACAGCAGGCAGGCGGCGAGGACGGACCACGGACGCCACTTGCCGAAGATCATCGCGGCGAGGGCGATGTAGCCTTTTCCGGCGCTCATTTCACGGACAAAACCTGCGCCATGGGCGGTGGAGAGGAATGCACCCGCGATGCCGCAGAGGATGCCTGCGATGATGAGCGCGCGATACCGCAGCCACGTGACGGAAAGGCCCGCGCTATCCACGGCGGCGGGCATTTCTCCGACCGCGCGGAGTCTGAGGCCAAAGCGGGTTCGCCAGAGCAACCACCAGACGAAAGGCACCGCGAGGAGCGCGAGGTAGACCGGGAAGGTATGGCCGGAGATCAGTTCCTTCCAGAACGGTCCAAAATAGGGAATGTCTGCGAGGGCTTCCGCGCCGGGCAGGTCGATCGGGGAGAAACGTTCGTTGCGGTCGAGGGTTGGGGTTTGGCC
>CAZXMX010000344.1:0-2871 GCA_964641645.1 uncultured Neomegalonema sp.
TGGTCAACCGGATCGCCGGTCTCATCAGGGATCAAGTTCTGCTCAGAGACATACGCCACATAGTAGCTCGTGTCGTTCTCGGCGAGCAGGTGATAGAAAGGCTGGTCTTTCGCAGGGCGTGCTTCTTCGGGGATCGACTCGTACCATTCGTCCGTATTTTGAAAATCTGGATCAACGTCGAACACGACGCCACGGAATTCGTAAATCCGGTGACGCACGACTTGACCGAGTTGGTACCTTGCAGCCCGAAACGATTCACCCATAGAGCCCGACTTCCCGCACGTTCTTTCGTACTTTTTTGATACCCGCCCGATCCGCTCCTGTCCAGAGCGGCGTATCCGTTTGGGACATCTTAGGTACATTGAAAATTCAATCCTTTCTCGCGATGGGACCGAGAGGCACACGCGCGAAACTCTTTGATTTTCAACGGACGCTGAAAAGCAAACAGTCTACATTCATTTCCCGGCCCCGTTCTGCGTATCCCGTGATAAACCTTCTGAACTAAACCGAAATCTCGCTCTCGAACGCAGAAACTCCCCGCATGATCGCTCAAATCGCCGCCATTGTTGTTCCCGTCTTTGTCTTGGCGCTGGTTGGGTTTGTCTGGGTTCGATCCGGGCTGGACTACGAATACAAATTCATCACGCGCCTGACTCTAGAGGTCGGCGTGCCGTGTCTGATCTTCTCGACACTGGTCAAAACCGAGATTGAGCCGTTCGCCTTTCAAGAGATCGCTTTGGCGTCGCTGACGCTTTATGTCGTACTCGGATTATTGGCTTGGGCAGTGCTGCGAGTGCTGGGCTTGTCGCAGCGAACGTACCTGTCGCCCTTCATCTTCTCGAACACAGGAAATGTCGGACTGCCGCTTAGTTTATTCGCGTTCGGGCCGGAAGGTCTCGCCTATGCCATTGCCATATTCGGCACGATGGTCGTCGCGAACTTCACCATCGGCGTTTGGATTGTGTCCGGCAAACCCGCGCCATGGGACGCGTTTAAACAACCCATGGTCTATGCCGCGCTACTGGGCGCACTTTTCCTCTATCAAGGCTGGGATATTCCGCTCTGGATCGACAACACCCTGAGCCTCGCAGGTCAGATGGTCATTCCGCTCATGCTGATCACGCTCGGCGCGTCCATCGCCGGATTACCCAAAGAAGCACCGTGGCGAATTATCGGGCTGAGCCTGCTGAAATATGCGCTGTCGGGCGGGGTTGCGTTCGGCGCGGCGTGGGCGTTCGGACTCACCGGCATCGCGTTCGGCGTCTTCATTCTGCAAGCCATGACCCCCGTTGCCGTGACCAGTTATCTGCTTGCCGAACGGTTCGAAGCCGGCGCGCCCGAAGTCGCCCGTTTTGTCATGCTGAGCACGCTTTTAGCCGTGCCCATCATCCCCATCTTGCTCCGGGTTTTGCTGTCAAACTAACCGGATCGTGATGAGCAGAATATCTCGCTATTTTAGGGCTTTATTGTAAGCGGTTCATTGGGTATCTTCGCGCCAAATGACGATACAGCTTCAGCCCATCCTGTTCGCAGCCGCGACCCTCGCCCTTGGCCTAACTGCCTGCGCCAGTGTTGCCGGACCGCCAAGCGATATCGAAAATGCCTGCTCAATCCGTCAAGAGCGCAGCGATTGGTACAAAGGCGCGCGCGAAGCATCGAAGAAATGGAAAGCCCCGACTCCGGTGATCCTCGCGATCATCTGGCGGGAGAGCAAATACCACGCAGAGGCGCGAACCCCGCAAAAATACGCGCTGGGCGTAATCCCTTGGGGCCGGCAATCCACGGCGTACGGGTTTGCCCAAGCCATCGACGGAACATGGGCGTCGTATCAAAAGAACCAAGACGCCCACAGCGCGGATCGAAACGACTTTGACGATGCGGCAGATTTTGTCGGTTGGTACATGGACCTGACCCGCACCAGACTGAACATCTCGCCCACCGATGCTCGGCGACAATACCTCGCCTATCATGAAGGCCATGGTGGATACCGTAAGGGAAAGTGGCGCGAGAAAGCCTTTCTTGTGAAGGCTTCCCATCAGGTTGAAGCGATGGCGAGGCGCTACGATGCACAACTTCTCAATTGTGATCCGGTCTATGCCAAAGAACGCGGTTTAGCCAAAACACCCCTGCCCAAAAGGCCGCCCTTCGCACTAACCGAAGTTGCCGCCGTCTTGCCCGCGCGCAAGCCAAGCGAACCCAGCAAGCCGCAGATTGTTCCGGCCAGCTTCCGGTCGATGCCCAAGCTAAAACCCGCGCTGAACATCCCGGCAGAGCTTTGACTCGCAGCCCCGAAGACAGAATTTCGATGGGCCGACAGATCGACCACTGGATTGATAAGCTCGATCAAGATCCGCGGTTACCAAAGGCGTTTCGGCTTTCGCGATCTCGGATCCTTTATGTTGAATCCAAAGCCGAGGGCTTAGAAGGCCCCGCCGTGATTGGCCGCGTCTACTTTTCCAAGTCGGGAAAGACGCTGTACTATCGAGGACTTCGTTTTCAGAGCCTCAAGGGGGCGGGCTTCAAAGCGAATTATTTTGAACTCGAAACCGGCGATCATTTTTGGATCTCCGGCCCGCGGAAAGATCAGCAAAGCCGACTGTATGGCGGCAATGCCGGTGTCACGATTGATGAAGACATTCGCGAAGAATACGAAGCCATGATCAGTTGAGGCGTGGGATTGCGAGATATCCCTCGGCCTCGTGCCGGTTCAATTCCAACGACACCACTCTGTCACGAAACGGCGGGCTTCGATTGTTGAAAGCAATCCACGACTAACGCTTGACAGACCCTAACCAAGAACGCATCCAAACGCCTGCGCGGGCGTAGTCCAACGGTAGAGACAGAGGACTTAAAATCCTTCCAGTGTGGGTT
>CAZXMX010000345.1:0-2869 GCA_964641645.1 uncultured Neomegalonema sp.
ACGATCTTTGGCTCACATGCGAAGCAGAGGGCCGTGCGATTGGCTTTTGTTACGCTGTTCCAGAGCAGCTTGCTGAAGGGACGTGGAATATGCTCGCCATTGCGGTGCTGCCTTCCAAGCAAGGGGCCGGTTGCGGAGGCGCGATTGTCCAGATGCTTGAAAGCGAGCTGAAGGAGCGAAACCAGCGTGTTCTCATCGCAGAGACGTCAGGCACTGATGATTTTTCTGCGACACGAGCGTTCTATCGAAAGAACGGATACGCGGAAGAAGCGCGTATCCGGGACTTTTGGGCGGCGGGCGACGATAAGATCGTCTTCTGGAAATCGCTTGCTTAAGTTCTGATCGCGACGACGTATGCCGTCGAAACACGCCCGCCATTTCGATGTGACCGGACCAGCGGAATTGATCGACAGGGAGCACGCGCTCTAGGTGGTAGCCGCCTTCGATCAAGGTGGCGGCGTCGCGTGCAAAGCTGCTGGGCATACAGGAGACGCCGACGACGGTAGGCACGTTGGATTGTGCAATGTGCTCGGCTTGGGCTTTTGCTCCGTTGCGCGGCGGGTCGAAAACAACAGCGTCGAACTTGTTCAACTCGTCCGGCAGGTAAGGGCGGCGGAAGAGGTCGCGGGTGATGGCCGTGACGGTCTTAAGGCCTTCGGCTTGCCGCCAGCCCGCATCAAGGGCGGCGATCATATTGGCGTCGCCTTCGACGGCTGTGACCATCGCCGTTTCTGCGAGTGGCAGCGAGAACGCGCCGCAGCCCGCGAAAAGATCGAGTGCAGTCGCAACGTCGGATGTGTGTTCGAGAACGAACTCGCGCAGCAAGGCTTCGCCATTGGCCGAGGCTTGCAGGAATGCGCCGGGGGGCGGGACCACGCGCGCTTTGCCGAACTGTTGCGCGGGCGGGCGGGCTTGGGCGACTGGCTCGTCATTCCAGACCAAACGGGCCAGTCCCATATCAGCTGCCGCTTGCCCGAGCGCCGCGCGCATCGCGAGGTCGGCCTCTTTGCCGTCCGCAACCGCAACATCCAGCCCTGCGTCACTCACCGTGACCGTGAGCGCCAAAGCCCGCTTGCGCGGTGCGCCAAGGCGCAAGAGGTTTGCGAGTGCTGGCATGGCTGCGAGGATTTCAGGCCGGGCGATTTTGCAATCCGGCACGGGGATGATCGTGTGTGATCCCCCGCCATAGAAGCCGAGCAGCGTTGTTTTCTTGGTCCGCTGGAAGGCGAGTTTAACGCGCCGCCGATCCGAGGCCGGAACCGTGCGGGTCTCATCGACCTGCGTTTCGATACCAACGGTGCGCAAGGCCCGGATGATCCCCTCGCGTTTCCACTCGGCAACGTCTTCGTCGGTGCGGTCTTGCATCGTGCAACCGCCGCACGTGCCGAAGTGGGGGCAGGGGGGTGTTGCAGTGTGAGGGGTCTCGTTGGTCATGGCGCAGGCTTAGACGCTGCGCGTTGAATGGGGAACAGCTTTTGGAAATTGCTTTCTTGAGAAATGGGAAGCGCATAGCGCTGACACGCGCCTGCCCGTCCGAAGGCGGGCGCGTAAACGCACCCACCCGGTCAGGCGCTTATGCTCTGTAAGGCTCAAGACACGCTATCAATCGCGCGTTGGATGGCGGCGATGCGTTTGGGGGTGGGCGGATGGCTGGCGAGCCATGAGATGGGCGTTCCCCGACCTTTCGCGAGTTCATCTAGTTTTTGTAGCAAGGTGACGCTGGCCGAAGGATCGAGGCCCGAGCGGCGCATGAGCGCCACCGCGAAAGCGTCGGCTTGAAACTCATCGGAGCGGCTGAGGCGCATTTGCAGAAGGCGCGCGATGAGATTGGCGACATGTCCGCTGAGGCCGCGCAGGGCGGCAGGCAGAAAGGCAGAGGCTGCGGCACGGGCGGCTGTTTCGATTTTCCACGCTTTGCGTCTGCGCGCGTGATGGCCGAGCGAAAGGTGCCCAATCTCGTGGGCGATCACGGCGGCCAGCTCATCGCTCGTGAACATGCCTTCCCGGTATTTGTCGATCAGACCTTTGGTCAGGAAAATGCGGCCATCGGGGGCGGCGAGACCGTTGATTGGTTCAACGTCATAGACATCGACCTGTAGGGCGTTGAAGCCCAGCGCGCCGCGATAGCGTTGCAGCGCCGCCAGCAGCGGCCCTTCGGCCAAACGTTTGGAGTTTCGGTCGAGGTCGCGCAGCATGGCGCGCTCCGATCCCCGCATCTTGAACCATGCGTACAAGACCATGGCGAGGATCGGACCAAATTTTATCAATAGAGCCATGCGCTAGATGTGGCGCGTTAGCCCTTGGCGATCAAGCGCTCACGGATGTCCAGCACAACAAAACCAACGCCAACCGACACGATGGTCGCCACGAAGGTTGAGATAGCCGTGAGAATACTCAGCGAGAAAAGCTGAAGGAGTGCCGAGAGAATGCCGAGGGCCAACGAAACCCAGAGAATAATCTCGAAGAAATCGATGATCTTCGTTCGAATTCCAGTGGCCTCGAGGTCGGCCATATTGATTTTTCCGTCTTTATTCGCGTCCATCCGCTCACGCGCTGCTTGGACGGTATTGTTGTCTTCAATGCTCATTTCATGGTCCCTGATCAAATCAAACGAGGGGTTCACCTTAGCAGGACTATTTCGAACTGTAGAGTCTTTGCGGTACGTGAGGGTTTTCGTAGGGTTTCGCTCCCGCCTAGCTTGCTGCTAAGTTCCCAAACCCCGTGCTGAAACGGGCCAGAGGGCCTCGACCTTTCCGCCGCGCACGGCGATGATCTGGTCGTGCAAATTGACCGTGGGATCGCAGTGACCGGGGATGAGCCAGAGCTTTTCATTCAAGCTCAGCGTGTTTTGCGGGTCTTGGATGACGCC
>CAZXMX010000346.1:0-2861 GCA_964641645.1 uncultured Neomegalonema sp.
CCGCAAGCTGGTTTCCTGCATCGTGTCAGTCAACTCGACACGATGGGTTTTGATGAACGGGAGAGTTCATGCGCTTTCAACAAATAGCCTGTGCGTTTATCGCCTGCGCGGCCATCACGGCGGCAAGCGATGCCTCGGCCTATCGGGTCTACGTCTCGAACGAGAAGGGCAACGACATCACGGTCATCGACAGCGAAACGCTGGAGGTGATTGATACGTTCAAGGCTGGCCAACGGCCACGCGGAATCACCATGTCGAAGGACGGAAAAGAACTGTACGTTTGTGCGTCCGACGATGACATCGTGAACGTGTTCGATCCAATAACATATAAGCGTCTACACACGCTTCCTTCCGGCCCAGACCCAGAGCTGTTCATCCTGCACCCCAGCGGCAATCCGCTCTACATCGCGAACGAAGACGACAATATTGTAACCGTCGTTGATGTGGAAAAGCGTTCGGTTATTGCCGAAGTTCCCGTCGGCGTGGAACCAGAAGGCATGGGGATTAGCCCCGATGGTAAGATCGTCGTCAATACGTCTGAGACGACGAACATGGCGCATTTTATCAACACGGAAACGTATGAGATCGATACGAACGTTTTGGTCGATCAGCGTCCTCGGTTTGCTCAATTCACCAGCGACGGAAAGCTGCTGTACGTCTCCGCAGAGATCGGTGGCACGGTCAGCGTGATTGACCCGGAGGCCGGTGAGATCATCAAGAAGATCGAGTTCGCGGTGCGCGGCATTCTTCCCGAAGCGCTTCAGCCTGTTGGCGTTCGTGTCACCAAAGACGGCAAGAAAGTCTTCGTCGCCCTAGGCCCCGCGAACCGTGTCGCGGTCATCAACGGCGAGACTTTCGAGGTCGAGAAATACTTGCTGGTCGGCCAGCGTGTCTGGCAGATGGCCTTCACGCCGGACGAAAAGCTCCTGTTCACAACAAACGGCAATTCCAACGATGTTTCTGTCATCGATGTTGAATCGCTCAAAGTCATCAAATCGATCCCCGTAGGCGAACAGCCTTGGGGCGTCGTTGTTGCGCCAGAATGAGGTTTTGAAATGAAGAACGTGCTTGTCGCCCTTGGCTTGATCCTGTCGCCTTATGCGATGCCGACAACGGTCGCTGCGGCACCGCTATGCGATGCGAAGAAGATGGGCTTTGCCGGTCTGCTGGCAAAATGCAATCGCGAGGAACTGCCACCCATCACAATGGCCTCGGGCAAGCCGTTGGCAGAGGGTGATCTGAAACTGCAATCGGGTGCCTACTACAAGATCGAGATTGTCTCGGACGGTTCCGCTGAGTTGGCTTTGGCGGGTGCAGATTTCTTCCGCGCAATTTGGATTAACGAGGTCGTCATCAACGATCTTGAGATCCGCCCGCTGGGACTCGATAGCTTTGAGTTTGACGATGAAGGTACGATTGAACTGTCGTTCATCGCCATCAAACCGGGCCGATATTCCCTGAGCATTCCCGGCAGTAAAGGGGACAGCCAGAAAGTCTCGATCAGCATCCAGTGACCGAAACCTCGGCCCCTGCGTTACGAATCGCTGGCGTCAGTCACAACTTTGGTGCGTTGAAGGCGCTCGACGATGTGACGCTCGACGTTGAAGAAGGTCGTTTCACGGCCTTGCTCGGCGTGAACGGTGCGGGAAAGACAACGCTCTTTTCGCTCATCACGCGCCTCTATGATAATGTCAGCGGGTCCATTGAGGTCAGCGGATACGACGTTCGGCGCGACCCCGGACCGGCCTTGGCGCAGATGGGTGTCGTCTTTCAAAGTCGATCCCTTGATGCGAGTCTCTCGATCAGGCAGAACATGCGCTATCATGCGGCCCTGCACGGCATTGGTCGAAAAGAAGCCAGAGACCGAGGCGATGCTGCCTTAGATCGCGTTGGTCTGCTGGATCGCGCGGATACAAAAGTAGCGACGCTTTCAGGCGGGCAAGTTCGGCGTGCAGAGATCGCGCGGTCGCTGCTCCACGACCCGAAACTGCTGCTCCTCGATGAAGCCACCGTTGGTCTTGACGTCCAATCGCGCCGCGATGTGGTGAAGGCTGTTCGAGGCTTGGTGACAGAAGCGGGCGTGGGCGTGCTTTGGGCCACGCACCTGTTCGATGAAATCGAGCCGAGCGACGATGTTGTCGTCCTTCACAAAGGGAGTGTCATGGCGCGGGATGTCGCCGCAAACATTGCTGGAGAAAATTCGCTCAGCGATGCGTTCCTCGCACTAACCGGCACATCACCAACCGAGTTGGTCGCATGAGCGTTGGCAGACTGAACTGGCAGGGGCGATTTGTCTGTTTCGCCGGTATCGTTTGGCGCGAGGCACTGCGCTTCGCGAAACAGCGCGAGCGGTTTTTGGCGGCCCTCGTTCGCCCGCTTGTGTGGCTCTTTATATTCGCAGCGGGTTTTCGGTCTGTGCTCGGTGTTTCGATCATTGAGCCATACGAGACCTATGTTCTCTACGAAGTTTATGTCGCGCCGGGACTGTGCGCGATGATCCAACTTTTCAACGGAATGCAATCGTCGTTATCGATGGTCTATGACCGGGAAACTGGGGCGATGCGCACCTTGCTGGTTAGCCCTTATCCGCGATGGTTTTTGCTAACATCTAAGTTGATGGCGGGCGTCGCGGTCTCGATTGCGCAGGTCTACGCGTTTTTGCTGATCGCGTATTTCTGGGAGATTGAACCACCGTTGATCGGGTATCTTACTGTGCTGCCCGCCTTAATATTGTCCGGCATGATGCTCGGCGCGATGGGGCTGTTTTTGTCATCTGCCATTCGTCAGCTTGAGAACTTCGCGGGCGTAATGAACTTTGTCATCTTCCCGATGTTTTTCGCATCCTCGGCGCTTTATCCGCT
>CAZXMX010000347.1:0-2845 GCA_964641645.1 uncultured Neomegalonema sp.
CAGGATCGAGACTGTCGATATCAAAACTCACATAAATCGGGCCGTCCCCGACGAACTTCTTGGCCTCGTCGATGCACTGACGCCAGCCTTTGTCCTCGACTTCTTCGATCAGCATCACCCGCATCCCGCTATCATACGAGAACTGCCACATCTTCGGATCGTAAAGCGTGCCGCGAATGCCGATCTGCGCCGTGCGTTTAGGGTCGAGCAAACCCTCGTCTACCGCGACTTTAAAAGGTGCGCCATGGTGAAAGCGTGAGCCCATATAGTTGTCGCCGGTGTCGCAATGGGCGTCGATATGGATCATCCCCACCGGGCCGTCCTTGGCCAGCGCCCGCAGGATCGGCAAGCTCACCGAGTGATCGCCGCCGCAGGTCAGGGGAACAATCCCGGCCTTGTGCACCGCTGCAAACTTCGCCTCAATCTCGCGATGCGCGCCCTCCAGCTCATAGGGTTTGCTGATCCAAGCGTCGCCAATATCGGCCACCGTGACGTCTTCGAACGGAGACAATCCCGTGGCCTGATTAATCCGCCGCATCAGCGAGGACTGGTTGCGCACCTCGCGCGGGCCGTGGCGCGGCCCCGGTCGGTTGGTCACGCCGCCATCATAGGGCACGCCGATCACGCCGATATCCGGCGGATTGGTTGCGAAATTCTCTTGATACGGAAGCCGGAAAAAGCTCGCGAGACCCGTAAAGCGAGGCCGCTGCATCGGGTCGTCAAAATTAAGGGTCTCTTCGGTCATGCTCTATCCCCGTCCAACAAAGTCTGCGACGCGCCATCGCCGATCATAATCTCCCCCAGCGATAGCGGGTCAACACCATCGATGCACGCGACATTAAAGCCAAACTCATTGGGGTTCGAGCGCCTTTGATGGTGGGTGTAGATGCCGCAGGTGCCGCAAAAGTAATGCTTCGCCGTCTGAGAGTTCCACATGTAGACGCGCAGATCGTCCGCACCCGCGACCACACGCAGCCCCGAAAGCGGGACACTCGCCATCACCGCTCCTTTGCGCCGACATAGCGAACAGTTACAGCGCCGAAGGCTCTGAAATCCGTCCGGCAGATCCAGTTCGATCCGAACACGGCCACAGTGACACGTCGCGATATGATGGGTCATTGATGTCTCCTTCTCGACGTTCAGCGGCTTTTCATCTCTGAAACCACTCTCCTGTGACGTGCGTTACATTCAACGAAAACGTCGCAAAGTAGGTGTATTCTATTGGCGGTGTTGATCGCCGGGCCGCGTCTCGGAGTAGCGTTGTGTTTGATTTCGTTAATGAATCAGTCCCTCTTGTGATTGTCTTCGGGATTGTTTCTGGTGTTTTGAGTACCTTTGCGTATTTGCCCTACGCGGTCGACACCATTGCGCGCCGGACACAGCCGCAACGGGCGTCTTGGCTGATTTGGTCGGTCCTCGGTTCCATCGCCTTCTTTTCGCAAGTCTATGAAGGCGCAAGCACATCGCTCTGGTTCGCTGGGGTGCAAGTGACGGCGACAATCGTCATCTTTGCCCTTTCGATCCGTTTCGGCGTGGGCGGATTTCTGAACACCCGTGATGTCTTTATCCTACTCTGTGCCTTGGCGGGTCTCGTCTTGTGGTATTTCACCGAAACAGCCGTCTACGCGCTCGCCATCACGATCAGCATCAGCCTGCTCGGCGGCAGCGTCACCGTTCTGAAAGCGTATCAGAGCCCTGACAGTGAGACCCTCTCGACATGGCTGATGTCGTTCATCGCCTCGACTTGCGCAATCTTATCGATTGGCACGCCAGATTGGATCATCCTCGCGTATCCGCTCTACCTCTTCGCCCTGAACGGAGCCATCGTGACGGCGATCCTGTTGGGCCGAATCCGAGACGCACGCCCAGCTTTCAATCGCGATGTGGGGGTCTATACGCCGAACCCTGTGTGAGGCGTGAGGACGCGGCGCTTAAACATGCTGCCCGCCATTGATCTCGATCTCGACGCCGGTGACGTAGCTGCTTTCTTTCGTGCACAGATAATAAATCGTGCGGGCGACTTCTTCGGGTTGCCCCAACCGCCGCAACGGAATGTCTTTCACGATGTCTTCGGTTCCCGGCGACAGGATCGCCGTCTCGATTTCCCCCGGCGCGATCGCGTTGACGCGTACCCCATGCGGTCCAAAATCGGCAGCCATCTCTCGGGTCAGCGCCGCCAAAGCCGCTTTCGATGTGGCGTAAGCCGACCCCGCGAACGGATGCACCCGCGCGCCAGCAATCGAGGTCACATTCACAATCGCGCCTTCAACGGATTTGAGTTCATCGAAAAGCCCACGCGCCAGCACGACCGATGAGAAAAAGTTGACGTGAAACACCCGCCCCCAACTGCGCAGATCGGTGGTGAGGGTATTGAGTCGCCCGCCGTCCTCAGCCTTGGGCGACATGCCCGCGTTGTTGACCAACGCGTGCAAGCCACTACCGCCAAGCCGCTCTTTGATGTCGTCGATGGCGCGGATGGTATCGTCGGGGCTGCTCAGATCGACCTGAATGTGATCCTCTTCGCCCGCTTCCCAAGGGCAATCTTCAGGGAAAGGATGCCGCGAGCAACTCAGCACCCGCCAGCCTGCCGATGAGAACCGTTTGACGGTCGCATGACCGATCCCCCGACTCGCGCCCGTCAGCAAAAGTGTGCGCCGCTTCGCATCGTCAGTGCTGGTCATCACTGTCTCCCCTGCTTCAGTTCTAGCGCGTTTGAGCGCCGACACCAGCACGCATCACGGATGCAGTCGCGCGATTGTCCAGTCGCCGTCGGGCGTCTCGCGCGACCACCGAAAGCGATCATGCAGTCGATGCTCGCCATCGGCCCAGAACTCGATCTCGACAG
>CAZXMX010000348.1:0-2826 GCA_964641645.1 uncultured Neomegalonema sp.
ATTTGCGTGCCATCGGGCGCAACCGCCGTTGAGCAGCGCGCGATCCGGGATGCGGCACTTGAGGCCGGCGCGCGGGGTGTGAAACTGATCCCCGAGCCCATTGCTGCCGCCATCGGTGCCGGAATTCCAGTGGGCGACCCGGACGGTTCCATGATTGTCGATATCGGCGGCGGTACGACCGAAGTCGCTGTGATCGCTCTGGCGGATATTATCTATGCCCGCTCGGCTCGCGTGGGCGGCGACAAGATGGACGAGGCGATCATCTCTTACCTGCGCCGGCATCATAACTTGCTGGTTGGCGAGTCTTCGGCTGAGAAGATCAAGATGCAGATCGGCATTGCCTGTATGCCCGAGGACGGCGAAGGCCAGTTCATGAACGTCCGAGGCCGCGACCTGATGAACGGCGTTCCCAAGGAAATCACGATCAATCAAGCCCAGATCGCCGAGGCATTGGCAGAGCCGGTTGGCCAGATCGTCGAAGCCGTCAAAGTGGCGCTTGAATCGACGCCGCCTGAACTCGCGGCGGATATCGTCGACAAGGGGATTATGCTGACGGGCGGCGGTGCGCTGTTGTCCGAGCTGGACTCGGTCCTGCGCGAAGAGACTGGCCTGCCCGTTTTGATCGCGGATGAACCGTTGAATTGCGTTGCACTTGGCACGGGTCGTGCCCTTGAGCATATGAACAAACTACAGCATGTTTTGATTGAGGATGCCTAGATTCGTTGAGTTTTTAAGACCGGGAACCGGCTAAAACTCTTGTATCGCACTCGCTTAGGGCGAACGACGCGTCGGATCTGTTGGCAAATAGGCAAGAACGGAGGCGCGTTTCGCGGTGGCGCAGTATCGCTCCAGATCGGGATTTGGACATTATTTGTCGCGCGGGATGCTTGCCTTTGCGATCATTTTTGGCGTGCTGATTTATGTGCTCGGCGCGTCCAGCGACCCCCGGCTTGAGCCGCTGCGCCGGGTCGCCCTCGATATCAGCGCACCGATCACGGGATTTGTCTCAGCCCCTTTCCGATTTGCGCGCGATGCGATGTCGAATTTCGGTGGGTTTCTCGATGTTTACGAGCAAAATCGGACCCTGCGTGAAGATATCGTTCAGTTGAACCAATGGCGGGAAGTGGCGCGTCGATTTGAAGAAGAAAACGCGCGCCTCCGGGCTTTGCATAACGTCACCCTTGCCCCGAAATACGATTATATCACTGCCCAAGTCGTTGCCGGCGCGCGCGGCGGCTTCAACCATGCCGTCACGATCAATGTTGGACGTGCCGGCAACGTCGATGCGGGTTCTGTTGCGCTTGATGGTGGCGGTGTCGTGGGCCGAGTTGTTTCGGTGGGTGATAACGCTGCGCGGCTGTTGCTGTTGACCGATTTGGCCAGCCGCGTGCCGGTCGTGGTCGAAGGCGCCGGAAAGAAAAGTACGGACGAGGATGAGAAGGACGAGGTTGTCCGCGCTATTCTCGTCGGCGACAACTCCGCGACGCCGGTGCTGAGTTTTCCGACCAAGGTCGAGGGCATCAAGCCCGGGCAGCTTATTCTGACTTCCAACGACGGCGGCATCTTTCCCAAAGGCCTGCCCATTGGCGAGGTTGAGCGCGAAGGCGACCTCTTCCGGGTTCGGCTCGCCGCGAATTTTGACCGGTTGGAGTTCGTCCGTATTCTGCGTGACCGAACCGATCGCGCGATTGACGCCGATGCGGTTTTGATTGTCGCCCCGGATGGAAACAGCGGCCTCGAGTCTGGCAACGGAACAGACGAGTGAAACGCAAGCCGCTGACGGTTTGGGCCATCATCGCGATTGTCGTGACTCTGGCCGGAGCGCTCGCAATTTCGACGGTTCCTCTGGGCGTTGGGTCCGCCGCGTTGCCTTGGCCAAACCTTACGCTTTGTGTCGTTTTCTTCTGGATGGTTCACCGGCCAAGCGGTCTGCCGACTTTGGCAATTTTGTTGACCGGGTTGATTTCCGACTTGATCGGTGGCGGCGTCATCGGTGCAGGCATGTTGGCGTTACTGATCGCGGCATCGTTCCTGCGATCTGGGGCGGACGCGTTGGAACGGGCCGCTTTTGGCCTGCGTTGGCTCGCCTTTGTTGGCTTCGCAGCGGGGGTCTTCTTGATCGAAGGGCTGCTCACCGCTTTGCCTCAATGGACAATTCCTCCAATTGGTGCGGCATTTGCTCAGTTTTTGGTCACAGTTCTGGCCTATGGCTTTGTCTCAGTGCTATTTCGGAAAGTGCTAAGGATCGGGCGCACATGATCGTCTCGCAATGATTGATAGACGAAAGATACAAGCAGCGACCAATTCGCGGTTTACGCGGCGGTCTCTTGTGCTGTTCGGCAGTCAGTTGGGGCTGGCCGGAATTCTCGGCACGCGGATGTACCAGTTGCAGGTCGTCGAGAACGAGCAGTACTCTGAGCGCGCCGAGCGCAGCCGTATCCGCCCCCGCTTAATCGCGCCGGTTCGCGGCGAAATCTTTTCGCGGGACGGAACGCCGCTCGCCGAAAATCGCCAAAATTACCGCGTCCTGATGGTTCGTGAGCAGACGGACGACATCAAGCTGTCGCTGCAAAAGCTGGCCACGCTGATTGATCTAAATCCTGAGCGGCAAGAAGAGCTGTATGAGAAGATCCGGCGATCCTCGCGGTTTGCGCAGGTGTTGGTCGCGGAGAACCTGACATGGGACGAGTTCGCTGACATCAACGCCAATGCCCCAGCCTTGCGCGGGGTCTCGCCCGAGATCGGACTGACCCGGCATTATCCTGAGGCAGAACTGGCCGCCCATATCGTCGGCTATGTTGGCGCGCCCAACGAAAAAGATGTGAA
>CAZXMX010000349.1:0-2817 GCA_964641645.1 uncultured Neomegalonema sp.
TCGATCTTCGCCCAAGTAAACAGCCACGCAACAACCCGGAGCAGGTCAGCACGGTACCGTTCAATCGCGACCTCCCAATCCATCTTGCTGCGCTCTCCGTTGTTCGAACATAAAGTGAACAAATAGATCGAAAGCTGAATTCATGTCAAGGGGAAACAGTCAGCATCGAGCGGTGTATGGAGCATTTGGCAAAGCCAAATGCGGCTGAACTCGACGTCGGCTCAAACCCCACAGCGGCAAGTGCGTCCGCGAAACGGACCACTGACAGCCACGAAGGTTCGTCACCACCCACAACGCAAACGCGGCAAATCTCAAAGCCAGCATGTGTCAAATCCAGAAGAGAAGCGGAGTGAACGAACGTGATATGGAGCGGAGACCGTTTTTCAGCTCAAACCTGCCGATGATCTGGCTGGTTTGAAATGTCGGAGAAGTGCCCGCTGCGGACTGTTGGCTAACAGCTACCCCAAAACCCACGCTCGAATATCTCACAGTTCAGAGCATCCATGCGATCCACGCCAAATTTGGACATCGCTAACAAATAGGTTTCTTCAGCGCGGGCATCCTCAGATTCAAGTGGACCGAACTGAATTTGGTCGCGGACTCCAACTGCATAAACTGCGTCGATCGATCCTGCCCAAGTATCGAAATCGAGGAACATCCAGTCGTTAGACGCAATCCGAAATCTTGCTGTCAGATCGGTAAGAACAAATTGTGAGGGGGGACTGGTAATCTCGGGCGTCAATATGCCGACGCCTCGAAATGGTTGGCGAATTTCGCGCACCATTTCATGATCCGACACCGCGTTTGCAGAGCATGCACGAGAAAGGAGTCCAGTAAAACGATAGGCCATCCGCGCAGAATACACCTGCGGACATTTCCGCAATTAGCCACTTACTGCAGTCGCGCTGAGCCAGCTTTGACGACAGCAAAGGAACGGAAACCAGTCCAGTCTTGTTCTGAATTTCACAGCATGACTGGGGTGAGATCTATAAAAGTTTAGAAATTTTGGCGCGAAAATCCAAACGCTCGCTATGCGATATTAATCATTTTAATGCACGATATTGGCGAATATTGATTTGGATTTTAGACATGAAAAACATCGCCGTAACCGCCGCACTCTTGTTGGGTCTTTGTGCTTCGAGTCTTGCCGAGGCAAAACCGTTCGAGCGGATGTTCCCGGGCCAGCGGCCCGAAAACCGGGAAGCTTATCAATTCCTAAGAAGCCTCGATTACAAGCAGGGGACCGTGCGGATACCCGAAGCGAACGCGACCTTCAAAATTTCGAAGGGCTTTTACTTTCTGGACCGCGAAGACGCGAACAAGGTTATGACCGAAGCTTGGGGAAACCCGCTCGAAGCATCGACAATGGGGATGATTTTCCCGGCCAAGAAAACCCCGCTCGACAACACTTGGGGCGCGGAGATTTCTTACGCTGAGATTGGTTACGTTTCAGACGCGGATGCGACCAGCCTTGATGCAAACGGCTTGCTCCAGACCATGCGTGAAGACACAGAGGCCGAAAACACGCAACGCAAGCAACAAGGCTATGAAGGCATCGAGCTGGTGGGTTGGGCCTCGCCGCCCCGATACGATGCAGCTACACGAAAGTTGCATTGGGCCAAGGAACTCCGTTTCGAAGGTGTTGAAGGAACCACGCTGAACTACAACATTCGCGCTCTCGGGCGTCATGGTGTGCTCGTCACGAATTTCATCGGCGATATGCATATGTTGAATTCGATCAATGCCGCAGCACCAAAAGTCATGGCGATGACCAGCTTTGAGCCCGGCGCGCGCTACAGCGACTTTAATCCGTCGGTCGACACGGTCGCGGCTGTGGGAATTGGCGGACTGATCGCAGGCAAAGCCCTGTCGAAAGCAGGGCTCTTGGTTTTCCTGCTGCCCCTGCTCAAAAAATTCGGCTTTCTCTTGATCATCCCCGTCCTCTGGGCGGGACGAATGGCGTTCAGTAACTAAGGGTAGCCCCGCACTGCACCGGCGCGGTGATCCCACACCGCGCTGGAAGACATCAGATGATGGAGAACATTGAACCTTTGATGGGCGTCGTTTCGATCGCGTTTGCGCTCGTCTCGGGATTTTTTGGATGGATATTTGTTCCGGACCGACGCACGACGGAAACGCCGTCGGCCCATCGCTCTCAATCAAAGTCCAACTCAAACCCGTCGTTCACCACGAACGGTGCGCGGAAGTCATCGCCGAGGAAGTAATAGACGTTCTGCTTCTCATCATGGGCGATATCGAAGCAGCCGTACTTTTCTTCACTCCACAGCCCAGTCCAGCTTGAGCAATACTGATCGTCTTCGATCTTATACCGCGCCTCTGACGGCTTTTCGTCGCCGCTTTTGATCCACAGCGTTAGACCTGATTCCGAAAAATACTGGCGCGTCTCGGTGCCGTAATGCAGGCCCTTGATCGTCGCGCCAGAGAGTAGCTCAGTGATCTGCTCACCGTTCAGTTTCGTGTCAGCGGCAAACGCTGTCGTCGAACCCAACGAGAGTGCGAGCGTCAATATCAGTCGTTTCATCATCCATCCCCTTCGGGCTGGAGTTTGAATTATCCAGCCGCTTTCATGGGCTTCGGTGCCGATTTTTCCCGCCGCACCATCAGCTTGTTGAGCGCATTCACATACGCGCGGATCGACGCCACCATCGTGTCGGTATGGGCGGCGTGTCCAGTCACAAGCTTGCCATCTTCTTCCATCCGCACGCTGACCTCGGCTTGCGCGTCGGTGCCGTGCGTGACGGCATGAACCTGATAGAGTTGCAGGCGAGCGCTGTGCGGGATCAGTGCTTTGATGGC
>CAZXMX010000350.1:0-2814 GCA_964641645.1 uncultured Neomegalonema sp.
CAGCGAGGACTCTGTCATCTTATTCCCAATCCAGCGCACCTTTGCGCCATTCGTAAATAAAGCCGATCGTCAGAACGCCCAAAAAGACCATCATCGACCAAAAGCCGAACATTCCGATTTGGCCAAAGCTTGCTGCCCACGGGAAGAGAAACGCGGCTTCCAAATCGAAGATGATGAACAAAATGGCAACCAGATAAAACCGGACATCAAATTTCATCCGGGCATCGTCGAAGGCATTGAATCCACACTCATAAGCCGAGACTTTCTCAGCGTCAGGGTTTGACGGTGCCGCAATCGCAGCCGCGAGGATAAAGACAAGGCCGAGACCAATCGCAATCCCCATAAAAATCAGGATCGGTAGGTATTCGAGCAAAAAGGCGTCCATCAGGGCATTCCTGTACGAGAATCTTGGGGCGAGGGATACCGCTGCACCGCACAAGGGTCAATGAGAGAGACGATGCAAATTAACGCAGCAATCCTCGATAGCACTTGGTTGCGAACGCCTTCGAATTGCACGTTGCGCTCGACGTTCACGGTTATAGAGTAACGCGATGTGCACAAACGCACTTTTTTGGGAGGATCGTAAATGGACAGACGCTCATTTATCACGAAAGCGGGCTTGGTTGGATCAGTCGGTGCGGCTGGATTGGCAACACCTGCGCTGTCGCAAAGCACGACGAAGCTGAACATCGTATCGACTTGGCCGCGGGATTTCCCGGGTTTGGGTACGTCGGCGCAACGTCTCGCTGCTCGAATCACTGAATTGTCCGACGGCAAGATCGAAACGGAATATTTTGCCGCAGGCGAGCGCGTTGGCGCATTTGACGTCTTTGACGACGTTGCTTCGGGCAACTCGCAAGCGTACATCGCCGCTGACTACTACTGGATCGGCAAGCACCCTGCCTTTGCTTACTTCACCTCCGTCCCCTTCGGTATGACGACGCCTGAGTGGAATGCTTGGATCAAGTTCAAGGGTGGCCAAGAGCTTTGGGACGAAATTTCGGGTGAATTTGACCTCAAAGCCCTGCCTTGTGGTGCGACCGGCACGCAAATGGGCGGTTGGTTCAACAAGGAAATCGAGTCGGTTGATGACCTGAACGGTCTGAAAATGCGGATTCCGGGCCTTGGCGGAACCGTGATGTCAAAACTCGGCGTTTCGACCGTTTCGCTGCCGGGCGGCCAGATCTTTGAAAACCTTGTCTCGGGTGCAATCGACGCGACCGAGTGGGTTGGCCCGTACAACGACTACTTCATGAAGTTCTACGAAGCGGCGAAATTCTACTACACCGCTGGCATGCACGAGCCAGGCGGCGGCCTCGCCTTTGGTATGAACAAGTCATGGTGGGAAGGTCTCAGCAAATACGAGCAAGCCATCATCACCGCAGCTTGTAACGAAGAGCACGCTGCTCAGCCGGAAGAGGCTTCTGCGAACAACGGCGAATACCTTGCCCGCCTCATCAACGAGAATGGCGTCGAACTGCGCTCGTTCAACGATGACATCTGGGATGCCTTCGGCGAAGCTGCTGCAGAAGTGTTCGAGGAAACGCGGGATCACTCCGAGCTCGCGACAAAAATCGACGATGGCTTCCAATCGTCACTTCGCGAAATTGCGTCGTTCCGCAAGAACGCCGAGATTGAGTTTGCGAACCAACGGAACCGCGTTCTGGATCTCTGATCCGAGCTTAAAGCGAGAAAACGATGAAGCTCGCCCCATCAGGGGCGGGCTTTTTTTGAATCGTGTTCCGAATCTCCAATCAAAGATCGTCACGCATCCAAATCGACAGGGGCTCGCTCTGACCAGACATCTCCGGGACCCGGATTGCTCGGCGCACATTGTCCACCGAATTGAGTCATAACCCCCCAGACGGCATTCAGACCCGTTTGAACCGCGCCTTCAGCCCATGCAGGTGTCCATGACACACCGTCGCCGGCGAGGAACAACCCGCGTTCTTCCGGCGGCAAACCGGACTGCATAAAGTGCGAAAACATTCGCCAATTATATCGATAGTGTCCCGGCAGCGCGCCTTTGAACGCGCCGAGAAAATTATCATCGGCTTCCCAATTGATCGTAATTGGATCGCCGATAATCCGGCTCGCAATGTCGACTTTGGGGTAAATTTGAGCGAGCGCCGATAGCGCCAGTTCGACTCGCTTCTCGACGGGCAAGGGCAGCATCTTGTTCGCGTCCGTCATCCACGAATAACTCAGGCAGATCACTCCCGGTTTTTCCGGCCCGTTGTCGAACAGATACGTCCCGCGCGTCAGTCGATCCGTGAGGGTCATCGACATGACATCGCGCCCCGTCTCCGGGTCTTTGTCCTTCCAGAACGGGCGATCCACCATCACGAAGGTTTTCGACGATTGCATGTAGCGAGTCCGGTCGAGTGCCTGCCACAGCTTCGATCCAATCAGATTCTCTTCGGTTTCAATTGCAGTCGTGAGCAGCCAACTTTGACAGGTCGCGATAACGGCGTCGTAACCACGCATGCGCCCCCACTGGTCCGTCACAGCAAGCCTCTCATCCGCGCCCCGAAAAATTCGCGTCACCCCCGGCTTCGTCGCACCGCCGTTTAAAGATGCGAGCGTTGTTCCGGCGGGCCAGTGCGCCATCCTGTCTGGGCTATGCCGCCATAGTCCTTGAGGCACTTGCTCGGCTCCAGAGACGATATACCGCTGATCGTCGTCTTGCTCGGTCGCATTGACGCGTAAAATTTCGAGCATCGAGTTGGGGAAGTCAGAGTCCCAACCACCCGTGCCGAATCCAACTTGTCCAAACACCTCGCGGTGGTGGAAAGACAATTTTGAAAATGCCTC
>CAZXMX010000351.1:0-2810 GCA_964641645.1 uncultured Neomegalonema sp.
TTCCTTGATGAGATCAACAAGCAATACGTCTTAACGGCCCGCGCGAAGGGCCTCGGCGAACGCAAAGTTATGTTCGGACATGTTTTCCGCAACGCGATGTTGATTATCATCGCTGGATTCCCAGCCGTGTTTATCAGTGTTTTCTTTGCAGGCTCGCTCTTGATCGAAACGATTTTTAGTCTCGATGGACTTGGGTTGCTGGGCTACAACGCGATCATTGAGCGCGATTATCCTGTGGTGTTCGGTACAATGTTCGTGTTCTCGCTGCTTGGCTTGGTCATCAACATCATCTCTGACCTGATGTATGTCTGGATTGATCCCCGGATCGACTTCGAGAAACGGGAAGCGTAAAATGTTTAAGCTCGATCCGCTTCAACGCCGCCGATTTGAGAACTTCCGCTCTAACAAGCTGGCAAGGTGGTCTCTTTGGATTTTCTCGATCCTGTTTTTGATCTCGCTGCTCGCGCCGGTGATCGCCAACGATAAGCCGCTGCTCATCAGCTACAAGGGCGAGTATTTTACACCGATCAAAGACTTCTATCCCGAAACGACGTTCGGTGGCGATTTTGAAACCGAGGCCGATTACACCGATCCGTTCATCACAGAGCTGATCGAGGAGGAAGGCGGTTGGGCGATCTGGCCATTGATCCCCTATTCTTACGATACGATCGTCTATGAGGCGCAGCCTTCGCCGTCGGCGCCGGGAGCAAGAAACTGGCTGGGAACCGACGATCAAGCGCGCGACGTCAGTGCCCGGCTTCTTTATGGCTTCCGCGTCTCGGTTCTCTTTGGGCTCATGCTGACGCTCATTACCAGCGTGATTGGCGTCGCGGCTGGAGCCGTACAAGGGTATTTCGGCGGTTGGGTCGATTTGATCTTTCAGCGATTGATTGAAATCTGGAGCTCCCTCCCGACGCTGTTTGTTATCATCATTATTGCCGCGATCATCGAACCGAGTTTTTGGGTTTTGCTGGGCATCCTCGCGTTCTTCTCATGGCCCGCCTTGGTGGGTGTGGTTCGTGCCGAGTTTCTACGCGCGCGGAACTTTGAATACGTTCAGGCGGCGCGTGCGCTTGGGGTCTCCAACACCAAGATCATGTTCAAGCATCTGTTGCCAAACGCGATGGTCGCAACCCTGACAATGCTGCCCTTTGTGCTGACGGGGGCAATCTCTTCATTGGCCGCCCTCGACTTTTTGGGGTTCGGCCTCCCTCCGGGTTCTCCATCGCTTGGAGAATTGGCGCTGCAGGGGCAAAATAATTTGCAGGCCCCGTGGCTGGGCATCACGGCGTTTATTGTGCTGGCGGTCATGCTCTCCCTGCTCGTATTTATATTTGAAGGCGTGCGCGATGCGTTCGATCCGCGGAAGACATTTAAATGAGTGATGCGGAAGCAAACGGTGTCCCAATTCTCGACATCGAGAACCTGAAAGTTGGGTTCTGGAATAAAGAGGGGCTCAACCCTGCCGTCAAAGGCGTCGACATCCATGTCAACGAGGGCGAGACGGTCGCGCTCGTGGGCGAGTCCGGCTCGGGCAAGTCCGTCACCGCTTTGTCGGTCCTTCAGTTGCTCGCGCAATCCGCCGAGATGAGCGGGTCAGTCAAGTATCGCGGCGAACAACTTGTCGGCGCGACCACAAAGAAGATGCGCCAAGTGCGCGGCAATGAAATCTCAATGATCTTTCAAGAGCCGATGACGGCTCTGAACCCGCTTCACACGATCCAACGACAGATTTCTGAAAGCCTGAAACTCCATGCTGGCGTGACGGGCCGCGCGGCACGAGACCGTGTTCTGGAACTGATGCATCAAGTGGGTATTCGAGATCCGGAAACTCGGATTGACGCCTACCCACACCAACTCTCGGGTGGCCAACGCCAACGAGTTATGATCGCGATGGCATTGGCGAACAGTCCCGAGTTGCTGATTGCCGATGAACCGACAACGGCCCTCGATGTCACCGTTCAGGCTCAGATTCTCGAACTACTCGCCGACCTAAAACGCGAGATGGGCATGGGGATGCTGTTCATCACCCACGACCTTGCCATCGTCAGAAAAATCTCCGACCGCGTTTATGTCATGAAAGACGGCGAAGTGGTCGAGTCTGGGCCGACCTGGAAACTGTTTGCCGCCCCGGAACATGAATACACCCGGATGCTGTTGACTGCAGAACCAACCGGCCTGCCTCAACCAATCCCTGACCCAAGCAGCGCACCCGTCATCGAGGGCGAAAACGTCAAAGTCTGGTTCCCGATTAAGCAAGGCTTCTTCCGCAAAACGGTCGGCCATGTGAAGGCCGTACAAGACATTTCTTGCCAAGTGCGCCCCGGCGAAACCCTCGGCGTCGTTGGCGAGTCCGGATCGGGTAAAACGACGCTCGGATTGGCTCTCTTACGCCTGATCAGCTCCGAAGGGCGCATCGCGTTCTTAGGCCGGGACATTCACGGGTTAAGTCAGAGAAAACTGCGCCCGTTGCGCCGCGATATGCAGGTTGTCTTCCAAGACCCCTATGGCTCTTTGTCGCCTCGCATGTCCATTGCACAGATTATCGCGGAGGGCTTGCAAGTCCACGGGATCGGGGACGAGACTGGCGACCGTCGAAAAGTGATTGCCGACGCCTTGCTCGAAGTTGACCTCGAACCAGACATGATGGACCGTTATCCGCACGAATTTTCAGGAGGGCAACGTCAGCGGATCTCAATCGCGCGTGCGATGGCGTTAAAGCCGAAGCTCGTCGTTCTGGACGAGCCGACGTCAGCCTTGGATATGTCCGTACAGTCTCAGATTGTCGATTTGTTGCGCGACCTTCAGGT
>CAZXMX010000352.1:0-2794 GCA_964641645.1 uncultured Neomegalonema sp.
TTTGCGGTCATCTCCCGTTGAATCTCCTTGACGAACAGATCGAATTCAGGCGCGTCTGGCGTGACATCAGGCCCCAAGATCGTCGCGTTCAAACTGTCTTGCTCAGCGACAAAACGAATGGAGTTCTTGAGGATGTGAGGGGCCGAACGCAGCTTTAAAGCGGTGTGTGCAGAACCAGTAAAGCTAACGACATCCTGACAGGTCAGCCGGTCGAGCGTGTCGCCAATCCCGCCCGATACCAATTGAAGCGAGCCATCGGGCAACAGGCCGCTATCGATCATCAGTTTAACGGCCAACTCGGTTACGTAAGACGTGGCCGTCGCCGGCTTTACGATGGCCGGAACACCAGCCAACAAAGTTGGGGCCAGCTTTTCCAACATTCCCCAAACGGGGAAATTGAAGGCATTGATATGTACCGCGACGCCTTGCAGAGGGGTACAAATGTGTTGCCCCAGAAAGTCACCATCTCGCGAGAGCTGTTCGATTTCGCCGTCGAGATAGACATGCCCATCAGGCATTTCCCGGCGGCCTTTGGAGGCAAAAACAAACATCGTTCCAATCCCGCCATCCACGTCAATCATATGGTCGGATTGGGTTGCGCCTGTCGAAAAGCTGATGTCGTAGAGTGCTTGTTTATGCTCATTGAGATGGAGAGCGAGTGCTTTGATCAACCGTGCTCGGTCATGGAACGTCAGTTTTCGCAGAGCAGGGCCACCAACATCGCGTGCGTGCGTTAGCATTGCGTTCGTATCGAGGGCATTATTGCCCGCTCGCGCCATCATCTGACCGGTGATGGCGTTCTCGATCTCTCTTGATCCGTCGCCAGGGGCAATCCATTGGCCAGTAACAAAGCTGCTGACGTCTTGCAGGCCCATGCCGTATTCTCCCCGATCCCATCGCTCGTCAAACATTGACGATCTGGACTATCGGTATATGCAAGAACAGATGGAAAGGGAATGAGGGTCTGTATCGCGATGACTGACACTGTGCTGGTACAAGTTCATGAAAACTGGGTGGAAATTACGTTGAACCGCCCAGAGCGCCTAAACAGTTTCACTGAAGAGATGCACCTTGGATTGCGCAAGGCATTGGAAAATGCCCGCGATACAAGCGCTCGTGCCGTGTTGCTGACAGGAGCCGGTCGAGGCTTCTGCGCTGGTCAAGACCTTGGCGATCGCGATCCGTCAAAAATGGACGGGCCCCCTGACCTAGGTGAAACGGTCAGAACGTTTTATGCGCCTCTCGTCCGATTGATCCGTTCACTGGAATGCCCGGTGATTTGTGCCGTCAATGGCGTTGCAGCCGGGGCAGGGGCCAATCTATCGCTGGCCTGCGATATTGTCTTAGCGGCTGAAAGTGCGAAGTTCATCCAATCGTTCTCGAAAGTGGGCTTAATCCCGGATACGGGCGGCAGTTGGCATCTCCCTCGGCTGTTAGGTGAAGCAAGAGCGAAAGGATTGGCTCTTACGGGACAGCCTTTACCCGCTCATCAAGCCGCCGACTGGGGATTGATTTGGAAAGCGATACCAGATGAAGCGTTGATGCCAGAAGCGCGCGAGATGGCCGCCCAGTTTGCAGCGGGACCGACCCTCGGATTAGGCCTCACAAAACAAGCAATCCAAGCTGCGGCGACGGATACACTCTCAGATCATTTGGAATTGGAAGCCGATATGATGAAACGTTGCGGCGAGAGCGCGGACTACGCCGAAGGCGTAAGTGCATTCTTAGAAAAACGTTCCCCCTCATTCAAAGGGCATTGATGTGACGCCGAAAGAAAGAGCTGAAGCTTCGGCCAAGGCCATGTGGTCGACAGACGGTGCATCGCAATGGCTCGGCATGTCGATTGTTTCGGTTGATGAAGGTCATGCCGCGCTGCTGCTGACCGTTGAGCCACATCATTGCAACGGTCATGGGATGTGCCACGGCGGTATCACGTTTGCTTTGGCAGACAGTGCGTTTGCCTTTGCATGCAATAGCCGCAATGCCAAGACCGTCGCGCAACACAATGTCATTAGTTATACCGCGCCTGCTCAGCAAGGCGATCAGTTGACGGCGACAGCGCGCGAGGTCTCTTTAACAGGGCGCAGCGGTATTTACGATGTGACCGTAACGAACCAAGATGACAAACTGATTGCCGAGTTTCGTGGGTTCTCTCGCGCCATCGGCGGTAACTTATTTGACGAAAACGGGAGTGCCCCATGAAAGATTTGAGCCCCAAGTCTGGAGAGTTGGAGCCCATCGAGACCGCCAGTCGCGATGAGATCATGGCCTTGCAGCTTGAGCGAATGAAATGGTCTCTCTCTCATGCGTACAACAATGTCTCGATGTATAAGAAGCGCTTCGATGAAGCTGGCGTGCATCCCGATGACCTGCAAGATCTGAAAGACTTGGTGAAGTTTCCTTTCACCTACAAAGATGATCTGCGCGACAACTATCCATTTGGCCTACGGGCCGTTCCACAAGATCAAATCGTCCGCCTGCACGCTTCGTCCGGCACGACGGGTAAATCCACGGTTGTCGTGTACACGAAAAAGGACATCGACATCTGGGCGGATACCTTGGCACGCAGCCTCCGCGCTTCAGGCTTACGCAAAGGTGACATCATCCATAACGCTTATGGGTACGGTCTGTTTACCGGCGGCATGGGAGCGCACTATGGGATCGAGCGCATGGGCGCGACCGTGGTGCCGATGGGCGGAGGCCAGACTGAAAAGCAAGTCAATCTGATTAAGGATTTTCAGCCTCAGGGCATTATGGTCACGCCATCCTATATGCTCAACATTCTCGAACAGTT
>CAZXMX010000353.1:0-2762 GCA_964641645.1 uncultured Neomegalonema sp.
CGCCCTCGCCTCGTTTCGCCATCTCATGACCGTCGAGAGCCGTGGCGATATTCGCAGGTGCTCCCGGAATTTTCAGCAAGATCGCACTAACGGCGCCGCCCGCGACCGTCGAAGTATAGGCCGCACCAAGCAGAATAAGCCCTTGTGTCGGCGAAAGATGGAACGTGAAAGGAATCAACAGTGCCACCGCCATCGTCGGCGACAGCCCCGGCGTCGCGCCAAGGATCAATCCGCCAATCGTTCCGCCAATTAGCAGCAAAAGCGAGAGGGGTTCAAAGACCCCGCCAAAATATCCTAGGAACTCCATACCCAGTTCCATCCTCCCCGTCAGACCTGTTTCGGCCTCTTATCCCCACGACGCTAGACAATGAAAACAGTAATGCAAACGTTTTCATTTCTGTTAGCATTCTTCAGATGGTTGTACCTCGTTCGAGAAAAGGGGCCCCCGGCCTCGTTGAAGTCGCCGCGCGGGCGGGGGTCTCTCCAGCGACCGTTTCTCGATATTTCAACAACCCGGATATCGTGAAACCGAAGACAAAACAGCGGATTGCCGAAGCCGCTGCTGACTTAGGGTACATCCGCGACCGGATGGCCGGCGCTTTGCAGAGCCGATTTTCCGGCACCATTGGCTTGATCGTGCCAACCATCGACAACGCGATATTCTCCGAATTAATCGAGGCGTTTTCGGAACGTTTGCGAGAGCGCGAGCGAACCATGCTGATTGCGTCGCACGGGTATGACCTGCCCCTTGAAGTTGCGATCGTTCGGTCTTTGCTTGAACGGCGGATCGATGGTGTGGTTCTGATCGGGTTCGATCATGACCCCATTCCGCTGGAAATGTTGGCTCAACGAGGCGTTCCTGCGATTTCAGCGTGGAACTTTCGCCATGACTCCGTGCTTCCTTGCGTTGGTGCTGATAATCGATCCGCTGGCGGAAGGGTCACTGAACATCTGCTCGATCTTGGTCATCGTGACATCGCGTTTCTCTTTCCCGAAACCGCGTCGAACGACCGGGCGCGCGACCGTCTAGCGGGCGCTCAGGATGTCCTTAAAAAACGGGGGTTAGAACTGGCCGCGAACCGGCTCAAGGTCGCCCCGTACGATATTGGCGAGGCCAAAGCGGTCGCCATCGGATTGCTGAGCGATAACCCGCCGACAGCCGTCGTTTGCGGAAATGACATTATCGCGCAAGGGGTCGTTTACGCATGCCAAGCCCTCGGCGTGGGCATACCAGACGCGTTGTCGATCATTGGAATTGGTGATTTCCGAGGCTCGGCACACATGGAACCGGGGTTAACAACACTGCGATTGCCCGCCTCTCAAATTGGCCAGCGCGCTGCCGATACAATCTTAAAGATGAGCCTGTCTGTCCTGCCGCCATCAGAAAAGCGACAAAACGTCGAAACAACGCTTGTTGAACGCGGATCGACCAAAAATATCTGTAAAACGTAAGCAGATATAGAGTTTGCACCCCCTCTAAGTCATTGATTTTTCTTGAGCCGAAATCTCGGGGACGAACAAGATTTGAGCTTTTGCAGATAGTTTTGGGTCGAAAATTTAGGCACGACCAAATCGACAAAATCTAACCTGCTCCCCTGAATAGTCCGCACCTAGAGGTTAGTCTGTTCCTTGAATGAGGCGACGGACGAATGAGGAGATCGCGGTTCAGCGAAGAGCAGATAATCGGCATCCTGAGAGAACACGAGGCTGGCGCGACGGCTGCCGCCCTATCTCGGCGACACGGGATCCGCGATGCAACGTTCTACAATTTGCGCTCGAAGTACGGCGGCATGGACGTGTCTGATACGAAGAAGCTGAAGGGCCTTGAAACTGAGAATACGAACCTCAAGAAACTACTTGCGGAGCCGATGATGGATGTGGCGACGCTGAAGGAGATGCTCGGAATGGAGCGCGAACGCCATGCGTTCGAGTGAGCAGCGACCCTTCTGACACCCGGTTCGAGGAGAGAAGCCGTGAACTGGGCCATGATTGAGAAGAGCTATTCGCAGCAGCGCGCGTGTGGATTGGCGGGGATTGATCCGCGTGTTCATCGCCGTCAGCTGGTGCGGCCTGACGATGCCGAACTGCGTCAGCGATTGAGGGAGCTGTCATCTGAGCGTCGTCGATTTAGATATCGCCGCTTGCACATCGTGTTGAAACGCGAGGGCTGGGAAGTGAACTGGAAGAAAGTGTACCGGATTTATAAGGAGGAGCGCCTGACGGTGCGCAAACGCGGTGGCTGAAAACGAACTTTGGGCACCAGAGCGCCGATGGCGATCCCGCAAGGTGTGAACCAACGATGGTCGCTCGGTAATCCCCGCTTTTATCTTCGGGCCGATCTCGATCAGCATTCGGCGGATCTACGCCGAGTCGGCATCCCCGTCCCAGGCTAAGGATTCAAACCCTAGGAATTCAGCCAAACTCAAATCTATTTGGTAAAAATACCAAACCTATCTGACATCTCACAATATTTGTAGAATGTAAGAAAGTTTAGAGTCTGTGCGCCCTCTAAGCCATTGATTTTGCTTGAACCAAAATCTCAAACGCGAACAAGATTGGAGTTTTCTGCAACATAGTTCTGAGTCAAAATTTCAAGACAAAATAAACCAATAATTTCAATTATTTACCTCACGGTGAATTTTACTGATTTCCATACCAGTTTGGCCCTCACTGCGGGACCGACTGCGCTGAACGCTAAGCAGGCGCGTGGTAGGCCCGGAGGGTGCCAAACTATTAGGCTAATTCAATGACTTAACTGAGGG
>CAZXMX010000354.1:0-2715 GCA_964641645.1 uncultured Neomegalonema sp.
TTGAGGGTATCAACCTCCGTCACCGTTACCGGATCAACGTGCCATCTCGCCGGATCATGCGAGGCAAGACGGACATATAAAATGCCAGCGACCGATAGAAGCGCCAGCAGGCTCAAGCCGATGATGATCCACTTCATCAAATATCCTTGCCAAGAAGCAGCATTTTTCCATCGCGGTTGAGCCGCGGGTGGGGAGCAATCTCTGTATGGTCTCGTTCCGTGAACCCGAGACCCGAATAGAGCGCAAGCGCGGGATCGTTGTCCGCCCAGACGATCAAGGTCAACAGCGAAAGACCCGCTTCGCGCGTCGCTATCTCCGCTTCCCTGATCAACGCCTGGGCCACACCGCGACGCCGCGCGGCAGCCAACACCCCAAGTCGTGCGATGTGAAAGGCATTGTCGACCATCATGTCCTGAAGGCCGACGAAATGAGCATTCCGCTCTTTCGCTTCGCCCTCATCCGTTCCCCACTCTTGCTTTGATAAGGAAACCGGGTAGGCCCCCATCGCACCGATGACGTTGCCCTCTTCTTCGGCAACCCAAGACCAATCCGTCGAATCGGCACCGCCTTGCCGATAGCGCCACGAAAGGATTGCGCCAACCGAGGCCTCTCCGAACAGTCCTTCGAGCAGGAAACTCGCGAATTCTGGAGCGGTCAGCATTTCAACGACTGCAAGGGACGTCGAATCCGCTTCAACCGCCCGTCGGATTGAATAGGTCACTCAGCCGCGATTTCGGCTGCCTCGGCGCGCTCGCGTTCGATTTCGACGGCTTTTTCTTCAACCAATCCAACGATGTGGTCGACCATCTCTTCGTTCTGAATTTTATGGTCCTGTAGCCCGGCTAAGTAGACCATGCCGCTGCCAGCGCCGCCGCCCGTGAAGCCAATGTCGGTTTGCGATGCCTCGCCCGGACCGTTCACAACACATCCGATAATCGAGAGAGACATCGGCGTTTGAATATGCGCCAGTTTCTCTTCCAGGATCGAGACGGTTTTGATCACGTCAAAGCCTTGCCGCGCGCAGGAGGGGCAGGAAATGATGTTCACGCCGCGATGCCGCAAACCAAGCGATTTCAGCATCTCAAAGCCAACGCGGACCTCTTCAACCGGATCGGCAGAAAGCGAGACCCGCAAGGTGTCGCCGATGCCTGCCCAAAGCAAATTACCCATGCCAATCGACGACTTAACCGTCCCGGAACTCAGGCCACCGGCCTCGGTAATTCCGAGGTGCAATGGGTGATCACAAGCCTCTGCGAGACCATGGTATGCAGCCACGGCCAAGAACACATCCGACGCTTTGACGCTGATCTTGAACTCGTGGAAGTCGTTGTCTTGCAAAATTTTCGCGTGCTCTAGCGCGCTTTCAACCATCGCCTCGGGGCATGGTTCGGCGTATTTGTCGAGCAAGTGCTTTTCGAGAGACCCCGCATTGACGCCAATCCGCATCGAACAGCCGTGATCTTTTGCGGCCTTGATGACTTCGCGCACGCGCTCTTCGCTACCGATATTGCCGGGATTGATCCGCAAACAGGCAGCACCCGCTTCGGCGGCCTCGATGCCGCGTTTGTAGTGGAAATGGATGTCCGCGACGATCGGGACATCGACTTCGCGAACGATCTCGGAAAGCGCCGCTGTCGAGGCTTCATCCGGGCAGGAAACGCGGACGATGTCTGCTCCGGCCTCGCTGCACGCCATGACCTGTTCAATGGTTGCCTTCGGATCGGAGGTCAGCGTGTTCGTCATTGTTTGAACGGAGATCGGCGCGTCACCACCAACGAGCACATCACCGACGGAAATCTGTCGACTTTTGCGCCGTTCAACGTCGCGCCATGGCCGGATGCTCATGTCGTTCTCCATTGTCTAGGTCGCCAGAAAGTAACAGCCCATCGCGAGTCGGTCACTCGTTGATTGGGGTTTCCCGACGCCCGTTTCGGCAGGCTACTGCAGCAGAGAAGCAGCCTGCGACAACGTGAAGCTCGCCCGCACCGCGCCGGGGTTCAGCACGACGTTGCGCATCACAGCACCGTTCGAGCCGAGCGGCCCAAACTTTTGCCCATCCACTTCGATGAACAGACCGCCTGCATTACCGGTCTTCAGGCGCAAGCCCTCTTGAGCCGGGATGCTGTAAGCCTCACCGGGCGACAAGATGCCTGTGTACGTAACGTTGCCGATGGCGTCGGTAATTTGCACCCATGTATCCGCGCCCGCAATCAAGGCAAACCGCCGCGGCGCTTGTTGAGGCTGCGCTGGCGCAAGATCGGAAGGCTGACCTTCGGTAACGACAGGACCGATACCAAATTCGGGGGTAACAGGTGCTGTATCCACAGATGCGAGGGCAGCAACTTGGGTCTCTTGCACCGGTTCGACGATATCGACATCGGCACCCGCGACTTCGGCGTTTACAGAACCGCTAACCTCGGGAGTGCTTGCAGTGGGTGTCGGAGCAGGAACAACATCATCCGCGTCGTTGCTGCTCGATCCGCCCAGAGCTTCGCGTGCAGCCGCGGCAATTCGACTGGCGTCTACGTCTGCTGGTGCCGTGTCATTGGCCCCCGACGATGACCAGCGTGAAGGCTTTTCTTCTTCACTCTTTTCAGAAGCGGTAACGCGAAGAAGGCCCGCGTCTTCTGGTTCAATTTCTGAAACAGGGCCGTCTGACGGTTCAACGGCAGGAGGCTTAGCCTGCCAGTAAGGTGTGTTTCCGGTTCGCGCATA
>CAZXMX010000355.1:0-2714 GCA_964641645.1 uncultured Neomegalonema sp.
ACAGCGTATAACCTTTATTAACGAGCCTGTTGCAAGGTGTTGTTAACCATAAGACTGAGGGTTAAACCATGCTGACCGCGACACTGATTATCACCGCTCTTGCCGCATTTGCGCTCTATCGCGCTGTGAACATCGTGCCGCAAGGCGAGCAATGGACGGTCGAACGCTTCGGCAAGTACACGGGCACCCTCCCCTCTGGGCTCCATTTTCTGATCCCCTTCGTTGATCGGATCGGTCAGCGCGTGAATATGATGGAGCGCCTGCTCGAAATCGACAAAATGGACGTGATTACACAGGATAACGCGATTGTTCGTGCGGATGCTGTGACGTTCTATCAAGTCACCAATGCCGCCCGCGCTGCCTATGAAGTGCTGGAACTTGAGCGCGCGATTATCAACCTGACGATCACCAATATTCGCAGCATGATCGGTGCGATGGCACTCGATGAAGTGCTATCCGACCGAGAGCAGATTAACGTCAAACTGCTGCAAGCTATTGATGAAGCGACCCATGCCTGGGGCGTCAAAGCCACCCGTGTTGAAATCCGCGACTTGATCCCGCCTGCCGATGTCTCGGCGGCCATGGCGAAGCAAATCAAAGCTGAACGCGAAAAACGCGCCGACATCTTTGAAGCCGAAGGCGCAAAACAATCGGCGGTCCTCCGCGCAGAAGGCCAGAAGGAAGCCGCATTCCTAGAGGCCGAAGCCCGCGAGCGTGAAGCCGAGGCCGAAGCGAACGCGACCGCCATGGTCTCCAAAGCCATTGCCGAGGGCGATCCGCGCGCCACGCAATATTTCATCGCTCAGAAATACACGGAATCCCTCCGCGACATCGCGGCCTCGAACAACTCAAAGCTCATCATGATGCCGCTGGAGACCACCAACCTTGTGGGCAGCATTTCCGGGGTGGCAGAGCTGCTAAAAGGGTTCAAACCAACCCCGGACCCGACCGACGATAGCCCCGAAAAGCTGGTCCGCCTCGTCGATTGAGCCGCTGAAATTCAATAAAATTCAACGACCTGCAAGGCCGTACACCGCACTTCATTTTTTTCTCACCCACCCCGCGCATACTGAAAGGCGCTTGATCTCTATGGAGAGGTCGTGGGGAGAGGGACATGAGCGGCTATATTTATTGCATGAGCAGCGCCGATAATCCGGGGCTGATCCAGATCGACAAATCGAGCACGGACCCTCGTGCTGAACTCTCGCGGATGGATACCGCCGGTCGTTCAAGGCGGATCGACTGGATGGTTCACGTCTCAAATGTTGATGCCGTTCACGCCAAGATAACCAAGGCCCTTGCCCCCTTTTCCGAAGGACGCTGGCGCGGTCAGTACCGTTGCAAAGCCGTGCGCGCCCGAGGCATCGCGATCCAGTTCACCCAAGCCGAGAAAAGCAGGCTCAGGCTGGCGACGGTCCGCCCTGCACTGCCCGCCATCGTTCTGGCACTGGGCCTAGCCGTTCAATTCCTCAGCATCATCAACGGCAAGATTGGGCCGAGCCCAGCTCTCATCGCGGCGGCGCTTTTCTGGGTCGCCTACACTTTGCCGTTCGGAACCGGCGGACGGTCGCAGGCAAACGACGCTACCGACCAAGCGCCGTCATAAACTCGCGCCATTCACCCGCTGACAAACCGCTATCAGCTTGCTCGACGGCCTCGCCCGCGAGCATCCGCTTCAGCGCGCCCATCGCCGGAGCCGACATTTGCACCGCGCCAAGGCGATAATCCTCGAACGCGCGATACGCCATCGGCACCCATGCTTTCGTGAGTTTGGCCATCGCGTCCGCATAGACCCGAATTTCATATTGTGCATGCGCATCGGCGCGCAGGCGCAAGAAATGAAACAGGTTGTGCAGATCAACCTTCCAGTACCATTGCGTATAAGTCGCAAGGGTCAGGTTCATCCGCGCCAACTCCCGTGCCAGCCCATCGCGTGACGGGTCGAGTGCCGTGGGTTTGCCATCGGCATCGGGCGGGCCTTCATTCAGCATCTCGTGGTAATGCGAATATGTCTGCTCGGCATCTCCGCGCAGCATATCTAAAACCCGCGCCGCCTCGTCGCCCTCCAGCACATCACCGCGTCCCTGACGGTTGGACACGGCCTGCGCCGCCAGTTGCTCAGGAGCCGGTACGTAATACTCTTTGTCGAGAATGGAATACCGCGCGGAGTATTCATTCACGTTCGCGGTGCGGTGGCGAATCCATTGGCGCGCCACGAAGATCGGCAGCTTCACATGCAGCTTGATCTCGCACATCTCGAACGGTGTCGAGTGCCAGTGCCGCATGAGATAGCGGATCAGCCCCTCGTCATTGCGAGCCGCCTTGGTCCCGCGCCCGTAAGAGACCCGCGCCGCTTGAACGATGGCCTCATCGTCGCCCATATAGTCAATCGCCCGGACAAACCCGTAGTCGAGCAAGGGAATCGCTTCATACAGCCGGTCTTCCAGCCCCGGCGCGACAACCCGGCGGGTTTCGGCACGCTCGGCGCGCTGGGCCTCGATTTCGGCTTTTTGCTCAGGCGTCAGGCTCATCAGGTTGTCTCTTGCTATGGGACCGCTAGCTGTGCCGAAGTGTTTAACGAACAAAGTCCGAAAACGGGAGTCCGCAATGGCGATTCAATATCTGCATACGATGGTGCGCGTAAAAGACATCGAGGCGAGCAAGAAGTTCTACTGCACTCTGCTGGGCCTAGAGGAAACCCGCCGCAAAGATCT
>CAZXMX010000356.1:0-2690 GCA_964641645.1 uncultured Neomegalonema sp.
GGCTTGGATGCTCATCGGGTGACTTTCCTCAGAGTTAAGATGCTTTCATGGCAAGTTGGAGACCGCTCAGCTTCGCCTTAAGCGAGCTGTCGATCATCTTACTGCCGACTTTGACGATAAGACCCCCCAGCAATGACGGATCAACGCTGGCGTCGATCTTTACGTCCTTGCCAAAGGAAGATTTCAGGTTTGCGGCGAGACTGTCGCGCTGTGCGTCCGTTAACGGCGCAGCCGAAGTGACTTCTGCAACGGTCTCAGAACGGTGATCCGCGAGCAATTCGGTAAAGCCCTGAATGGCACCGGGGAGCGCGCCGAGGCGTCCCTTCGAGACCATGAGGCTAACGAATCGCTGAGCCAGATCAGAGGATCCAGCTTTACTCATGACAGCAGACATCGCTTTTTGCTGATCGTCCCGCGAGTAGGCGGGGCTGCTGACCAAGCGACCAAGGTCATCGCTGTCAGTAATAAGCGTGTTGAGGGCTGCAAAGTCGCTTTCTAGGGTGTCCAGCGCGTTGCTTTCGCGACCAAGGTCGAAAATGGCCGACGCATAGCGACCAGCAGCACCAGAAGTAGAGGCAGCAGACGTTGACACAGCGACCCTTTCAAAATGGAAGCGCGAAGAGGAGAAATCAGACGAAGAGAATGGCCTAGCCGCTCCCCTGAACAGCCGGGCGCACGCCTACCATAGCCTTTTGCCGCAATGCAAGATGCGCTGACACGTTGTGCGCTGATTTTTATGCTTCTTACTGTGTAGCGCCGCTTTCTTAAGGGCAAAGCAGGTGCTAACCGATTGAATCGACATTGCCCCTCCCTTTACGCGAGCGGACTGTTGACGACACCTCCTGCTGCACCGCACTCTTGGCGGCAAGGTTGGTTAACTTGGGCAGGACACGACATGGACGAAACGGCGCTGGATCAAGAAACGATGGGAAAGCTGGCCGGGCCGGTCGCCTTTATTCTCGGTGCAGACCATGCGACCGCGAAAGCGCTGCGCACGGCGGGCGAGCGCGGGTTCTCGCAGGATATTAAACAGGCGCAGATTGCTTTTAACCGGATGAAATCGGCGGATCGAAGCACGGTGCTGGACATGCTAGACGACGAGTAAACGCGTAAAAAGGGGGGCTTCCATGCCGGTTATTGAACGGATTGCAGGCTATGCAGACGAGCTGACGGCCATCCGCCGCGATTTCCACGAACATCCAGAGCTGGGCATGGAAGAAGTGCGGACTTCGGGAATCGTTGCCAAGTTGCTGAACGAGTGGGGAATCGAGACTCACACGGGAATCGGCAAGACTGGTGTCGTTGGGGTTCTGAAGGGCAAAGCGGGCGGCAAAACGATTGGTTTGCGCGCGGATATGGATGCGCTGCCCATTGATGAGCGGTCGAATCTGCCCTTTGCGTCGAAGACACCCGGCGTCATGCATGCCTGTGGCCATGATGCGCATACGACCATGTTGCTGGGCGCGGCGCGGTATCTGGCTGAGACTCGCGATTTTGACGGAACCGCTGTCTTCATCTTCCAGCCTGCCGAAGAAGGCTTAGGCGGTGCGCGGGCGATGCTGGCGGATGATCTGTTCACGCGCTTTCCCTGCGATGAAATCTACGGGATGCATAACAATCCCAACGGTGCGTCGGGGCAGGTCGGGGTGAAACCCGGACAAGCGATGGCGGGTGCGGACTTCTTTGATATCCATATCCGCGCCTATGGTTCGCACGCAGCGATACCGCAAGCGTCGAAAGATCCCATCGTCATTGGGTCAGCCTTGGTTTCGCAGCTTCAGACTATCGTCAGCCGAAATATCGCGCCGACCGAGCCGATTGTCTTTTCGGTGACGCAGATTCATTCGGGGTCCGCGTATAATGTGATTCCCTCGGACTGCACGATCAGCGGGACGATGCGCTATTTCGATCCGGAGACGGCTGATCTCGTGCGGGCGCGGGTGCGTGAGCTGTGCGCGGGCTTGGCGTCGGCCTATGGCGTTGAGATCGAATTCGATAACCGAGAGATTTTCGATGTGCTGGTGAATGACGCCGCCCTGAGCAACGCGATGCTAGAGGCGGCGGGCGAGGTTGTTGGCGCTGAGAATGCGACGGTGACGGAGACAGTGCGGATGGGGTCGGAAGATTTCTCAGATATGTTGCGCGTTGTTCCGGGGGCCTATTGCACGGTGGGCCATGAAGGGACTGTGCCGCTGCACAACGATGCGTTCTTCTTGGACGAGAGCATCCTACCCGTCGGGGCGTCGATCTACGCTAAACTGATTGAGCGGCGCGCCACGCAATGATCTTAGGTTTCTTCGCCGGATTTTTGCTCGGCGGTTCCCTCATCGTCGCGATTGGGGCGCAGAATGCGTTTATCCTCAGACAGGGTATTCTGCAGCAGCATGTTTTTATCCTGTGCCTGCTTTGCTCGGTTTCGGACGCCTTGTTGATTTTGGTTGGGGTGGCTGGCATTGGCGCGATCGTCGAAGCCTCGCCCAACCTGCTCACCGCCATTCGTTTGATGGGGGCTGCGTTTTTGACCTGGTATGCCTCCGTTGCATGGCGCCGGGCATTGAGCCCAGAGAGCATGGCGATCGAAGGGGAGGGTGAGGGAAGCCTGAAGGTTGCGGTGCTGACCTGTCTGGCCTTCACCTTCTTCTTGGACGAGAGCATCCTACCCGTCGGGGCGTCGATCTACGCTAAACTGA
>CAZXMX010000357.1:0-2666 GCA_964641645.1 uncultured Neomegalonema sp.
GCCCGCCAATCCTGCCAACATGGCCGACAACACGAAGACGAATAGCTTGTAGCCCTCAACGCGGTATCCCAAAAAGCGCGTCCGACTTTCAGCATCGCGAATACTGACGATCACTTTGCCGGCCTTCGAGACGACAACAGCGCGGCAGATCAAAAACCCCACGCCGACGGCGAGGGCACTGAGCATGAAGAGGCCGATCCGCGTGTCTTGCGATTGTAGATTATAACCCAACACATCCTTGAAGTCTGTCAGCCCGTTATTCCCGCCGAACCCCATCTCGTTACGGAAGAACGCGAGCATCAACGCATACGTCATCGCTTGCGTGATGATCGACAGATAGACGCCGGTGACACGGCTGCGAAAAGCGAACCACCCAAAGACAAACGCGAGCAGTCCCGGCACGAACATCGCCATCAGCACCGCGAACCAGAACATATCAAAGCCGTACCAGAACCACGGCAACTCTTGCCAGTTCAAGAAGACCATGAAGTCGGGAAGCTCTGGGTTTGAATAAACGCCGCGATCCCCGATCTCGCGCATCAGATGCATCCCCATGGCATAGCCGCCAAGCGCAAAGAATGCGCCGTGCCCAAGGCTGAGAATGCCGCAATAGCCCCAGAGTAAATCGAGCGCGATGGCGAGGAGGGCAAAGCACAAGTACTTGCCAATCAGTGACACGGCGTAATCAGGTAACGCGCCCGTTCCGTTCAGATACGGCACGCCAAATGCGATGGCAGCGAGAACAAGCAGAAAGATCGTGCCGCGAGTGTTCAGCAGCGGCTTTTTAACAAGTGCTTGCGTCATGCGTCTACTGCCCGACCTTTGAGAGCGAACAAACCGCGTGGTCGCTTTTGGATAAAGAGGATGATGAAGATCAGCACCAAGACCTTGGCCAGAACAGCACCGCTAAAGGGTTCGAGGAATTTGTTCGCAATGCCGAGTGTGAAAGCTCCGGCAAGCGCGCCCCAAAGATTGCCCGCTCCTCCGAAAACCACGACCATAAAGCTATCAACGATATAGCTTTGACCCAAGTTCGGCGACACGTTGTCGATCTGACTCAACGCCACGCCAGCGAGTCCCGCAATGCCTGCACCAAGGCCGAAGGTCATCGCGTCCACCCATCCCGTGCGGATGCCCATGTCCGCAGCCATCGCGCGGTTTTGGGTGACGGCCCGCATCTGCAATCCAAGGGCCGTGCGCTTCAGCACGAACAGCAAAGTGAAAAAGATCACGAGGGCGAAAATCACGATCCACAGTCGGTTCCACGTAATCGTCAAACCACCCAACTCGAACGCGCCCGACATGAATGAAGGGTTTCCAACCTCGCGATTGTTAGGACCGAAAATACTACGCACGGCTTGCTGGAGGATCAGGCTAACGCCCCACGTCGCCAGCAGCGTTTCCAAAGGACGGCCATAGAGAAAACGAACGACGCCGCGCTCAATACAAATCCCAACGAAGCCGGCGATCAGGAAAGCTAACGGCGCGGCGATAAAGAGAGAGACGTCAAATAGGCCAGGTGCGCTCGTGCGGATAAATTCTTGGACAGCAAAAGTTGTGTACGCGCCGATCATGACCAGTTCGCCATGCGCCATGTTGATGACGCCCATGACGCCAAAAGTAATGGCGAGCCCAATGGCCGCGAGCAGGAGGACCGATCCTAGCGATATGCCTTGCCAGATGTTTTGACCATATCCCCAATAGCGCAGAGACGTGTCGATTTTTTCGATCCCTGTTGCGGCGCGCATCATGATGTCGGGATCGTCAGATTTTATGGACGACAGCCGGTTCCGGGCTTTCGCATCGCCTCGCTCGACCATCCGGTCAATGGCCTGCGTTACTTCTTTACCGCTCGCATCTGGTAAGGTGAGAACGAGTGCCGCGCGCGCATCGAGCATGACTTGCTTGACGTTTGTATCGTCTTCGGCATCAATCGCAGACTCTAAACTGACCAAGGCACTGGGATCAGGTTTTGCAAAGATCTGCTCGGCGGCTTTAATGCGCAGGTTGGGGTCATCGGCTCGTAACGTTAACCCGCCGAGTGCTGCATCAATTGCATTGCGAAGGGTGTTGTTGACTTTGACCTTCTTTGTCGCGCGTTTTTTGACAACTTCGATTTCTTGGCCCGACAAAGGATCGCTTAAGCGTAGTTGACGTCCCGATGCTTTCTCACCGATCACGACGAGGTTGTCGGACTTGCGCCAGTACACATCCCCACTGCGAAGCGCACGAAGAATAGGTGTCACCGCAGGATTACCCGTTGAAGCAAGGGACTGCACGACGGCGTCAACGCCACGAAAGTCTGCCCCGGCAAGACGTGCGATTTCGATGCGCAGCGCGATCTCATCGCTCGTCTGACCATAGACAGGCCCCAGCGACATCACTTGAAGCAGGCAGATGAATGCGACAATGGAGCGGATCATTCGAAACATTGAAACCTCTGAAGTCAGAAAGCGAAAGGCGCGACGATTGCCGCGCCCTCGTTGGTGCTCGTGCAGGGGAGATTAGAATGCGTTGCCGCACTTACCGGTTTCAGTATTGAAGTTTCCGCAGTTCATTGGCGCGAGCCAGTTTGAAATCAGCGGAGCCGAGTCAGGCAAGAAGTCGGACCATGCGTCACCCGGCACCAGACCCGAGGTTTCGAACACGGTTTCGAACTGACCATC
>CAZXMX010000358.1:0-2664 GCA_964641645.1 uncultured Neomegalonema sp.
AGGGCTGGACCCTGATCGACGCCGACGGTCTCGTGCTGGGCCGGCTCGCATCCGAAATCGCGATGCGTTTGCGTGGAAAGCACAAGCCAACCTTTACGCCTCACATGGACATGGGCGATCATGTCATCGTTATTAACGCCGAGAAGGTGTTGCTGACGGGCCGTAAGCGCGAAAACAAAATCTACTACTGGCACACCGGCTATCCGGGCGGCATCAAAGACCGTACCGCACGTCAGTTGCTGGAAGGCAAGCACCCTGAGCGCGTGATCGAGGCTGCTGTTAAACGCATGATGCCGGGCGGTCCTTTGACCCGTCAGCAAATGCGCCACCTGAAAATCTACGCCGGTGCAGAGCATCCGCATGAAGCACAGGCCCCTGAAGCCCTCGACTTCGCTTCGGCGAACACCAAAAACGCGCGGAGAGCATAATGGCTGAAGAAATCAAATCGCTCGAAGGTCTGAAAGACGCTGTTGCCGCGAACGCCGCTGCTGCGCCTGCGGCTCCTGCTGCGGAAGGCGACGCCGCTCCCGCTGTTGATCCTTCGCTGGCCAACAACGAAGCAGCGCCTGTTTACGAGCAAAAGCGCGATGAACTTGGCCGCGCTTACGCAACCGGCAAGCGGAAAGACGCGATTGCTCGTGTATGGGTCAAGCCTGGCACCGGCAAGATCACGGTAAATGGCCGTGAAGTCGAGAAGTACTTCGCGCGTCCGGTTCTGCGCATGGTGATCAACCAGCCGTTCACTGTTGCGAATGTTGCGGGTCAGTTCGACGTCATGTGTACCGTCAAGGGCGGTGGCCTGTCGGGTCAAGCGGGCGCGGTGCGTCACGGGATCTCGAAAGCGCTGGCGAACTACGATCCAGTTATGCGCCCCTCGCTGAAAAAAGCTGGCTTCATCACCCGCGATCCGCGCGTTGTTGAGCGGAAGAAATACGGTAAGGCAAAAGCCCGCCGGAGCTTCCAGTTCTCGAAGCGTTAAACGTTCCGAAACGACCAAATTCAAAAGCCGCTCCTTCTGGGGCGGCTTTTTTGGTTTTGGCGATCCTACCCCAACGATTGAAGGGGATGGCTTTAGCCAGCGCGAGCGCGTTTCCTCGCGGCACCGAGTTGCGCGTGCGTGTAGGATGATTTATCGGGAATCGTTAGAACCATACCGGGGTGGATGAGGTTCCAATTTGATCCGACGACGCTGACATTGGCGTCATAGACCAACGGAAACAGCATCATGTCGCTCCAGTGTTTTTTCGTGATCAGGGAGAGGCTCTCTCCTGCGACGACTGTATGTTGCGTGCCATTGGTTGGCTGAGCCCCGCCGTAGGGCGATCGGATCAAATCGCGATGAACCGAATTGTAGGTCGCCTGTCCGAGCACACCGCCCCGGATCACGCCACTCGCCCCGAGCGTAAAGGACATGCCATAAATGCCATATTGGGTTCCAGCAGAGTTAACCCATTCATAGAACATCCAAAACGAGCCGGTGAAGTTCCTCTGCGCAATCCAAATCAGGGTGCGTGCGTTCGGTGCGTAAGCGATATGAGGCAACTCGTGGGGATCATCGTTCTGTCGCTTGGAAACCCAGCCGGTCAAGCCGTTCGTTGGTGACCAGACGTTTATGCCCAGATCGACTTTGTTCTTGCCGGTCATCTCATCGAAGTTTTCGCGGGTCACGTAGTCCGAGGTCGATTGGGTGACGGGCTGAACGAACTGCCCATCCCGTTCGCTCGTCTGATCCCACAAGTGATATTGCGGCGAGCTGCTGTCGCTACCTTTCCAAGTTCCTCTCCAGACCCCATCCCAAGGCGTGAAAGACCCCCGGTTACCTTGATAGGCTTTGTCGATTTTAAAGCACGAAACCAGACGAGCGTGCTGGACGGCCCCTTTGATCGGGTATTTGTCGATCAGGAAATCCGCCAGCTCGTCGGGGTGCTTGGCAAAATCTCGACGCCAACTTCGCAGCCGTTTTACGTTTTTGTCGTGCTCCGCGATGACGCCGTCAAAATCGGAGATATCGAATTCTGGGCTTGCCATAGAACACTCCAAACACATTATGCTTTCGGAAAATTCTATCATCGATTGTATGGTTCGAAAAATTGTTTCTTGAGGTGGAACTCGCGTTGTATTCGGTTTCACCTAAGTCCGTGATGCGTTTGCCAAAAGTGGTTTGACCGCGCTGTTCTTGACAGCATCGCCAGCCTCACCAGATTAGTTCCTGTTTTGTTTTTAACAGGAGACCGTACACGACATGGACTGGACCCTCGCCCTTCACCTCAACCAACAAGCCTTGCTGCGCAATGTGGCGTGGCTGTTTACGTGGTTGAAGTTGGAGGTTGGCGAGACCGTTGAGACGATGCCTCGATTTAAGCGGCTGACGGTTCTGTTCGTGTTGCGGCCTTCGGAATCCGCGTATCGGCGGGTGATCTTGATTGCGGTGTTGGTGCGCGGAGTTCTGGCCCCGATGGTCGCTGAGCGCGCTGCGCGGTCGGGACGCTCGGCGCGGAAATCTGATGGAGAGACGCGGCTGCGAACAACGCCGCCGCCTTTCAAGCTGATTGATCCGCGTAAGAATTTTGATCTGCATCCCGAGCGGCCCAAGCGCATGAGCGGGATCGAGCTTCGGATTACGGACCTGTGGTCAGATGATCCGATCTATAACCGCGATGATCT
>CAZXMX010000359.1:0-2654 GCA_964641645.1 uncultured Neomegalonema sp.
CACTTCCGTCCGAACCGGCTGACGCCTCTCGACGCGTGGAATAAAAAACACAGCGCGGTCATGACGCAAGCGGGCCTCTGGTGGCGCCCTTGGTATTATCCGATTACGCCAAACGAGAGCGTCGACGATGCCTACGAGCGTGAGATGAAAGTGACGCGCGAAGCGGTTGGGCTCTGCGATGTTTCCTCGCTCGGTAAGATCATGGTCCAAGGACCGGATGCAGGCGATTTTCTGAACCGCCTTTACGTCAACGGCTTTGGCAAGCTGCCTGTTGGCAAAGCCCGCTATGGCGTCATGCTGCGGGAGGACGGCATTGTCTATGACGATGGCACGACGTGGCGTTTGTCGGAGAACGAATTCCTGATGACCACCACCACGGCGAACGCCGCTGGGGTGATGGCCAAATTGGAAGAATACCTTCAGACCCGCTGGCCGGAACTAAAGGTCTCGGTTGCGTCCGTATCGGATCAATGGGCGGGGATTGCCGTCGCCGGACCCAAGTCGCGCGACGTCCTCGAAGCCGTGGTATCCGATTGCGACCTGTCTAACGAAGCGTTCCCCTTCATGGGCGTGCGCGAGGGGGTCATCGCCGGCAAGAACGTCTACATTGCCCGGATCAGCTTTTCTGGAGAGCGCGCCTACGAAGTCTATGTCCGCTCCGGTGAGGCCGAACCCGTGGCAGATGCCTTGTGGGACGCTACGAAGCCGCTCGGCGGATGTCTCTACGGAACCGAAGCCCTCGGCGCGATGCGGATCGAGAAAGGTCACGTTGCCGGATCAGAGCTTGATGGCCGCACGACGCTCGAAGATTTGGGCCTTGGTAAGATGGCGTCCTCCAAGAAAGACTACATTGGTAAAGCACTCGCGACCCGCGAAGGTCTTCACGACGCGGATCGGCAGCAGTTGGTGGGTATCGTGCCGACAGGCGATGGCAAGCGCCTTCGAGCCGGCGCCTTGCTGATGGCCGACGCCGAGCAAAAAGGCCACGGCGAGGGCCTCATCACGGCAGTAACCTATTCCGTCGAACTTGGTCATTGGATTGGACTTGGGTTGATAAAGGGTGGCGTGGAACGCTGGGACGGTAAGACTGCTGTCTCTGCTGATCCGGTCCGCGATGGCAACACCGAAGTGCGCATCGTTTCGCCGCACTTCCTCGATCCAAAGGGAGAGCGGATGCATGGTTGAGATTGTGAACCGCGATGATCTGAAAATCACCGAAACCCTGTGTGAGACCCTCGTGCAAGTAACGCTCTGGCCCGGAGTTTCGCGGGCTGACTTGCCAACGGCACCGGGCCACGTCGAGAACGGTAAGGTCCGAAGTGGTCCGATGACTTGGGTCGTCTTCGAAGGCAACGATGCCCCTTCTATCTCAGGCGACGAAGGGACGCTGACCGATCTCGGTCATTCGCGGAAACGTTTTCGAATTGAAGGCAAGCTTGCGTATGATGTGATGATGCGTCTCGCGCCCCTCGACTTTCGGGATCGAGCATTTGCGGACAGAGCGTTCAAGGCAACAACCGCTCATCACATAAGTGTTTGGATCGCTCGCGACGGCGACGCTTGGGATATTTGGGTCGGCTTTACTTTCGCTGATGCTTTCCGTGAAGTGTTGGAAGAAACCGCAGCGCAGTGGGAAGAGGCCTAGAGCTGCTCTCGGGTAGCGCCGAGTTAATCCGCCGCGAGCAACGCAATGATGCGAGGTAAGTCAGCTTCGTTGGCTCTTCGAAAAATCATGCCGTCATCGCGCGCAGTTTCTTCAGAATTTTTTCGTGTAGAACACCGCCACCCCGATAATCGATATCATCGTCTGTGTGCGCGGAAACCAAACTTAATAATGGGACTGCCTGCTTTCGGGTGAGCCGATCCAGCGGATCAATGAAGGTGCGAATACCAAAAACGACCGCCTTCGTTTCCGGCAACCTGACAAAGGTTTGCCGCTCAACACGCATATAAAGCGCCTCGCCGCCCTCCTCCGCCCGCCATGCGCCGGTCGGTTGATGAAGCTCATCGTGATCATGGAGCGTCCAGTTCGCGCGCCAAAGCGGCAGGCCGACTTTCACCCCCTCGAACACCCGGTTGACGCGCTTCGCTAGATCATCGGTGTAATCGGGAACAGGGCCATGAATCGCGGTCAAGGGATGCCCTATTTTCTCGGCAAGAGACCAACGAGACGGAAAGCACAAGACAGCGGACGTGAGAACATACTCGTCGGCCCCCTTTTCCAAGATACAGAAGTCTTCTTGAACGAGGCGACCGGCGGCCAGAACGGCGGGTTCATCAGCCGAGACAACATGTACGCCATCAGGCCGCTGAACGCCCTTCTCCGTCACGTCGAAATCATCTCGCGCGCCGAGATTTTCGCGCAAGAGGCGAAGCAACTCCGCTTGCGCTGGTTCACTTCCTTCGGTCTCGGCAAAGATGACGTCGCGTTGTTGAAGGATCAAATGATCGCGATAGCCCATTTGATGCGCAAAATGCTCATCGGTCTCAATCCATGTCACCGGGTCAAGAGGCGCAAGGCCGGGTTTGCGGCTTTGGCGCGGATCAGCATAAGGGGCGTAACGAACAGACATCGCGCCAAGGTCGGGGTTTCCATAGAGCGCGTCAAGGCGATACGATCCCGACATGACAAAACCGATTTATATTCTCGGCTA
>CAZXMX010000360.1:0-2651 GCA_964641645.1 uncultured Neomegalonema sp.
TTCATGGACCAGCAGATGCGGTTTGCTCATGGTGTCCCTCTGATTGTATGGAATCCCTATGAGGCGTGGGTAACAGGGCGGCGTGTCTTATACAAGACCTCTGCTACATTACTATTGTCGCTCGGATCGCGGGCAGGTAAGTTCGTTTCATGTCTGTACCGCTCTATCAGCATGTCTATGACACGATCATTTCGAGGATCGTCAGTGGAGACCTCGGCCCCGGCGCAATGCTGCCGAGTGAGACCGATTTAGGCCGTGAATTGGGCGTCAGCCAAGGAACGGCGCGTAAGGCGCTGACGGCGCTTGAACAGCGTGGAATCCTGCAAAGGCGGCAAGGTAGGGGCACTTTTGTTGCCACCACGACACCCGAAAGCGACCATTTCCACTTTTTTCGCCTGCGCCGTGAGGATGGAAGCGAAGCGACCCCGGAACTCGAATCGGAAACGGTCATCCGCCGGGCTGCGACGAAGGAAGAACGCGCAATCTTTGAGTGCGACGATGTTTATGTGATTGAGCGGGGCCGCAGTATTGATTCTCAGACGATTGTTCGGGAAGTTTCGACCGTGGCGACATCCCTGTTTCCGGGCCTAGCAGATCGCTCGCCGTTGCCCAATGCCCTCTATGCGCTCTATCAACAGTCCTATGGCATCGTCATTTCGGAAGCCGATGAACAACTCCACGCTGTCCTCGCGACAGATGAGGACGCCGCGTTGATGAGCGTTTCGCCGGGTTCCCCGCTAATCGAGGTCCGGCGCAAAGCTATTGATATTTCAGATCGCGTCGTCGAACTGCGTCTGAGCCGCTACCTAACGGGAGACCTGCATTACGCGGTGACCTTGCGGTGATGTTCGAGGGCTTTGAGAGCTTTGATTTACCGGGGGAGGCGGCAACTATCCATGGCGTGACGGGTGGTTCCGGTCCGCCGCTTTTGTTGCTGCACGGCAATCCGCAAACTCATGCGATTTGGCACAAGGTGGCTCCGGCATTGGCGGAGCGGTTCACCGTGGTTGCCTGTGATCTGCGCGGATATGGCAAGTCCTCCAAACCACCCAGCGTCGCCGATCACGCCAGCTATTCCAAACGCGCGATGGCCGCCGATATGGTCAAAGTGATGGAGGCGTTGGGGCACACGCGTTTTCGCATTGGCGCGCATGATCGAGGCGCTCGGGTAGCGCATCGACTAGGGGTGGATTGGCCGGACCGCGTTGAGCGTATGGCCTTGCTGGATATCGCACCAACCCGAGAGATGTATGCCAACGCGACCGACGGTTTCGCGCGGGACTATTGGCACTGGTATTTCATGATCCAACCCGCGCCATTGCCCGAACAGATGATGAGCGCTGATCCCGATGGTTTCTGGCTCTGGAAGTGCGCGCGTCCTCCGAAGCGCAGCGCCGATGTGTTCGCGCCCGAAGCGCTGGAGGCGTACTTGGAAGCGTTTCGCGATCCAGAGACAATCCGAGGCAGTTGCGAAGATTATCGCGCTGCGGCGACCATCGACATCCTTCATGACGACGAGGACGAAGGCCGCAAGCTGGATTGCCCGCTCTTGGTGTTATGGGGCGCAAACGGCGCGATTGAGAAGCACTTCGACTGCCTCGAACTCTGGCAACAGCGTGCCAGCGATGTGCGAGGACATACGTTACCGGGCGGACACTATCTGGCTGAGGAACTGCCCGACGAAGTGACGCGCGAATTTTTGGCGTTTTATAACTGAGCGAGTAATTGGGGTGATTTGAGAGGTTGACCTTCATCAACTTATAGTTGTTTTTACCCAAGTCTTGCAATAATCAGCCTCAGTAATATGTACTTTTGTGAGGTTTTCATTCACTGTGTTGTATCGCTCTATTTTATAGGTGAGAGTCTTGTTTTCGAATGAATACTTAGCAACGTTGCCTAAAAATGAATTAATCGCAGCGAACAAGATATGCACAGATTTTTTCTCGGGAGACCTTGACGAGCAACCTCGAGACGTAGCCTATATGTTGGAGGTACTCCTAGAGGATGAAATTTCCCCAAATGTACAGGTCGGTACAAACGGTAGCTTGACTTCTGTAATTGCTGAGCCTCTCGTCGCCGCTCTAAAAGCCAAATCCTCTCGGAAAAAAATTGAAGACATCCATAGAAGCGTCAAAGCACTCATTGCGAGACGAATAATAAAAGATCCCGCGTCAATGAATAGCTATTTGATACAGCTATCCGAAGAAGAGACGCGTCGGTTAGATAGTCTGCTCGGTGACGTTCGTAACGTAATTCGTGACAGTGAGGCAATTAGCGATGAACATAAGCGCCGACTGCTTGTAATTGTAAATCAGTTACAGGCTGAAATTGATAAAGAGTATAGCGATTTTAGGGTCGTATTGGATAGGTTTATTGAAGCGAGTGAGGTTGCAGGTGAGGTTGGTATTAAGTCGAAACCATTCTTTGATCGTATGCGTGAACTATTCGGCGTCTTCGATATTAAACGAAAAGAGGTGGAACGGCTTGAAGCCCCAGATGATCCCGCGCGGCTACCCGCGCCACCAAAAGCATTGCCGGCACCTGAGGAGGAGCTTGAGGAATAGCTGTGGTCTCAAAATTTCTGAAGTCCGCTAACCCTTCGCCCGCTCAATCGCGTCCGTAATCATTCGTTGTGCGTCGGCGGCGTCGCC
>CAZXMX010000361.1:0-2641 GCA_964641645.1 uncultured Neomegalonema sp.
CTGGCACCTGAAGCCAGCGCGTCTACCAATTCCGCCATCTGGGCTAGATTGCGAGGGCTTCGGATACGGAAGCGGCGCCGCCTTGTCAAGCATCGCGAGGTAGACGGCGTTTGTTAGAACTCTCCTGCTATTGACGTTCACCAAGCGACCGAAAGAGGTTCATAATATGCTGTCAATCATTGTCATCGGTACCATCGCCGCCTTACTGATCGGATGTCTTTTGTACGGGCGACGGAAAGTCGCTGGTCTATTCCTCGCACCGGGTAAACGAGGACGCTATTCGAGCGCAGGATCTTTCGCTTTTGATTGGACCGATAGCGACGACAGTGATGCTTGCAGCGATGATGGCGGATGTGATGGCGGTGATTGAAGCTAAGCCTCTATAGACGCAGGCTCGGCAAACCCGCTAGGGGTGTAGAGACGTCAACGGAGCCTATGACATGCTGTTCGAAATCCCCACCGCCTTTCGCTCGCAAGAGCGACGTTCGCTTGCCTTGTTTGGCATGTCCGGGGTCGGGAAAACGCGCATTGCGTCGATGGTTCGGGAGAGCGGATGGTTCCACTACTCGGTCGATTACCGGATTGGCACGCGATACATGGGCGAGCACATCGTCGACAATTTTAAGCAAGAGGCGATGAAATCACCGCTGCTGCGTGAATTGTTGATGAGCGATTCAATCTATATCGGCAGCAATATTACGTTCGAGAACTTGTCGCCCCTCTCGACTTATCTCGGCAAGCCCGGCAACCCCGAAAAAGGCGGGATTCCCTTCGAGGAGTATCTGCGTCGACAGACCGAGCATCGTGCTGCGGAAACGGCTGCCATGCTTGACACCAATCATTTCATTGAGCGCGCGCAAAGGGTCTACGGCTACAATCATTTCCTCTGCGATACATCTGGTTCGCTTTGCGAGGTCGTCGATCCATCGGACGATGCCGATCCTGTCATGTCTTCGCTTTCTGAAAACAGCATGGTTCTCTACATCCGGGAAGAAGCCGATCACGCGGATGAGCTCGCGCGGCGGTTTGATCGCGACCCCAAGCCGATGTACTACAACCCCGGTTTTTTGCAGGGCGTATGGCACCGTTATCTTACTGAGACGGGCGATGAACCCGATGCGGTTGATCCGGATGCTTTTATCCGATGGGCCTATAAAGAATTGCTTGCATGGCGGGCACCGCGCTATCGGGCGATGGCAGATCGTTGGGGATACACCGCGACGATGGCAGAGATCGCGGCAGTGCGCGATGAAACCGACTTTCTTGATTTGACCGAGACCGTGATCGCACGGCGGTTGGGATGACGGCGGAACTTTGGAAGTCGGAAAGTCTATGATAAATGCGATAGCCCGAGTTGCCTCGATCCCCGGTGATGGCATTGGCCCAGATGTTGTTGACGCGAGCTTCGCGATCATCGATGCCGCGCGGGCAAAGGTCGGCGGGTTTGAGATTGAACGACAGCATATTGATGCAGGCGCAACTTACTTCCAGAAAACGGGGAACGACATTGAACCGGGCGGCGAGGAGCGTGCAGGGGAGGCGGATGCGATCTTGCTGGGGGCAATTGGACTGCCGAGCGTCCGCCATGATGACGGGACGGAAATCTCACCCCATCTGCGCTTGCGGGATCGCTATGGCCTTTATGCCGGGGTACGCCCTGTCAAAGCCTACCCAAACGCGCCACAGCGCCTCGCCGATCCGCGAGCTGCACGGCTTGATCTGGTGATCTTACGGGAATCCACCGAAGGGTTGTTCTACACGGCGGCGGCCAATGGCGGCGGCGAGATGATCGGGGATGAAGAGGCGCGCGATACGTTGCGCGTTTCTCGCTCGACGACAGAAAAACTGCACGATTTCGCTTTCAAGCTCGCCCAAAAGCGCAAGGCGCGTGGTGGCAAGGGCTTGGTCACGTGCGTGGACAAAGCCAATGTCTTTGTCTCGATGGCGTTCTTCCGCAAGATTTTCGATGAACGGCGCTTGGCCTTTCCCGACGTTGAATACGGCTATAACTACGTTGATGCGATGGCACTTGATTTGGTTCGTAAGCCTTGGGACTTCGATGTGCTGGTCATGGAAAACATGTTTGGTGATATCCTCTCAGACCTTGCGGGAGGGCTGGTTGGCGGCATGGGCATGGCGAGCTGTGGTGAGATTGGCGACAGTCACGGCTTGTTCCAAGGTGCCCATGGCAGCGCGCCGGACATCATGGGACAGGATAAAGCAAACCCGTTGGCTGCGATCCTGTCGGGCGCATTAATGCTGGACTATCTATCTGAGAAGCTGAATGTGCCCCAGATGGCGGAAGCGGCAGCAATGATTGATGCTGCCGTTGATGCTGGGTTCCGCGACAATCGCCTGAGGCCGATGGAGTTTGGCGGAGACATGGGGACCGACGCCGTGACGCGCGAGGTCATCGCGTTGCTGGCTGACTGATCTACGCTTCGATCAGGTAGTCACATGGCAAGGTGGACATGGAGAGCCAGTATCCCATAGCGGCCCGCGTCGTTTCCACCAACTCGGCATAGCTTGCCGGTTTGCGAATACAGGAAGCGCCGCCAGCGCCGTAAAAGCCCGTGACGTCGTTTGGATCTTCCAAGAAGCCGTAACCGATGATTGGAATTTTCTTCCAGTTATCCGTTTT
>CAZXMX010000362.1:0-2634 GCA_964641645.1 uncultured Neomegalonema sp.
GGCGGATGGTGCATGAAGATAAAAATCGGTCGCTCGGCGTATTCGGTCAGCTTTCGTTGGAGCCAGTCGAGGCACGGCGACGCAACCTCCCCAATCGACGATCCTTCGCGTTTGGTGTCGAGGCAAAGGAAAACGCCGGCTTCGGTTTCCACCGCATATTGGATATATTCGCCGACCGTGCTCGGCGGCGATAACACGTCGTTTACATGTGCGCGGTCGTCATGGTTCCCGACCAGCGGCAGCCACGGCATCGGCAGCCGATCAAGCCGCTCGCGCAGCGCCTCGTTCAACGCCGCATCACCATCATTCGTCAGATCACCCGTGACCATACAGTAGGCCGCATCGGATTGGTGCGCGATGATATGATCAATCGCAGCATTGAGCCGTGCATCCAGATCAACACCCCAAGCAGGCGCTGTGTCAAAATGCAGATCGGTGAGCCAGACGAGTTTCATGGGATCACTTTCCATTGCATGGTTCTTGGTGGATCGTTACATGCGCTGGTTTGACGATAACACGTTCGGTAATCATCTGCGTCCGTTCAGGAACCCGTTCACTGCGCGTCGTGGCGGGGACGTCTTCTACACGTCGTTCGATTGACCGAGTTTCGGCTTGAATCAGCTCTTTGTCAGTACAGCTCAATTTGCTGTCGTGAGGTCGAACTTTTATTATGGCGCGAGCGGGATAGCCGTTGTTCGGACGCCAGACTACTGATGATGGATCTTCGACGACAAAACGGCGAGTGCTGCCATCAATGTCAACTCGCTTGAATGTTGTGGGAACAGTCTGGAGTCTTGGAGCTGGAGATTCGCCAAAAAATTCCCAAGCGGTTATTCGCTCTTCAACCAGTATCTCTCCAGGACAGTACGATTCCGCCACCACGACTTCTTGCTCGATCATTTTGTAGGTCGCTGGAACAACGATTAACCGCTCATGCGCCTCGTAGGTGACGGTAATCGTCTTGGTTTCGTATTGCGCTGGCGTAACAAGGTCTAGGCGCTGACAGGTCTCGTTAGCGTTTGCGCCAAGTGGCAGAAGCGTCAGGAACGAAGCGACCGACCGGGCGGCTATAGCGACCCGCTTCGCGGGGCGCGCCCGCCAGGGGGGGTCGGTCGCGCGGTCGTGCTGCGCACGCCCCTATCCATCAAACAAGCCGGTTCAAATATCAAGGTTCTCCACACTCAGCGCGTTCTCCATGATGAAGTCGCGGCGCGGTTCAACCACGTCGCCCATCAGGTTCGAGAAAATCTGATCCGCCTCGTCCACATGCTCGACGCGCACCTGCAACAGCGTGCGGGCTTCAGGATCGAGCGTGGTCTCCCAAAGCTGATCGGCGTTCATCTCGCCAAGACCCTTATAGCGTTGCAGCGCGATGCCGCGTTCGCCTTCGATCATCACACCGTCGATCAAATCCGTTGGCGAGCGGACCGTGATGGTGCGCTCTTTGCGTTCGAACTTGGCGGCCTTTGCGTAGGTCTCGTCAAGGCTGTCCGCCATCTCGTGCAGCTTGCGCGCCTCAGCGGATTTGAGCATTGCGCCATCCAGCGTCCGTGTTTCCGTCACGCCGCGCACCGTGCGCATAAAGCGGATACCGCCTTCAGCGTTCGGAGATCCAGCCCAACCGCGTTCCGTCTCCGGTGCGATAATGTTAAGACGGTCTGCGATCTTATCCGCCAGCTTTTGTGCCTGCTTTTCGTCGGCCAGCACATCGGGATCAAGTGCACCCGCAATCGCGGCTTGCTCCATCACAAAGCGTGGCAGTGATGGTGGCAAGTTGCTCATCAGCGCCTTCACCTTACGCGCTTCTTCTACAACGCGCTTCAAGTCTGGCCCAGCTAACACCTCACCATTGGCAAGGGTCATCCCCGCGCCATCAATCCCGCTGTCGAGCAGGTAATCTTCAAGCGAGCGTTGGTCTTTCAGGTAGACTTCCGACTTACCGCGCGCGACTTTATACAGCGGTGGCTGCGCAATGTAGAGATACCCGCCCTCGATCAACTCCGGCATCTGACGATAGAAGAACGTCAGCAACAGTGTGCGAATATGCGCGCCATCAACATCCGCATCGGTCATGATGATGACCTTGTGATAGCGCAGCTTCTCAATGTCGAATTCGTCTCGCCCAATTCCCGCACCCAAGGCGGTGATCAGCGTGCCAATTTCTTGGCTACCCAGCATCCGGTCAAATCGTGCGCGCTCGACGTTCAGAATTTTACCGCGCAGAGGTAGCACCGCTTGGTTGTTCCGGTTGCGGCCTTGCTTGGCGGAACCACCTGCAGAGTCGCCCTCCACAATGAAGAGTTCTGACTTCGTCGGGTCGCGTTCCTGACATTGTGCCAACTTGCCCGGCAACGAGTTAATGTCCTGACCTTTCTTTCGGGTCAGCTCGCGCGCCTTCCGCGCGGCTTCCCGCGCTTGAGCGGCCTCAACAATTTTCATCACGACGGACTTGGCGTCTTTCGGATTTTCCTCGAACCATTCGGTCAGCTTTTCGTAAAGCATCCCTTCAACAGCAGGGCGAACTTCCGACGAGACCAACTTCTCTTTCGTCTGCGATGAGAACTTTGGATCAGGCACTTTCACCGACAGCACACAGGTCAAACCTTCGCGCGCGTCTTCACCCGACAGCGTGAC
>CAZXMX010000363.1:0-2629 GCA_964641645.1 uncultured Neomegalonema sp.
AAGAAGTTCCGGCGGGCAGTGGCATGGACGTCACCGCGCCGCCCGAACTCGCGCCCGAAGCCATTGGCCGTATCACCGCAAAGCTCGCGGGCCTGCGCCGTGAAGTCCACGAAGCAATCATCTTCAGTCTCGCGATCGACAATGAGGAAGAAGCGGCCATTCGGCGCGTCGTCCTTGGCGTGGCTTTGACAGTTGGCGGGATCGAGGACGCCGACAACATCGCGACGGCGCTCGCGGAAACGGCAACGTCCGCCTTTAACGGCGAGCGGGCTTTCGAAGTGGCCTTGCTCGATCCGGAATCGCCGTTGATGATGGCCGCCCGAAACGTCGGCGTGAAGCTGCCGATTGTTGACCTCACCTCGTTACATTAGGGGACGGCGAGCGTGCCCATCATCAAACGCTCGCTCACCCTCAAAGGGCACCGAACCAGCGTCTCGCTGGAATCTGAATTTTGGGAAGCCTTTCGCACCAGTGCTGCCGCTCGCTCGTTGTCGCTGAATGCCCTCGCTTCAGAAATCGACGCCGCGCGATTGGAAAGTGGAGAGGCCTCCGACAACCTTTCCGCTGCGATCCGGCTCTATGTTTTGGCCGAGCTACAAGCCCGCCTCGAAGCCGCTGAAGCGCGGTGAGGCCCGCAAGCCTCGCTCCCTATGCTCTCAACGGTCTCTGCGCCGCCATATTGATTTACCTGATTACGGACGCCCCGGTTTTCGGTTTGCTGGGCGCGATGTGTTACGCTGCCTTCCTGATCGTCGGAAGCGAATACCTCCACCTCCGAGAGCGCTATCTGATGGTCTTGTCAGTCCTCTCTGCCATTATCGCCGTCTCGGTATTGGCGCAGCCAATCCGGCTGTTGGCGGAAGCGTCCATCCGAGCTGCCTACCTCTCCGCGTTCTTTCTGCTGCTGTCCGTCCTCCGCGACGGTGCAATGACCTCTTCCTCGGTGTTGGAAGTCGGTCGTTTCTTAACGCAACAACCACCAACCCGCCGATACTGGGCCGTCGCCTTGGGCGGACACACGATGGGCGTGGTGATGAACTTTGGCGCGATGATCTTGCTGACACCCCTGATTCAGCGCGGCGCGAAGGCCAACAGCGACACGCTCTCACCTGAGATTGTCGAGATACGCAAGAAACGTCAGCTAATGGCGCTGACACGCGGGTTTTCGTGGTTCATCGCGTGGTCGCCTACCTCCATCGCGCAGGTCGTCGCGGTCAGCGTGGTCAGTGGCGCTTCCGTTTTGACGGTTGGCATTATGGGCGCGATCTGTGCAGCTTGTGTCATTATCGCGGGGTGGATCGAAGACCTGCTGTTCGGGGCAAAGCTGCGCAAACGCCTCGGCGCCCCCAGCGCCCCCGTCGCGCCAGCACCCTTGCCGGGGGTGAGCTTCCTCAGATTGGGCGCAGTTTATGGACTGTTGATCGTGCTCAGTTTTCTCTTCGCAGCGTTGCTCGATACCGCTCTGGTGAATGGCATCATCCTAGCGGCCATCCCCGTCACGGGAGTTTGGATCATCGCGCAGATCAGGGCGGGGCGCGGAGACGGGCGCAGTCTGACAACCCGCGTCAAAGACATCGCCCTGACGGGATTACCCAAGAACAGCCCGGAGGCATCGACGCTCGCGCTTGGCGGGTTCACCGGAACGGTCCTCGCGGGAGTTGTGCCCCCGGAATCGCTGGCGACGGTCTTCTCGTTCTTCGGCACCCACACGTCGCTTCTCTATGTTTCGATCACAGCGACCGTCGTACTTTTGTCGCTGGTCGCGATGCCGCCCATGTTGACGGTCACGTTTATTGGCGGGGCCGCGTCCCGCGCGGAGGGAATCGCGTTAGAACCAGACCTGCTCGCGCTGGCTCTGGTTCTCGGATGGGCGGTCAATCTAACCGGATCACCCTTTGGCGGAACAAACCTGATTTTATCCCGCCAAACAGGGATTTCGGTCAAAAACCTCGCATTCGACTGGAACCTACGCTTTTCCTTGATGGCCTTTGCCGTTTGCGCTGCAATCCTTGTTGTCGCGTCGTAACGCGCGCATCCGTCGTTTCCGAGACAGAACAGGGCGTCTCTGCGCAGGGTGCCCTCGATACAATCGGGCTGAATAAGGCTATGCGAGAGGGTGGAAACGGTGCACCGTCTCATCAGTTATAATTTCCGGGGCTCAACCCCGGCTGAGAATCATTGGAGGCCTCGCCATGTCTGACATCGAAATTGCCCGCAAGGCGAAGAAGAAACCCATTCAGGAGATCGGAAACAAGCTGGGGATACCCACCGATCACCTGCTGCCATTCGGCCATGACAAGGCGAAGATTTCGGCTGAGTTCATCAAGTCCAAGGCCAGTGATAGCGACGGCAACTTGATTCTCGTTACCGCGATCAACCCGACCCCGGCGGGCGAAGGCAAGACGACCACGACCGTTGGCCTCGGCGATGGCCTCAATAAAATCGGCAAGAACGCGATGGTCTGCATCCGTGAAGCCTCGCTCGGCCCGAACTTCGGGATGAAGGGCGGCGCGGCAGGCGGCGGGTATGCGCAAGTGGTTCCGATGGAGGATATGAACCTCCATTTCACCGGCGATTTCCACGCGATCACCTCGGCACATAACCTGTGTTCAGCGATGCTCGACAACCA
>CAZXMX010000364.1:0-2627 GCA_964641645.1 uncultured Neomegalonema sp.
TACGCGAGGCAATCGGCGATCGGTATTCAGCGGAGTACGTCCCGAGCAAGCCACGTGAATATAAAGTGAAGGCGAAAAACGCTCAGGAAGCGCACGAAGCCATTCGACCAACCGATTTCACCAAGGCAGCGAATGACCTCAACATCGATGGCGTTGAGAAAAAACTCTACGACCTGATCTGGAAACGTGCCGTATCCTCTCAAATGGAAAGTGCACGTCTCGAACGGACCGTCGCTGAAATTGAGAGCAAAGACGGTAAAGTCGGCCTTCGCGCCACCGGGCAAGTCATCAAGTTCGATGGTTTCCTGAAGGTCTACGAAGAAGGCAAAGACGAAACCGCTTCGGACGAAGAAGACGGCGCGCTCCTCCCCGCGATGTCTCAGGGCGATGCCCTCGCCAAGGCGGATGGTTCACTGAAGGCCGCGTTCACCAAGGCGATGAAGTCCGACGAAACGGATGCTGTCATCGAAAAAGGCGATAGTGCTGCGGCTGCGGTCCTTTCAAAAGACGAGAGTGCGCTTGCGCTGCGGCACTTTACCCAGCCGCCACCCCGCTACACCGAGGCCAGCCTCGTCAAGCGCATGGAAGAGTTGGGCATTGGCCGTCCTTCAACTTACGCGTCGATTGTCACGGTGATTCAAGATCGTGGCTATGTGACGAAAGACAAGAACCGACTGATTGCTGAAGACAAAGGCCGGCTCGTCACCGCGTTCTTGGAAAACTATTTCAAGCGATACGTCGAGTATGACTTCACGGCTGATCTGGAAGAAAAGCTCGATACGGTTTCCGCCGGCAAGATGGACTGGAAGCTGCTGCTAAAGGACTTCTGGACGCAGTTTTCGGCTGACATTGGCGAAACGAAAGAACTTCGGGTCTCTGAAGTTCTCGATGTCATCAACGAAAAGCTCGGCGACCACGTCTTTAAGGATCGCGGCGACGGGATGGACCCGAAGACGTGCCCGATTTGCGGCAAGGAAATGCGCGAAAACGGGATGCTCTCGATCAAGACATCCTCAAAGTTCGGCGCATTCATCGGCTGCACCAACTATCCCGAATGTCGCTACACCCGTGCTTTCGGTGTCAGCGAAGAAGAAGCGGCAGCACAGGCCGCAGCGGGCGATGGCAAAGAACTCGGCATTGATCCAGAGACCGGCAAGCCTGTCACGCTCAAGTCCGGTCGCTTTGGTCCTTACGTCCAACTGGGCGAGCCAGAGGGCGAAGGCAAAAACAAAACCAAACCCCCACGCGGCTCAATCCCTAAGGGTGTCGACGTCGATGATGTAGACTTCGACTTGGCGCTGAAACTGATCAAGCTGCCGCGCGTCATTGGGATGCACCCTGAAGACGAAGAAGAAATCACCGCCGCCATTGGTCGCTATGGTCCCTTCGTCAAATGCGGCAAAACCTACGCAAACCTTGGTGATTGGACTGAAGTTTTCGAGGTCGGCATGAACCGCGCCGTCGAATTGATCGCTGAAAAACGGGCGAACCCCCGCGCTGGGCGTGGCCGTGCCGCTGCGAAACCGCCGCTCAAAGAACTGGGCGATCACCCCGATGAGGGCGGTCCTATGAACGTTCTGGACGGGCGCTACGGGCCTTACGTCAAATGGGGTAAGGTCAACGCGACCATTCCAAAAACCGTCAAACCAGAAGATGTAACCGTCGAATTGGCCGTCGAACTTATCGCTAAAAAGCTGGCGAAATAGCGTCACCAAACGGCGTTTTCACCATTATTCTGGGCGGCACGCCTGCCCAGACATGATCGAGCGCGCCGCATCAAGGTGACAGAGGGCGAAGGATCGTGTAGCCGTGCCCCATGACAACACGGCTGCCTTCACAGGACGATATTCTTCGCTTCATTGCTGAGAACCCAGACAAAACGACAAAACGCGATATCGCCAAGGCTTTTAAGGTCAAGGGCGCAGCGCGCGTTGTTCTCAAAGACATGATCGCGGAGATGCGGCGCGAAGGGCTGATCGAACGGGGCGCTCGTAAAAGTTACCGGCCCAGTGGCGCACATCTTCCGCCCGTCGGTGTCATCGAAGTCACCCGCATCAATGAAGACGGTGAACCGGTGGCGCGCCCGCAAGCGTGGGAGTTTGAGGAAGACGAACCCAAGATCATTCTCGCCCCGCAGCGCAAAGGCGACCCCAGCGTCGGCATCGGAGATCGCGTCCTCGCCAAACTCCGCGCCCTCCCAAAAGGCGACGCCTACGATTACGAAGCCAAAACGATCAAGAAACTGGGAGCCGTCTCCCGAACCCTCGGCGTTTACCGCCAAGGCTCTGAGGGCGGGCGTGTCGTCCCCGTCGACAAGAAGGCCGACCGCGAATTCCGTGTTGAAAGCGCCAACCGCCATGGCGCAGAAGACGGCGAGCTGGTCGAGATCGAGACGCTGCGCGGCCCTCGCCACGGCTTACAGCCAGCCAAAGTCGTTGAGCGCCTCGGCGACATCGGTGCACCGCGTTCGATCTCTCTGATCGCCATCCACGAACATGGCATCCCCGTTGAATTCGGCGAAAAGACTATTGCCGAAGCGAACGCCGCAACAGAAGTCACATCCCTCAAGGGTCGCGACGACTTGCGCGAACTCCCGCTCATTACCATCGATCCCGAAGACGCCCGCG
>CAZXMX010000365.1:0-2618 GCA_964641645.1 uncultured Neomegalonema sp.
CCGGTTGCTGTGGAATTTGGGATGGGAACCGACCTGCAAGGCGGCGACCATACCAAAGCCGCGATTCGCGCCCTCAAGGATGCGCTCTGGCACAATTCGTTGAACATGGCAGATGCGTTTGGCTTTCCGCGCGAAGCGATGCTGGTTCATGTGAAGGTTGGCGTCGCTCAACCCGACAAAGTCGACGCGGCGGCCATTGCAGCGGTGCTCCCTTATGGCACTGCGACCGTCGAAGTCACCGAAGGCGGTCTCGACGTACCTAGCGAAGACGGCAGCAAATTTACCGTGATCGCCAATGTCGCCGCGACGGTCAGTTTCGATATGGAGGCGACAGGATGAGGCGCATCATTCTGGAAATGGGAACCGGCAACGATTTATACGGGGAAGACTACACAAAGGCGGCCAATCGTGCGGTTCAGGACGCATTGCATCATTCCTCACTGCTGTTGTTTCGTAGCCTTGATCTCGACCATAAGGAGATGGAAGTCCGCGTAACAATCGGCGTTCAACACCCGGAACGGGTCGATACGGATGCTGTTGCGGCGACACTGCCACGCGGCCAAGCCATTGTTAAAGCTACAAAAGGGGGGCTGAACGTCGAGCATTCCACACTCGGGCAAACCAATATTATTGCGACGGCTGCGGTCGAGGCATGGGTTCCGATCAAGCCCGGACAATTTCGCCTGACGTGATTTGCAGCGCAGTTAATGAATTGCTAACCATGCCGCGCGCAAAGTCCGTAAAAATGCTCTTATTGAGGTTAGTTTCGTGATGCTTCTCCGCACCCTCGCCGCAGCGCTTGCTTTTGCAATGCTCGCACCCGCCGCAATCGCGCAAGAGGCCAAGCTGGTTTCGACCATCGCCGGAGCGGATCGCGCCGGACCATGGGGAAACTCGTCCTACGACTATTCTCTGAAAGTCAGCAAATCGATCTTTAAGACGATCAACCTGCAACGTTCGAATAAGGGCCTGCAGCCGCTGACCGCTGACGCCTCTCTCGGTCTCGTGGCTGGTTCCTATGCCGGTGATATGCTCTCCGGCGATTTCTTCGGTCACTTTGCTCCGGATGGGCGCGACCTCCAAGCCCGCCTTGAAGAAGCCAATGTGAACCAATTCTCGGAAGTAGCCGAGAACCTCTGGACCGCAGAGGGTGAGATCACGTGGCAGTACGAAGAAACCGTGCGCCGCGCCGTTCTCGACTGGCTCAATTCGAAAGAGGGTCACCGCGAAGCGATGCTTGATCCGAAACTGCGCCTTGCCGGTGTCGGAACCGCGATTCGCGATGAACGTATCGTCGTCGCGATGCTGTTTGGGCGACAGTAGCCTCCGCTCGGCGGCCCTTGATTTTCAGCTTCCGCCTCGTCACGGTCGTGCATCCTGTTTAGCGGAGCGCGACCATGGCCATCATGACAATCGAAGACGTCCATTCACTGGGTGAAAAGACCCTGCTGGATAATGGCTGCGATGCCGCCAACGCCGCAGCGGTCGCCCGAACGATGACCGCCGCCGAACGCGACGGCGCACAGTCCCACGGCCTCTTCCGCCTTCCAGCCTACGTGAAAGGTCTACGCGAAGGCGATGCAAACGGCACGGCCAACCCAAACGTTGAGCAAATCGCACCATCGGTATTAAAGGTTCACGGCCAAGAGGGCTTTGCCTCCCTCGCGCTGGAACGTGCCAAAGACCCGCTTGTCGCGTTAGCCAAGGAGCAAGGCATCGCCATGTGCGGTCTGACGCGCATTCGGCATTTCGCCGCGCTGTGGCCAGAGGTCGAGATGCTCGCTGAGCAAGGGCTTGTTGGCTTTGCCGTCACCGCCGCCGTTCCCTACGTCACCCCCGCCGGAGGCCGTGAAGCCCTGTTCGGAACCAACCCGATGGCCTTCGCGTGGCCGCGCCCGGATGGCGGGGTTTTAGCCTTCGATCAGGCGGCTTCCGTTATCGCCCGCGGCGACGTGATGATCCATGCGCGCGATGGCATCCCCGTGCCCGAAGGTACCGGAATAGACAAAAACGGGAACCCGACGACCGATGGCGCCGCGATCCTCGACGGCGGCGTTCAGCTCGCGTTCGGCGGCTATAAAGGCTCAGCCATCGCGCTGATGATCGAATTGATGGCCGGTGCTATGATCGGCGAAGTTTTCAGCTTTGAAGCGAAAGAAACCGCCGTTCCCGGTTGCCCATTCAACGGAGGTGAGTTTTTGATGGCAATTGATCCGTCAAAAACTGCCGGCGCGAACTTCCTTGCCCATGGCGAAAAACTGCTCGGCAAGATCGAAGACATGGAAGGCGCACGCCTACCCGGCGCAAGGCGGCATGCAAATCGGGCAAAAGGCGGCCCTGTCGAGGTTTCAGATAAGATCCTCGATGCCGTGGCGGCGCTTTAGGCGGCACTGACCTTCTTCGCTTCTCGTTCAGTTAGAGAACCCCAAGGCTGAAGCAAACCATCTGTTTCGCGAGGGAGGTTGTGCGCATCGATTCGAGTCGTAGCGATCGGAATTGTCGAAACCAAATTGGTTAGTTTTTGAACACGAATGATTTTTTGCCTATCAAATAGTCAATTATGTTTCCTTTTCTACTGAATTTATTGAATAATTTAGATTATCATATTGTTTGAAATC
>CAZXMX010000366.1:0-2593 GCA_964641645.1 uncultured Neomegalonema sp.
GGCCGCGATTACCAGCGAACTGATCGAAATTATCTCGGGCGCCGAAGCCCTCTAAATCCAACGTCCGTCTCACGGAGGCGGCGCCAGTAAACCGAGGAATACCACATGGCTGACGCAAGCGTCGGAAAAGTAAGTCAGGTCATCGGGGCCGTTGTCGACGTATCGTTCGACGGCGACCTTCCTGCGATCATGAATGCGCTCGAAACGGACAACAACGGCATCCGTGTTGTTCTCGAAGTCGCACAGCACTTGGGCGAAAACACCGTTCGCACCATTGCGATGGAAGCAACCGAAGGCCTCGTTCGCGGTCAGGCTGTGACCGATCTGGGCGAGCCGATCGCTGTTCCAGTCGGCAACGCGACACTCGGTCGAATCATCAACGTCACCGGCGATCCGATTGACGAAAAAGGCGAGATCGCTGCGAATAAAAAGCTGCCGATTCACCGCGATGCTCCTGAGTTTGTCGAGCAATCGACCGAAGGCGAGATCCTCACCACCGGCATTAAGGTTGTTGACCTGCTCGCACCTTATTCCAAGGGCGGTAAGATTGGCCTCTTCGGCGGTGCTGGCGTTGGCAAGACCGTTTTGATCATGGAATTGATCAACAACATCGCGAAGGTGCACTCCGGCGTGTCCGTGTTCGCTGGTGTTGGTGAGCGTACGCGTGAGGGTAACGATCTCTACCACGAGATGATCGAAGGTAACGTCATCGACGTCGAGAACCCTGAGAATTCGAAAATTGCTCTGGTTTACGGTCAGATGAACGAGCCTCCAGGCGCGCGTGCTCGTGTTGCACTGACGGGTCTGACCCTCGCCGAGGAATTCCGCGATGCTGACGGCGCTGACGTGCTGTTCTTCGTTGATAACATCTTCCGCTTCTCGCAAGCCGGTTCCGAAGTGTCCGCTCTGCTGGGCCGTATTCCTTCCGCTGTGGGCTATCAGCCGACTCTCGCGACCGACATGGGCGCGATGCAGGAGCGTATTACGACCACCAAGAACGGCTCGATCACGTCCGTGCAGGCCGTTTACGTCCCTGCCGATGACTTGACCGACCCTGCACCGGCAACAACCTTTGCTCACCTTGACGCGACGACGGTTCTGTCCCGTGCGATCTCCGAGCTGGGCATCTACCCTGCTGTGGATCCGCTCGATTCAACATCGCGTATTCTCGATCCGGCTGTTGTCGGCGAGGAGCACTACGCAGTGGCCCGTCAGGTTCAGGAAATTCTTCAGCGCTATAAAGCACTGCAAGACATCATCGCCATTCTCGGCATGGACGAGCTGTCGGAAGACGACAAACTGGCTGTTGCGCGCGCACGTAAGATTCAGCGCTTCCTCAGCCAGCCTTTCGATGTGGCAGAGGTCTTCACCGGCTCGCCCGGCGTTCAGGTTCCGCTGGAAAAAACCATCGACGGCTTCAAACGCCTTGCAAACGGCGAGTTCGATCACCTTCCAGAAGCCGCCTTCTACATGGTTGGCGACATGGATGAGGCCATTGAAAAGGCCGCTAAACTCGCAGCGGCGGCCTAAGTCATGGCAACGATGCAAGTCGAGCTGGTCTCGCCGGAAAAGAAACTGGCTTCGCTTGAGGCGGAGTCGGTGGGTCTGCCCGGCGGCGATGGGGACTTCACCGCGATGGCGGGGCACGTTCCAACGGCGACAACCTTGCGCCCCGGTGTCGTGACCATCGAGTCCGGCAGCGAAGTGACCGAATACATCGTCGCAGGCGGTTTTGCCGAAGTGAGCGGCACCGCTGTTTCGATCCTCGCTGAATACGCCGCCCCGCGCTCCGAAGCATCCAAAGAGATGTTTGACTCGGTTCGTGAAGCGGCTGCGGCAAAGGTCGAAGCGACCGAAGGTCTTCGCAAAGCAGAAGCCGAGCGCGATCTAAAAGAGATCGATATGCTGGTGGCTTCGCTTAGCTAGAACCGCAACATCAAAGCCTATTCAAAGCCCCGGTTACAGCCGGGGCTTTTTTTATGGATCAGCTTGTTTTGGCGAGAAACTGTCGAAACGTGGACTCAAGGGTATCGCGATCATTAGGCCCGCGCAGGATTTCCTGACGCTTACCCTTCCCATCGAACAGCAGCAGCGTGATATGGCCAACGCCGTTCTGAGTGGCCAGCTTTTTGCCCTTGGCATCTCGGATGTTGGCGACGAGAAACTGCAGGCCTCCACCCTCAATATTTTCAACGGCAGCACGGGACTCTTTTTGCAGCGCGATGCAGATCGAACAATTAGGATCGTGAATTTGCACGACAGACGGCGTTCCGTTTCCAATCCGGCTCAGGTCGTGCTCGCGAATGGTCGCCTGCACGTCACGGACAGCAAACCAGCCACCGCCGCCGAGAACCGCGACGGCAATGCCGCCATTACGCAGCTTGCGCAGGACGTCACGGCGTGAACTCCCCGCTTCCTCGACCCGGTTCTCCTGTTTGGAGGGCGCTGCAGACGTCGTGTTATAACGCTTAGACCGCTGCTTTTTCTTCTTCATCGCTTTCCCACTCCATCCATTGACTGCCGTACAACATAGTCTCTCCGACTATGAAGACGATTGGTAACGAAAAGAGTTCGCAATTCATGGTATCTAAAT
>CAZXMX010000367.1:0-1414 GCA_964641645.1 uncultured Neomegalonema sp.
CGCTTTCCGGGGATGCCGTGACAGACGACTTCGTTGATCGAAATGCAGCAGGATTTCGGGAAGCCTTTGTAATCCAGCGGCGCCGGAATCGCGCCATGATCCATGATGAAATCATGCACCAGCGTATTCAGCGCATCGGTCGTGACGCCGGGCTGCACATGCTCGCCGATCATATCCAGCGTTTCAGCGGCCAGCCGCCCAGCCTTCCGCATCCCTTCGAAATCACTTTCGGGGTGAATTTTGATACCCTCGGGGGTGCGGTCGACGCTGTCTCGCATGGTGTCTGAGTTCTCCATTTGCCGGTAATGTCGGGTATTGGCCTGAACGGATCAACCCCGCAAGCGTTTTACTTCCGCTTCGAGCAAGGCAATCTGCGTGTGAAGATCCCGAATGCCGGGGGCGATTTCGGCCTCGGAATAGCGCGGCGTGATATGGGCGGGGCAGTTCCACTCGAAGGCCGCGATGGTGAAGATCAGCGCGTGTTCGACCTTGACCCGATAGTCTGGCAACGCGAGTTTTTCTGCCAAATCAGGGTCTTCGCTCAGATCGACCCGTTTGACATGGGCCAGCGCTTTCAGGCGGCGCTTGTTCGCGTAATCCATGAAAAACAGCGAGGCTCGGTCGTCGAATTGCAGGTTGCCGACGCTGATATACTGCCGATTGCCCCGAAAATCAGCCATGCCGAGGGTGTTTTCGTCGAGAATTTTCACGAATCCGGGCGGCCCGCCCCGGTGCTGCACATAGGGCCAGCCGGTCTCGCCGACCGTCGAGAAATAGAAACTGTCGCGCGCGCCGATGAACGCGGCTTCGGCCTCGGTGATCGGATCGGGGATCTCCGCTGCGCCCTCATATTTTGCGTAATGTCCGCGGCTGCCATGCGCGACCTGTTCGGCTTTGACGTTCGGGGTGAAGGCGAGCTGATGATAGCGAGCGGTCATCAAAGGTCTCCTAACAGGTCATTGGGCAGGGTGCGTAGCATATCGCGAAAAGGACGTGTACTGCCGAGACCCCGCGAGAGTACGAGACTGCCCTGCAACAGCATGACAACCCGCTCCGCCCGGCTGCGAGCATCAATACGATTGACGCCAGCTTCAATGGCCGTATCCGCCAAAGCGACGATCAGCTTTTCAAACGCGCCGCTGATCTCTTTTCCAAACGGTCCCCGCTCCATCAACGGCGAGGCGAGAACGTTGAGCAGGCAGGCTTGTTTGCCGCCTGCGTAGAATGTGCTGAGCGTGCGGGTCAGGGCTTCGATCCGGGCGCGCGGCGGCGCGTCTGATTTTAGTGGCTCGATAATATGGGCCGCGAGCCAGCCTTCGGCATGGCCGAGAACCTCTCGCGCCATCTGCTCTTTACCGCCGGGAAAGCGGTGATAGAGGCTGGCCTTTTTGAGGCCGGTCGCCGCCGAAAGCGC
>CAZXMX010000367.1:1514-2590 GCA_964641645.1 uncultured Neomegalonema sp.
CACAAACCCGCAGAGGACGGCCTTCGATATCGTCTCCATCGTTCCCTCAATCAGCATCGCATGCACAACACTCCCGACGACGATAATCACCGCGAGGGCCGTATGGCCGATCCGCCAGGTCCGGGGCCTCAGACGCAAACGCCGCCGGAGCGCCGCTAAAAGCGCAGAAGCAAAAACCGCCCACATCGCAACAACGCCCCACGCCGAAAATGGCGTCGGCGAGTCAAAGACAAGCGCGTCGATCACATCTGGTGGGCTGGTCATCCAAAGCGCCCCAACATGAACGACAATGGCCAAGACAAGAACGCTCCCGACCATGCGATGAACACGTCGTCCGTGCACGGAAGGAAAGCCCGGCAACACCCCACTCGCCAACAGCGGCTGCATAAGCAAAAGGCCCATCGCAATGACCCCCGCGAACCCTGCCGCGATATAGACGGGGCTGCGCCACGCGAGCTGCGGACTATTCGCCGCCAGAACAATCGGCACGCCGATAGCGATCACGAGGACGGCCCAGATCAGGGCCGCATGGGCGCGGCCCGCATGGGCGCGGCTCATACTCGATCAGGCCGGTTGAAGAACGAAATCCACATTCAGGCTGGTGTCTTTCGAACTCGGCATGATCGGACGCAGGAAGACCGTCTTAAAATCACCGCCATCATAGGCGAGGTGGCCATGAGGCTGCCCAAAGGCCGGAACGATCTGCGGCATTTCCAGACGGAACTTGCCGTTTTCATCCGTCAGGGTCGCACCGTGGCTTTGCGGATCACGCTCGTAGCCTTCGGTCGTGTGCGCCCAGATTTGGATGCGTTGGCCGGCCAGCGGCGCACCATCACCAGCACGACGCACCGAGCCGGTCATCCAGAAGCCGCCGCCGCCAATCCGCTCGACGATAGGCGCGTTGGGACGATAATTGTTGGAACCGCCGCGCATCGTCAGCGTTGGCGCGAGGCCTTGCGCTTGAGCCGGGGCCAACAGGCCGGAAACTCCAGTTGCCATCGCTGCTCCGGTGCTGGCGACGAGGGCGCGGCGGGTCATCAGAAGCTTTGTCATGAACATCTCTCCGATTTTGCGGC
>CAZXMX010000368.1:0-2578 GCA_964641645.1 uncultured Neomegalonema sp.
TTCGGGTTGCCTCGCAGCGCAGGGCGCGTTTAGGTCGAGGCATGGTCAAACAACTCCCCTATCGCACAATTCGAGAAATCTTCACGCGCTTTCGTGACGACTGCGCCGAGCCCAAGGGCGAATTAGAGCACACAAACGCATTTACGCTGGTGGTGGCGGTCGCTTTGTCGGCGCAGGCGACGGATAAAGGCGTGAACAAAGCCACGCGAGGCTTGTTTAAGGCCGCCGATACGCCCGCCAAGATGCTGGCGCTGGGCGAAGCGGGCGTGATCGAGCATATCAAGACGATTGGCCTCTTTAGGAACAAGGCCAAGAACGTCATCAAGCTGTCTCAACGGCTGGTGGATGAATTTGACGGCGAGGTCCCGCAGTCTCGCGCGGCTCTGGAAAGTTTGCCCGGGGTGGGCCGGAAGACCGCGAATGTCGTGCTGAATATGTGGTTTGGTTATCCCGCACAGGCGGTCGATACGCATATCTTTCGCATCGGCAATCGGACCGGCCTCGCGATGGGTAAAGATGTCGTGGCCGTCGAGCGATCAATTGAAGATCACGTCCCTGTGGAATTTGCTCAACACGCCCACCATTGGCTGATTTTGCACGGGCGCTATGTCTGTAAAGCACGGAAACCAGAATGTGGAACATGTTTGATCGCTGATCTGTGCGAGTTTGAGGAGAAAACGGAGTGATCGCGTGGGCTGTGTTAATCGTTAGCGTCATTTTGTTCGCGCATTTCTTTTTTTGCTTTTTCAGAGCGTTCGTCGCGCAGTACCGATTGATCGTCGCAATGGCGGGGACTCACGAATTGGATGATCCGGATTGGTCCGGATCTGATAGCTTAATGGGTCTAAAGCCACCCAAGGAAACAACTAGTTTCTTCTACCGAACCGATCCGACAGCTTTGCGCGTTCGCTCAGAATGGTCGCGAGCGTTGGGACGACTCGCTCTGATCGGCGCAGTCCTGTTTGTGTGGCTTGGGCTCATGTACGGGTTGCTTGAAATTGAAGATGCCACAAGTGGTCAAAAATGCGTTGTCGATGGGAGGCTTCAATGACCAAACCTATTTCTTCAGCTCTGATTGTCGGAGCGGGCGCTGGCCTATCAGCGTCGCTCGCGCGATTGTTACGAGCGGAAGGATATGGCATTCATCTTGCCGCCCGCGATGCGGCAAAGCTGTCGGATTTGGCGGGTGAAGTGGATGCAGTGGTGCATGACTGCGACGCCTCTGACCCGGCGCAGGTTTCGGCTCTGTTTGAGGCGATTCCCGATCCTTTACGGGTCGTGATTTACAATCCATCGGCGCGCGTGCGGGGGCCGCTGATTGATCTTGATGTTGAGGCTGTGCGAAAGGCAGTCGAGGTCACGGCCTATGGATCGTTTTTGGTTTCACAACAAGCGGCTAGGCGGATGCTGACGCTGGAACCAGAAGAGGGATGCCGTGGAACGATCCTGATGACGGGGGCTTCGGCGGGTGTGAAAGGGTTCCCGCAATCGGCGTCCTTTGCGATGGGAAAATTTGCGCAGCGAGGATTGGCTCAATCGATGTCACGAGAACTGCACCCTCAGGGCATCCATGTGGCTTGGATCAATATTGATGGCGGTATCCGCAATCCGAACCGTCCCGAGCGTATTGATGATGCCGATAATCCCGACTCGATGCTTGACCCTGATGCGATTGCGGAAACATATTTAGGGTTGATCAAACAGCATCGGTCGAGTTGGTCGGAAGAGATTGCAGTGCGGCCTTGGGTTGAAAGGTTTTGAACGATGCGGAGGCTTTTATCTTCGTTGATCTTGATCGTGACGGTGTGCTCCTGCTCTGTCTCGCGCCCTGAAGTCACGAAAGATATCCTCGCTTTGCTTCCGTTGGAGGCGGTGGCTCAAAAGAACCCCGAGGTAACGCCTTTGGGCGGTGTCGAATATGACGATCCGGATGGCGTTTTGTCGATCCTCGCGCTCTCCGGCGGCGGAGCCTATGGCGCATACGGTGTTGGGGTGCTGAGCGGTTGGACGGAGAACGGCGATAGACCAAAATTTGATGTTGTGACGGGGGTTTCAACCGGCGCATTGATTTCGGTGTTCGCTTTCTTGGGTGAAGAATACGATGCATTGCTGCGCGATCTTTACACGACCACCACGAATGCTGACATTTTCATCGACCGAGGCGTTGCCGGTTTCCTCGGTGACAGCCTCTATGATTACGCGCCACTGAAACGGCAAATTGAGCGGGTCATCACGCAAGACATTATCGACCGCGTTGCCGAAGAACATGCCAAAGGACGTCGCCTGTTTGTTGCGACGACGAACCTTGATTCCAGCGAACTCGTGGTTTGGGATATGGGGGATATCGCGACGGGCGGGCGGTCCGATCCCTTGCTGCACTTCCAGAAAGTTTTGCGAGCTTCCACAGCCGTTCCCGTCTTTTTCGAGCCGGTGTATATCAAGCCTCAAAGGGGAGTGCAGTTGCGGCAGGCTCATGTGGATGGTGGGTTGAAGGCGCCGGTGCTGGTCAATGACTTTTTGTTCCGGTCCGATACGAAGACCAAGCGGCTCTACGTGATCGTCAATGACAGCTTGCTGG
>CAZXMX010000369.1:0-2575 GCA_964641645.1 uncultured Neomegalonema sp.
AACACGGTGTCGTCGATTACGTCGGTGAACCTTGATGAGATGTCCCCCGAGCCAATGATTGATGGCAAAGGTTCGCATGGCGGGTATTGCGGTCAGGCGGTCAAGCCGATTGCGCTCAATATGGTTGCTGAGATAGGCCGCGATGCGGATACTTCGAACCTTCCGATTAGTGGCATTGGTGGGATCACGACGTGGCGCGACGCGGCAGAGTACATCGCGCTCGGCTGTGGCAATGTGCAGGTTTGTACGGCGGCGATGGTCTACGGGTTTAAGATTGTCGAAGAGATGAAAGCGGGTCTGTCCGATTGGATGGACGAGAAAGGTTATGCGTCGATTGACGATTTCCGGGGCCGTGCCGTCCCGAATGTGACCGACTGGCAATACCTCAATCTCAACTACGTCACCAAGGCGCGGATTGACCAAGATGCTTGCATCAAATGTGGTCGCTGTTTTGCCGCCTGCGAAGATACCTCGCACCAAGCGATTACGATGTCAGCGGATCGGACGTTCGAAGTGATCGACGACGAATGCGTCGCTTGCAATCTGTGCGTCAATGTCTGCCCGGTCGAGAATTGCATCACGATGGAAACCCTGACCCCCGGCACCGTTGATCCGCGCACGGGACAAACCGTTCAGCCCGATCATGGCGATTGGACATCGCATCCGAACAACCCGAGTTCGGTCGCGGCGGAGTAGGGGCGTCTCTGCTACTTCAAAAACTCTCCGCGAACGACGGGTTGTTCCACGCCTTCATGCGTGCCCAGATAGAACGGCCAGACGATTTCGTCGCCCTCTGGCGGGGTCAATCGGATGAGGCCATCGGCGACTTCGTAGCGCCCGCGTTTGCCTTTGGTATCCTTTGACTGGGTGAAACCGCCACCCGTATCGAATTGCCCCGATACGCTAAAGAACCTGTCACTGACATAGGTGCCGTCGTCAAAAAATTTCCAACTGTTTGATGAGGCAACACCGCCAGTGATCCCGGCACCGAAGGGCGAGTAGTTGATGTTTGACAATGTGCCTTTGAACCGAAAACCATCTTTGGCGAAGCGGACCTTCGACAAATGCGCATTGCCGTCCCGCAACGTGTTGCCCTTGAGCTTGAGCGATTTCGTCCGGCCATCGGCGTAGTCCAAAACCACCTTTCCCCCTCGGACGCGGTAATTTCCGACTTTAGAGGTTGTGGTCAGAACCGCCTCTAGAGGATCGAATTGGCTGATGCCCGTCGCAGGCACGCCCTTAAAAAACCGACCATCCGGCCAGAACGTGTAGATCACATCGGTGATATCAATCCGCGTCGACAGATCGAGGTTCATCCCGTAACTGATTTTCTTGCCCGACCATGTGCCGTCTAATTGACCGGGAGACGGGTCGCCAACCACGGGCTTTGCGCCTTCGCTTACAAAGCCGATCGTTTTCAAGATCGGTAGGAATTCTTCCTTCAATGCGGCTTGAAATTCCTTCAGTTCATCCACGTCACCAGCGCGACCTTCGAAGTGGATCATTTCCCAACGATCGTCCATTTTGAACGCCATAAATATCTGCGTCTTATCAACACGATCTTTGATCAGCCGGGCATACATGTGAACCTGTCCCAGCCTTTTGTCTGGGAGGGTTTTCTTGGGAAGGTTCTTTTTTACCTTACCATCGTCGAGCGCCAGTTTCATGCGCTCTCGAATCCACGCTTTGAAGCTGCCCTTTGCTGGCGTACCGATATGGATGTAGATGTAGCAACGCGCGCAACGCTTATCTTTGCGTTTGTTCCTGAGCGTGACCCAGCCTTGCTTTTGCACCGATCCGACACGCCAATCCTTTGGGGGTGAATAGACAACGTTGCCAGCCTGCCGTTTCTCAGCAGCAAAGGCGGTGGCGCTGGTCATCACCAAGCAAAGAAAGACGAATATGCGGATCATCGGGCACACCATACTAAGAATCATCCGGCCTCCATATTAAAAGAAGGAAACGATTCGGCTAGATGCTTGCCGTCATGCGCTGTTTGCCCCGACGAGCATCGGATAGAGCGAGGCGACCAGCAGCATCGCCATCACGACGTTGAATGCGCGCAGGCGGGATGGGTTGGTAAGGAAGCGGCGCATCTGCTGCCCGATAAACATCCATGTACTGCAGGCGGGCAGATTGATCACACCGAAGATCAATGCGGTCAGCAAGATCGCGGTGACGCCTTGGGTTGGCGTGTAGACGCTGATGGCGGTTAGTGCCATCGCCCATGCTTTTGGGTTCACCCATTGGAATGCGCAGGCCTGCAAAAAGCTGAATGGCTTTCCCGTTTCGTCGGCCTCAGCGGGCGGCGCTGCGTTTGCGATCTTCCACGCGAGGTAGAGCAGGTAACCGACACTCAGAACTTTGAGGATCGTGTAGGTGATCGGGAACGCGTCGAAGACCTGAATCAATCCCAACCCGACCAACACGATCATGGCGGTGAAGCCAATGCCGATGCCGAGCCAATGGGGGAGCGTGCGCTTGATGCCGAAGTTCGCGCCGGACGCCATCAGCATCAGGTTATTCGGTCCCGGCGTGATGGACGAGACAAAGCAAAAGGTCGCGAAGGCGATGA
>CAZXMX010000370.1:0-2556 GCA_964641645.1 uncultured Neomegalonema sp.
TTGGAATTTTCCGTCTCGATCAAAAGGCCAACGCACTATTCTGGAGTCTTCTCAGATAGATGAGCCTCCTTGCGCTGGCGAACACGGCCAAAAATCATTTTGCTTTTCTCCCAGTCCCAATCATTTTTTCGAGGTCGGGCGGCTCGCCGCGGTGTGGCCACGGTTCAGGGGCAATCCCAATAGAACCGATGAAGGGTTCGCCGGGCTTTCGAGCCCTCTTGTTCGATTTGCCAGTGGTTTCACCCGCAGCGGTTCGACCGCGTATATGGCGAGCTCTACGATCACTCATCGACTCAACCGGAAGCGATGGCGGTTCAGGCGCTTCTTTGAAGCGGGCAACCCAGCGCATTAATGTGCGCATCGCCATTGCAACATCGCCTCGCTTTGAAAGATTGTCGTAGAGATAGCTGACGCTCTCGCCTTGTCCAAGACGTTGAGCAATCTCGGGCCAACATCGTTGAACTTGGGCGCGGTAGACCACGACGGAAACTATGCTGAGTTCCGACAGCAATGCGCTCGATTGCTGTTGTTGTGGAAAGCCCCGTTAGACGGGGAAGTCTGGCCAAAAGGACAAGCAGAACAAGGTTCATGGCACTGTTAATGCATTGGTAACCGCCTTTCTCCGCGTAAACGCGATTTGGGATGGGCTCGATGCATTTTGCTGATGAATTATCCGCAGACGTTCTGACGGTTGGAAAGCTCTCTGTCGAAACACCAGTGACAAGCCAGCTTGAGACAGGTTCCGATACCGATTGGTTCGAGATCGAACTGACGGCGGGACAGCGGTATCAATTCGATTTGACGGCGCACGGCTCTTCAAGTGGCCTGTCGGATCCGATGCTTCGGCTGTTTCATAACAACCAGATCATCGCCGTAGACGATGATGATGGTCCGGGCCTCGATCCACGCATCGTGTTTATCGCACCAGCGAGTGGTACATATTATCTTGAAGCTGGCAGCCCTGAGGCACAGAACGGCCAATACGAACTTTCGGCTGTCAATCTCTCTCAACCTACCCCACTAAATGGTCCTGTCTCGCTGACCGATGCGATTGATTGGGGAACCACGATTGGGACCAATTCCGTTGGTGTCTACTTCGCTGAGCAAGGTGAGTCGTTTGGCGGTTACGGATCATTCGGCTGGACGGATGAAGAGATCGCGCAAGCCATGCTGGCCTTCGCACAATTCGAGGGGGTCGCGAACCTCACATTCAATCGGGTATCCTCTCCAGATCAAGCCGAGTTTAAACTCGTTATTGGAGCGCCAATTTTCTTTGCTGGAACTATGTTTCCACCAGGAGAAGAAAATGAAGGCATTGGGATCTTCAGCCGGTCCGCCCTGCATCAAGATGGTGGACTTGTTCAAGGTGGCCTCGGGTTCAATATCTTGCTCCACGAATTTGCTCATGGGCTGGGTCTCGCGCATCCCCATGATACCGGTGGATCGTCGAGTATCCTGAGCGGTGTGGAGAGTGCGTTTGGCGATTACGGTGACCAAAATCTTAATCAAGGCGTCTTCACGATCCTCAGTTATAACAACGGCTATCGCTCAGAGACCGGACGGGAACCTGATCGGGATTTCGGCGTCAACGGAACTCTTTCGCCTATCGACATTGCCGTTCTTCAGTCGAAATACGGTTTGAATGAAGAGGTCAATGCAGGCGAAACGACTTACGAGTTATCTTCAACCAACAGGGTTGGCACGTTTTACTCCGCAATTTGGGACACTAACGGGACTGACTTGCTTGTCCACGACGGCTCAGCGAATGCGACGCTGGATCTGCGCGCTGCAACCCTTGAAATGGAAGAAGGCGGCGGTGGATTTGTCTCGCGTGTTGATGGAATTTTTGGTGGCTTCACAATTGCTTACGGTGCCATCATTGAAAATGCAGTTGGTGGTGATGGCAACGACACGATCACAGGCAACGAGGTCTCGAACCAGCTTGAAGGCGGTGGGGGGCTCGATACGCTGAACGGTGGTGCGGGCGATGACACGCTAATTGGTGGACTTGGCTTAGACGTACTCACGGGTGGAGCGGGGGCGGACACGTTCCAGTTCGAGGCAGGCGATGATGGTGCGGTGATTACCGATCTGAGTGACCAAGACGTTTTGCGCTTTGCCAGTAGCAGCGCAGCACTGACAGTGCTTAATAGTACTGAACAATCTGGTGCCGATACGATCCTCACGCTCAATGGCTCAGAGATAACCCTGCGAAAGGTTGATGAAGCGTCGCTGGCACTCTCCGGTTCCGAGATCACGATCGCTGATGTACCTTCAGGGCCATCGCAAGCTAACGATACCTATTCGTTCGGTACGGTTGATGGGTCGCTAATGATCACGACGGCGCAAGAGACGGCGACATCAGGAACGAATGATCGTGTTGTCTTTACTGATTTGTCGCTCGAAGATGTGTCCTTCGCCAACTCAGCAGGTAACCTCGAAATTACGTGGCAGGCTAACGGTCGTTCCGGCTTCGTCGGCGTCGCGGAGGGTGGCCAACACATCGAGAGCTTTGAGTTCGCAGATGGGAGTATCATCGGTTCTGTCTCTGCGGAA
>CAZXMX010000371.1:0-2555 GCA_964641645.1 uncultured Neomegalonema sp.
ACGAGTTGCTCGAACTGATCCTCTTCAACGCCATTCCCCGCAAAGACACCAAGGGCATCGCGAAAGCGCTGATCAAAAAGTTCGGCGACTTTGAAGGCGTCATCTCTGCACCCCCGGCGCGCCTGCGCGAAGTGCCGGATGTCAAAGACGCGATTGTCGCGCAGCTTAAAGTCATTGAGACGGCAGCCCAGCGCCTCGCCCGCTCGCAGGTCAAAGACAAGACGGTGCTGTCGAGTTGGTCCGCGCTGATGGGCTATTGCAAATCCAAGATGGCGCGGTTGGAGCGCGAAGAGTTCCGCATCCTCTTTCTCGACCGCAAGAACGTGTTGATCGCCGATGAAGCCCAAGGCACCGGAACCGTCGATCACGTGCCGGTCTATCCGCGCGAAATTATGAAGCGCGCCCTAGAGCTGAACGCCAGCGCCATCATCCTCGCGCATAATCACCCCAGTGGTGATCCGACGCCCTCGCGCGCCGACATTGAGATGACCAAGCAAATCGTCGACGTCGCGAAGCCTCTTGGTGTGACGGTGCATGACCACGTGATTATCGCGCGGGAAATGGACGCGAGTTTTAAGGCGTTGGGTTTGATTTAGGGTGCGCCTCACAAGCTTTCGTAGCCGATATACCCCCAGAGACACGCCACAATGATATATAGTAGGACGACGACTACATAAGTCTGAAATGGGTTCCTTCTTCCACCCATTTCCCGCTCATATGTCCTCGAAAACACGCCATCACTCTTGACACTTTGTTCGATATCTTTCGCGTCTTCGAGCCAAATTCTGATATAACCTGTCATTCTGAGGTGGATAATTAGACAGGCAAAGGAAGCAAAAATTCCTATAACGCAAAGAATTATCACGACAGAATTGAATATAATTCCATCTTTTAATAGAAAGCTCATCGCGGCAAAAAGTATAGCATTGAGGTATATATACGATTTCACAATGTCCAAAATTACGCGGAACCCATCTCTAAATAATAGAGACGCTTCTCGATACTGAACGTCGAATATTTTCAGATCTATTTCGTCAATTCTATTCTTCATACTTTCTGAGTATACCACGTTTTGAGGGAAATGTGAAGATTCATCTATGCTTCGCATGATTGGATTGATGGGCATTAACAGCCAATACGGATCTAGTGAAGTTGTCGCCCCACCCTAGAAAACCGAAGCCGCGTAGCGGCGACACGCGCCCGACCGCCCCCAGGCGGGCGCGTCCACTTCGTGGCCGCTATGTCGCCCGGTCGGTCGCTTATCTCGTGATGGAATGTTGTTGCGCCCGTTCGTCGGGGACTTGATCCACTGGATCAAGTCCTGACCTGCCTCATCCCCCAAGCGGACACGTCCTTTCGTGGCCGCTCTATCCGCCCGGTTGGTCATTACCCTGTGACGGAGAGAACTCGCTTGAGGATCAGTCTTTTTCCAGTCGACCGTTTTTGATGACGGCGTCATCGCTGCTGCCAATTTCAATCTCGCCAACACCGTCGACTTCGATGGTACAAGAGGACGAGCAAATGCCGCTTTTGGTGGTTCGGCTGCCGATGGACGTTCTGACGGTGCCGCCGCTTTTCTTGACGACGATGTCGTAAGACGACGAGTCTTTGTTGATGAGGCTGCCAGCCGATGCGGGCAAGGCGATAAGGGTGGCTGCAACAGCCAATGCGATGCAATTCATGGTTGATACTCCATAAAAATAAAAGCGAAATAAGTGTGAAGACGAACTTTCGTCTTGTCAACGCATTGGCCGACTGCCGTGTCGGCGGCCAATGATATCGCGTGTTGGAGCTGAGGCGTGGGGCAATCAGGAAGGGCTTGCAAAATTTTTATGTTCATGATATGTTCGTATTTTGAATTGCACCTCAAACCAAGAAAGACCCGATGGATTTCGCCCCCTACATCAACTGGAACCGAGACATGCTGTTGCGTTTGATCGCGGCGGTGTTTGACTCGATCGGGTTGGGGGAGGGCGCGCGGCCTGTGACGGTGACGCGGGCCATGCGCCTCAAAGTTTTGCATACGCTGCGGCCTGCGGAGTCAGCTTTGCGGCGGATGATCTTTGCGTTGGCGACGGAGTTGGAGTGCAGCGGATATGTGCCCCCCAAAGGGGTGAAGCGTGCGGCGTTGGATGTGGCGATTGAGGCTGGAGAAGGCCGCGTTCGGGTTCCGGCGTTTCGACTGATCGATCCGCGCAAATGGTTCTGGTGGATCGGGACGAAGTCTCGCCCACGCGCCAAGCACATGCCGAGGATTACGGTCATCGGTTATGACGAGGACAACCGGCCCGCGCCGACGGTGCCGCAACCCGCGCCGTCCGATGATGATCCGATGGATGCCGAAAAGCTGTGCAATCGGTTGTTAGCGCTGAAACACGCGCTCGATGATCTGCCCAAGCAAGCCAAACGGATGCTGCGGTTGAAGGCGCGGGGTCAGCGGTTGTCTCCGCTGCGACCGGGCTTGCCGCCGGGTTGGCGCGCGCGAGGCCGCGATGAGATTGACGAGGTTTTGCGAGAATGTCACAAGCTCGCGGTTCGGGCCAAGCAAGCGCCTG
>CAZXMX010000372.1:0-2527 GCA_964641645.1 uncultured Neomegalonema sp.
ATTAAGGGCAACCACAATGCGATGATCTCTGGCAAGCTTGCGGCAGAAGAAATTCACGGCGCGATTGAAGCCGGACGGCAGTCGGACGATCTGATCGAGTTCAAGAAAACCGTCGATGACAGCGCAATCAAGCGCGACCTCTATCCCGTGCGGAACGTCAAGGCGATGTGGTCCAAATACGGCCTCGTCGGCGGGCTTGCGCTGGGCGGTGCGTCGATGTGGATGAACGCGATCTTTGGGCGCAGCTTCGGCACGATGTCGCACGGTAAGAACGACGCGGAGTCGACCGAACCCGCGAGCCAGCATAAGGTGATCGAGTATCCAAGGCCCGACGGAAAAATCAGCTTCGATCGTCTGGAGAACGTCGCGTACTCGTTCACGAACCACGACGAGAATGAACCCGCTCACCTGAAACTGAAAGATGACAGCATCCCGGTCGAGGTGAACCTCGCGCAATATGCGGGACCGTCCGCACGGTATTGTCCTGCTGGCGTCTACGAGTTCGTCAAAGACGATGCGGGCGCAGACAAATTCCAGATCAACTATCAGAACTGCGTCCACTGCAAAACCTGCGACATCAAAGACCCGTCACAAAACATCACATGGACCACCCCGCAGGGCGGCGAAGGGCCGAACTATCCGAATATGTAGGGCGGGGGAATGAGACAGTTATGCTCGATCTGAAAACTGCCCTCAAAGGCCTTAAGGCCGCTGCGCCGAATGCGCCTAAGTCTGCGATCAAGGCGTTCAAGAGAATTGCGGAGAGAGAGTTCGGCGATACGATTTTGCGTAGTGTTGATTGCGCGGCGATTGTGTTTGGTCAGCTCGCCCATGAGAGCCTTGAATTTACGGCTGTTGAGGAAAACCTAAACTACTCGGCGAAGCGCATCGCGCAGGTCTGGCCGAAGCACTTCACCGCGTCGCAGGCGCAACCCTACGCGCGCAACCCTGAAAAGCTCGCCAACGAAGTTTATGGCGGGCGCATGGGGAACACGCGCAAAGGGGATGGCTGGCGCTTTAAGGGTGCGGGGTACATTCACCTCACGGGCCGCGCCAACTTTCAGGCCGCAAGCGATGCGCTCGGCTATGACTACGTGTCGCGGCCCAAGCTCGCGCGCAAACCCGAACACGCTTGGCGGATTGCGCATTGGTATCTGTGCGAGCGCAAACGCAAGGGGACGCGGCTGATTGACCACGCGATGGCCGGTGCGGAGAAGCAAGTCACGCGGGGGATTAATGGCGGACTGAACGGGTACAAGGACCGGGCGCGGCGCACGGAACTGGCGCGTGAGGCGATGCTCGGAAAATCTGCTGCGCCGAAACTGGGCAAGGTCTCAAAACGCAGTCGAAAGACGGTCAAGCCTTTGCAGCATTGGCTGTGCGCGCTGGGCTATCCGTGCGGTCCTGTCGATGGCCTGTGGGGACCGTTGACGGACCAATCCGTGCAGCGCTTTCAGACCGATCATGATCTGAAGGCGGATGGCATTGTCGGCAAGCGAACGCTGGCCGCGTTGAAAAAGGCGATTAAGGCCGCGCAGAAATGAGACGGCTTGGCGCGGTGTCTTTGGTGATCGCCGCGCTGGGTACAGAGGCGGTCGCGGCTGACCCAAGTCCGGGGATTGTCGGCAGCGATGACCGGGTGATTACCTCGGACGTGCGCTTTACGGCGGTGGGGCGATTGAACTTGTCGGGCAAAGGCTTTTGCACCGCGACGTTGATTGCGCCCCAAGTCGTGATGACTGCCGCCCACTGCACCTTTTATCGACGTACCGGCAAGCCGATCCCGCCCGACCGGATTCACTTTGGCGCGGGGTGGTGGAAGGGCAAGCCCTTGGTGCATCGCCTCGCCAAGCACGTCCGGCGGCATCCCGGCTACGATGCGTCAAAGCCGATGGCGGCGGATATTGCGTTGATCGTTCTTGAAACCCCGATTGAGCATCCCCGGATTAAGCCCATCCCGATTGATCGCCAACAAGGGCGGGTTCGTCTCGTCGTGCCGCTGACGCATGTGTCCTATTCAAAGGACCGTCCGCACCTGCCGAGTATCGAACAAGGCTGTGCGGTGCGGGCCGAAGAGGGACGGCTGCTGTTGACCGATTGCGACTCAAACTTCGGCGGTTCGGGCGCACCAATCTTGCGTGAAACGGAAGAGGGCTATCGGGTGCTGGCGGTCGTCAGCGGCGTGGTCAAGCGGGGCGGCCTCCGCCGCGTCGCCGCCGTGCGGGCGCATAGCGAGGAGTGAACGCTAACCCCGGCTTAAGGTCCGCATCGCGTCTTCGATCCCCGCGAGGGTGAGCGGGAACATGCGGTCTTCACAAAGTTCCCGGATCATCTGGATCGAGTGGGTATAGCGCCAGTGGTCTTCACGCACGGGGTTCAGCCACGCATAGCTGGGCCATTGCTCGAACGCGCGGCGCAGCCAGACTTGCCCGGCCTCTTCGTTCCAATGCTCGTTCGCGCCACCGGGCACCGCGATCTCGTAAGGCGACATGCTGGCATCCCCGACGAACAGGCATTTGTAGTCGGG
>CAZXMX010000373.1:0-2523 GCA_964641645.1 uncultured Neomegalonema sp.
CTGATCGACTCGCCCAATACACTCATATCCGGTTCCACGCCAAGGCCCGGTTTGTTGTTCGGCGTGATGAATCCGCCTTCAAGACTCGGCGCGTTTATGTCGTACCTCAGATCAGAAAAATCAGTTGAGATATAGGACGCTAGAAATGTTCGGGCAGGCGTCGAAACCGCCAAGTGTGCCTGCGCCGCCGCCGACAGATCCGACCCCCACATATCGTCGATGGTCAGCACCTTACCGGTTGCAGAACAAATATCGCGGATAAGACAGGTTCCAGTGATTCCGCCGACGCGGGTAATCTTACACCCGATCCCCTCAAACGCATTGTCGGCGAGACCTTTTAGTAGGACGTTGATGTCCGTCAGACACTCGTCGAGGATCATCGGTTGGCGTGCTTGACGCCGGATCGACAGGCATTCCTCGTAGGTCAGGCACGGCTGTTCAACATAATAGTCGATATCCTCGGTTGCCCGCAGGATGCGCAGGGCCTCATGAGTCCTCCACGCCTTGTTGGCATCGGCCACCAGAATATCACCGGGCTGTCGCAGCTCATGCGCGCGGCGTAGGCGAGCGACGACCAGTTCGATATTCGTGGTCTTCGATTTGATCTGAAAATGCGTGTAACCCTTAGCACGATACTTCGCCATATCGGCATCGACCTTGCCAATGTCATCGCCGAGTTCCACGGCGGCATAGCCCTTCGCCTTTGGCTGCAAGGCACCGCCGATCAGTTGATAGACCGGTTTGCGATAAGCCTTTCCGGCAAGGTCCCAACACGCGATGTCGATGGCGGACTTCGCGTTTAACCCCCCCATGAGCCAATCGTTCATGCGTTTGTTGATGACGCCGATCTGGGTCGGATCTTGCCCAATCAGGCCGGGTGCCATCTCTTCGATGGCGGCACGGAAGCCAAGCGCATGTTCGGGTTGATAGGTTGATCCGATGGGGCATACTTCACCCCAGCCGATGAGGCCGCTATCCGTCTCAATCCGAACGACAGTGTTATCGAAGGAATCGTAGACTTTGTTTGGGTAGGGCTTCGGCTCGTGGAGCGGAATGTCGACCTGATGCACGTCGATGCGCCTGATTTTCATGGCACTAACCTATTCGTAAACCGCTATCGGATCGCCGAGGACTTTAAGCATTGGTACTGCGCCTATTCCCGGTCCCTTAGGCGCGAGGAATGCGCCACCCTCCATACGAGCCGGGTTTTCAACTGTATCCAAGTGAATGCCCTTTGGCGGCATCACGGAGCGGATGCAACGGATCGGCGTTGAATGACCGACATGAGAGATCACGGCACAGGCCAAATCGCTCCACGACGAATCCTGAATCTCTATCGGAACGTTCAACGTCACGCAGACATCGCGGATCATCCGCATCTTGCTCAGGCCTCCGACTTTGGCGAGCTTGAGATTGAGTGCGTCGAGCACGCCATCTTCCTTGGCGCGCAATACAACGCCAAGATCGGTTGCGCTTTCGTCTAAAATGAGCGGAACACCCGTCGCACGCCGCACCTCGCGGCATTCCTCGTATGTGGCGCAAGGTTGCTCGAACATCAGATCGACCTCAGCCGTCGCCCGCGCGATCCGGATCGCTTCATCGACACGCCACCCGCCGTTGCCATCGACTTTCAACGACTCGCCCACCACCATGCGGTCGCCGATCCAGTTGATGGTTTCAATGTCTTTCGCCACATCGCCGCTGAGTTTGGCAGACAGGTTGGTCAGACCCTGCGCGCGGTTCTTCGCAAGCACCTCCTCAAGCGCATCGCCCGTTTGCGCTGGCAGCGATCCGATGAGTGGGGGGCGTTCCGTCACCATTCCGCCGAGTAACACCCAGAGCGGAATCTCGAGCGATCTGCTAAGGACATCCCAACACGCGACATCCAGAGCCGACTTCACCGCATTCTGTCCGGTCATCTCCCGGTCCATCAGAGTATTGATAGACGCAACATGGCGCGGGTCGTATCCGATCAGCTTGGGGGCCAGTTCATCCAGTCCCGCCCGCACGCCCTTCGCGAAAGCGGCGACGTAGTTAGACCCCCAAGGGACGCTATCGCCCCAACCCTCATGGCCGGTATCAGTCTCGATCCGCACAAGTGTTTCATCGAAAGATGACGTCACCCGTCCACCTGAGATCGGGAACGGATCAATGGGGACGTCAATTTGATAGATGCTGATCCGGGAAATCTTCATTGGGCCCACGCTCTGCTTTCATGAATTGTGATCCATAAAAGGGACGTTTGTCTATCGTTGGAACCCCACCGAGTTGCGAGGACGGCAGGCCGTGGCCAGACTTCTCCGACTAACGGCGCTTTCCGAAGATAACAGCAAAGGGACGGGAACCAGCCCATCCCTTTGCTGCATTTTACAACCGATTAGGCGTCCGTTCAGCCCCAGCCACTGACTGCTTTGACCTCCAAGAAGTCTTCGAGGCCCCAGACGCCGCCTTCGCGGCCATTGCCGGACGCTTTCATGCCGCCAAACGGACTGCCCGCCGCGCGTGATTGTCCGTTCATTTCTA
>CAZXMX010000374.1:0-2522 GCA_964641645.1 uncultured Neomegalonema sp.
CTCGGACTGCCCGTGTTCAGTGTTGCGATGCCGCCGTCACCGCATGAACGAACGGCGTCTTCGGTGTCCGACGCCCTTGCTTGGGCGCAAGGGCACTCTGTTTTTCGCTGAGTTACCGTCCAATGCCCTGATAGACGAAGCCTTGGGCGCGCATGGCGGTGGGGTCGTAGATGTTGCGTAGATCGACGACGAGCGGTGTTTTGAGCGAGGCTTTGACCTCAGAGAGATCGAGCGCACGGAACTGATCCCACTCGGTCAGGATCGCAAGCGCATCGGCATCCTGAATCGCTTCGTAGGCGCTTTCGCAATAGACGATATCGGGCATCATCTCACGGGCTTCGTCCATGCTCTCAGGGTCGAAGGCTTTGACGGTCACGCCTGCCTCAATCAAAGCGGGAACGATGTCGAGGGATGGGGCATCGCGCATATCGTCGGTGTTGGGTTTAAAGGCCAAGCCAAGAACGCCAACGGTCATGCCTTTCGGTTCGCCGCCCATCGCGTCGATGATCTTTTGCGCCATCGCTTTTTTGCGGGCGTTGTTCACGTCAACAACGGCTTCGACGATTTTGACTGGCGAGCCTGCGTCATTCGCCGTCTTCACCAAGGCTAGTGTGTCTTTAGGGAAGCATGATCCGCCGTAACCGGGGCCGGCGTTCAAGAACTTGCCGCCAATGCGCTTGTCGAGGCCAATGCCTTTCGCAACCTGTTGAACGTCGGCGCCAACTTTTTCGCAAAGGCTGGCGATTTCGTTGATGAAGGTGATCTTCGTCGCGAGGAAGGCGTTCGCCGCATACTTAATCAGCTCGGAGGTTCTGCGGCTGGTGAAGACGATGGGGGTCTCGTTCAGGAAGAGGGGGCGATAGAGTTCACGCATAACTTCACGCGCTCGATCATCTTCGCAGCCGATGACGACGCGGTCTGGGCGTTTGAAGTCTTCAATCGCCGCGCCTTCGCGGAGGAACTCTGGGTTCGAGACGACCGCAAAATCTGCGTTCGGATTGGCTTCGCGGATGACCTTTTCGACCTCGTCACCCGTACCGACCGGCACGGTGGATTTCGTGACGATGACAGTGAATCCGTCCATCAGCCCGGCAATCTCTTCGGCTGCGGCGTAGACGTATTTTAGATCGGCGTGTCCATCGCCGCGACGAGACGGGGTGCCGACGGCGATAAAGATCACGTCGGCTGTCTTCATCGCTTCATTTGGATCAACGGAAAACGAGAGACGGTTCGCCTTAACATTCTGTGCGAGCAGGAGATCGAGACCCGGTTCAAATATCGGGACACCGCCTTCGTTGAGCGTGTCGATCTTGCTTTGGTCTTTGTCGAGGCAGGTGACTGTGTGCCCGAAATCCGAGAAACAGGCTCCGGATACCAATCCGACATACCCCGTTCCAACCATTGCAATCCGCATTCTGCGTTCCTTCAGATAGGTCTAATCGTCTGTATTTGCTCGCTGGTGGAGCGTTCATACTTCAATACTGCTTAGATGTTAGCGAAAGATGTTCATCAATCGTGAATCGAGGGGGCAAGCGGGTCATGAACGTCGTTCCCTCGCTCTTTCAGTGTTGTTGCTCAGAACTTCTAAACTGCTTATGTTGCAGTGCAACTTAGGTCTGTTGGAGATCGTTATGTCTGAAAGTCCAAATATTAACGATTGGGCGGCTCTCGCGCAAAAAGAACTGAAAGATCGTCCGCTAGATGATCTGATTTGGGAGACCCCTGAGGGAATTGCGATCAAGCCGGTCTATACGGCGGCTGATACGGAAGGGCTGGACCATCTGGATGGGATGCCCGGACACCATCCGTTTACGAGGGGCCCCAAGGCGACGATGTATGCGGGCCGCCCGTGGACAATCCGTCAGTATGCCGGGTTTTCAACCGCTGAGGAGTCGAACGCTTTTTACCGAAAAGGTCTGGCGAACGGGCAGATGGGTGTCTCGGTTGCATTCGATTTGGCAACCCACCGAGGGTATGACAGCGACCATGAGCGGGTTCTAGGGGATGTCGGGAAAGCCGGTGTTGCGATTGACTCCGTTGAGGACATGAAAATCCTGTTTGACGGCATACCGCTCGACAAAATGTCGGTGTCCATGACGATGAACGGTGCCGTGATTCCTGTGCTGGCGAACTTTATCGTGGCCGGAGAGGAACAGGGCGTCGATAAGTCAAAGCTGTCCGGCACGATCCAGAACGACATTCTCAAGGAGTTCATGGTTCGCAACACGTATATCTACCCGCCGGAAGCCTCGATGCGGATTGTCGCGGATATTATCGGGTACACGGCTGAGAATATGCCGAAGTACAACTCGATTTCGATCTCCGGCTATCACATGCAGGAAGCGGGCGCGAACCTCGTGCAAGAGCTGGCCTTTACGATTGCGGATGGCCGCGAATATGTGCGCGCTGCGCTGTCGAAAGGGATGGACGTGGATGCGTTTGCGCCGCGCCTGTCGTTCTTTTTCGCGATTGGGATGAACTTCTTCATGGAGGCCGCGAAGCTGCGCGCCGCGCGTTTGCTG
>CAZXMX010000375.1:0-2499 GCA_964641645.1 uncultured Neomegalonema sp.
TTGTCTGCCTTGGCAATATCTGTCGCTCGCCCACCGCCGAAGGCGTCTTTCGCGCGATGCTGTCTGAGAATGATGCCATTGAAACGGATTCGGCTGGGACAGCCGATTATCATATCGGCAATCCGCCCGACCGCCGTGCCGTTGCTGAAGCCGCCCAGCGCGGGATCGATATTTCCGACTTGCGTTCGCGACAAGTCGTGCCAACCGACTTTGACCGTTTCGATCTGATCGTCGCGATGGATCGCTCGAACTTTAGCCATCTGGAAAAGATGACCCCGACGGGATGCCGCGCTGAACTTCGGATGATGCTCAAGGATGCGGATGTTCCCGACCCTTACTACGAAGATAATTTCAGCGCGGTCTTTGATATGCTGGAAGGCGCGAGCCGGGAATTGCTGGCGATGATGCGGTGATGAATGGCCTTATGGTGCGCCGTAGGTGAGTGATGCCCAAAGGCTGTGCCACACCACGCCTTTTCGAGTCGCGAGATCTTCCTCGGGTTCGACCATATGAACGGCACTTAGAAGTGTCAGGGGCGCGCCTTTACTGGGGATGATCGCGCGGCCTTCTTGGTCGGTACGGAGGGTATCGCGTGTCACGTTGTTTTCGGCATCCCGTCGGAAGATTGCGATTTGTACGTCCGCGAGCGGGGCTTTCTCAAACAGGACTTGGACCTGCATCGGGCCGTTGTCGAGATAAGGGTTGGTGAGTGCGACCAACTCAATCCGCAATCCCAGTGCTTTGTCTGCACCTGTCCCCTCGCCAACCGCGATTAGTGATTTTGCGAAACGCGTATAGGCCTCTTTGAATTTGTTTTCCGGCAAGCCGCGCTGCTGATGGGCCTCCAACGCCCAAGCAAACCCTTCTTTCCTGGCAAATTTTGCGAACTTTGCCTGATTCCGATACCGCAAGACCGACGGGGTCGATTGGTAGGCTGCGATGTGCAATCCCTCGCGCCGGGGCATCATGTTCAGCGCTGGGCGATCACCGAGACGGCCCAACACATCCCGCGTTCCGTCCCCATCCGTCAGGGTGAATTGGTGAAACAATGATTTGATGTAGGGATCAATATCGCCCTTGAGCATCTGGCCGATGCGGTTCTGGGCCGTTATCGCTTCGCCTGAAGGCGGGGTAAAGCTGAGCGGTTCGATCCAGAATTCATGCGCTCGCGCTGATCCTGCAAAACCGGCGATGACAAGAACGATGACGGCGAATAACCTGAACATCGTTGGCTTTCTGGAGACGCGAGACATCATGGTTCGATCTTTTCTGCTGCGCGCGGTGTGCGCAAGGCTGTTTCTCGCGGTTCTCTTCGTTGTGACTGGCCCTGCTCATGCCCACGAGCTGCGCCCCGCGATTGCCGATATGACCATGACCGATGGCCGGGTCAGCCTTGCCGTCGCGCTGAATCTGGAAGCCGTTGTCGCTGGAATCGGGGCCGATCATGATGACACCGACGATGCGCCTGAAGCTGCGATCTATGACGCGCTTCGGAAAAGCGATTCGTCTCGATTGCGCGAAGCCTTCGATGCCTTTGAGCCGGAATTTCTGTCCAAGCTGACCCTACAGGCAGGAGAGGACACGCTTCAGCCGCGGATCGCAGCCGTAGCCATTCCTGAAATCGGCGATACTGATCTGGCGCGGGAGTCTGTAGTGACCCTCGACGCTGATTTACCCGATGGGGCTGAGAGTGTGACGGTGGGTTGGGACGCCGGTTTGGGTCCATTGATCCTGCGCGCGCCGGGCAAGACGGAGCCTTACTCAGCCTATCTCACCGATGGAGCGCTCAGTGATCCGATTGCGGTGACAGGGGCCGAAAGCCGCAGCGTGATGGATGTTGTGAAGGACTACATCGTTATTGGTTATACGCACATCCTGCCGAAGGGTCTCGATCATATCCTCTTTGTCGTGGGTCTATTCTTGCTCAGTGCGCGGCTGCGACCTCTGCTTTGGCAAATCACCAGTTTTACCGTGGCGCATACTGTGACTCTCGCGCTGGGAATTATGGGAGTCATCACGATCTCCCCTTCGATTGTAGAACCTCTGATTGCTGCCTCGATCGTCTGGGTTTGCGTTGAGAATATCTTCTCTGATCGAATGGCCGTCTGGCGCCCTGTCCTCGTATTTGTTTTCGGCCTTCTGCATGGCCTCGGCTTTGCCGGGGTGCTGGGCGAGATTGGGATGCCGTCTTCGCAGTTCATCACGGCGCTCCTCAGCTTTAACGTTGGGGTCGAGCTTGGGCAGCTTACGGTGATCGCGATCTGTTTTTTGGCGGTCGGCCTGTGGTTTCGGAACAAACCTTGGTACCGGACGAGGGTCACGATACCTTGTTCAGTCCTGATCGCAGTCATCGGCGCGTATTGGTTCGTGGAGAGAATCGCCGGGGCGACCTGATAGCCACCGGGAATCAGATCAATTCGTACCGCGTCATTTCCGTATAAACCGGTGCGCCGGTGCCAAGGTCGCTGCGATACAGCCCAAAATGGTGGGCCTTGAAGG
>CAZXMX010000376.1:0-2494 GCA_964641645.1 uncultured Neomegalonema sp.
TCGCGATATTGCCGCCGATGGCACAGGCGAGCTGCGAAGACGGGTCCGGCGCATAGAAAAAGCCCTCGTCGGCAATATGCCCACTGACCGCCAGATTGGTGACGCCGGTCTGCACACGGATCACCCGATTTTCGGTGTCCACTTCCAGCACATCGTTCATGCGCGACAGCCCCAGAACCACAGCATCGGCCGTCGGCAGCGAGCCGCCCGCGAGCGAAGTCCCAGACCCGCGCGGCACAATCGGTGCTCCCGCAGCGGCGCAGAGCTTCACGATTTCAGAGACTTGCGCAGTCGTATCCGGCAAAACGACTAGCATCGGCGGCTGGCGATAGGAATTTAGAGCATCGCACTCGTAGGCCTTCAGCTCTTCGTCGGTGTCGATGACCTGCTCGGCGGGTAGAACCGACCGCAGCTGGGCGGCAAGCCCGGCGCGCTTGGCCATCACGGTCTCGTCCGGTTTTGGCATCTCGATCATCACGCGCCCTCCTTTAATTCCAGACGATAACGCCTATCCACCTCATCGCAACGAAACCCTGTCAAAAACAGTTTTCGCATTCACAAGATAACGGCATAAGCCCTTGTATGAACACGTTGCACGAAACTTTATCAATTGCCTTGCCGGGCTTCGCCAATCTGAGCGGCTACGATGCATTAGCTGTTGTTTTTCTGATATTTAGTTGGCTTTCGGTGGGGTGGTGGGTCGAAGACCGCCCCAACCACAAGAGCGCCAGCACCGTCATGCTGACCCATCGGATGGCGTGGATGCGCGAGATGGCACGGCGCGACCCGCGTATTCTGGACGGCAATTTGCTCGGCGGCCTTCAGAATAGCGCCAGTTTCTTTGCCTCCACCGCGCTCTTGGGCCTTGGGGGATTGCTCGCCATGCTGGGGCAGGCGGAGAACCTCGACGAAGTTGCCCATGCCCTTCCACTCTCGTCTGAAACCACCCCCGACGGGCTACGATTGCGGCTGATTGCTCCGATTTTCTTCATTTCCTACGCCTTTTTCAAGTTCGCTTGGGCGCAGCGGCTCTTCGGATATTGCTCCGTGCTGATGGGGGCAACGCCGGAATGGGACCCCGAACGAGAATCGGAAATCATGACGGCGGCGGATCGCGCCGGGACGGTAAACGGCCTCGCCGCGCGAAGCTTCAATCGCGGGCTGCGCAGCATGTATTTCACCCTCGGTTCGCTGGCATGGCTGGTCGGGCCACTGATGTTGGTCCTATCGACCTGCGCCGTGGTGCTGATGATCAATCGACGCGAATTTGCCTCGGATAGCCGGGCAGCGATTGATATCTGACGGCGGCAATGCGTTGTGCCGTGGCTCGCGGCTTGATATGGGAAGCGCATGACATCGAAATCAAGATATCGCGCGGTGGCGGGGCTGTCGGATCATGCCCGCCTGCCGTGGCGCTTTTTCGGGCAGATGAGCAGCAGTGATGGGCTGAGCGAGTCCACATCACCCTGCCGCAACCGAATTTCAGGAACGAAACCATGACCGCACCGAAAACGCTCTACGATAAGATCTGGGACGCCCACGTTGTCCACGAAGCCGAAGACGGCACGTGCCTGCTCTATATCGACCGCCATCTGGTCCACGAAGTCACCAGCCCCCAAGCCTTTGAGGGCTTGCGGATGACGGGCCGCAAGGTCCGCGCGCCCGGTGCGACGTTGGCTGTGCCGGATCACAATGTCCCGACCTCGGATCGCGCGAAAGGCATCGAGGACGAGCAATCCCGGATTCAAGTCGACGCACTGCGCTCGAACGCCGAGGAATTCGGGATCGAATACTACGACGTCATGGATATCCGTCAGGGCATCGTCCACATCGTTGGCCCCGAGCAAGGCCTGACCCAGCCGGGTATGACGATCGTTTGCGGCGACAGCCATACGGCGACTCACGGGGCGTTCGGCGCGCTGGCGCATGGGATCGGAACATCCGAGGTCGAGCATGTTCTCGCCACCCAAACCCTGATCCAGAAGAAATCCAAAAACATGAAGGTCGAAGTCACGGGCGAGCTGCCGGTGGGTGTGACCGCCAAAGACATCACACTACAAGTCATCGGCCTGACCGGGACGGCTGGTGGAACGGGTCATGTCATCGAATATTGCGGTGACACGATCATGAACCTGTCGATGGAAGGCCGCATGACGGTCTGTAACATGGCCATCGAAGGCGGCGCGCGAGCGGGCTTGATTGCCCCGGATGAAAAGACCTTCAACTACGTCATGGGCCGCCCAAAAGCACCGAAAGGCGCGGATTGGGATGCGGCGCTGGCCAACTGGTCAGAGCTTTACACCGACGAGGGCGCACATTTCGATACGGTGCTTCAGATGAATGCGGCTGACATCGCGCCGGTCATCACGTGGGGCACGTCGCCCGAAGACGTGCTACCGATCAATTCGATGGTGCCGAACCCCGAAGACTTCGAAGGCGGCAAAGTCGATGCCGTCCGCCGCAGCCTCGATTACATGGGCCTGACCCCCGGCAC
>CAZXMX010000377.1:0-2488 GCA_964641645.1 uncultured Neomegalonema sp.
TGTTCGGCATAGCTGTCGGCATAGTCGTCATAGACCTGCTCAACAATCGACGTGTGGTATTTGCCATCGTCGCGCTTGACCACTTCGAGCAGATAAAAGTCCTGCACCGGATAATGGTTGTTGTTGAACGAGAAGTCACCGCGTAGGGACTCAAAGTCTGCCGCCGCCAGCGCTTCGCGAACCGCGTCTTTGTCCTTTACACCGCCTGCCTTCTTGACCGCCGAGTTGATCAGCATCGCCGTGTCATAGGCTTGCATCGCATAGCCGCCGGGGATGTAACCGTACTCTTCTTCGAACGCTGCGACGAAGGCTTTCGTCTGGGCGTTGTCGAGATCCGGTGCCCAGTTGGTTGCGCCGTTCATGCCGACCGCATCGTCTTTCTGACCGGGCAACGTGGTTTCATCCACGGTGAAGGCCGAGAGAAACGCCATCTTATCCGCAAGGCCCGACGCGCGGAATTGCTTCACGAAGCGAACGCCCATGCCACCCGGCATGAAGATGAACAGCGCATCCGCGCCCGATTCCGACATACGCGCAATCTCGGCGCTGAAATCTTTGTGGCCGAGCGGCGTGTACACTTCGTCGGCAATGTCGCCCTTGTAGTTCTGCTTAAACCCAGCCATCGAGTCTTTGCCCGCCTGATAGTTCGGCGCGAGCATGAAGACTTTTTTGTACTTCTTATCCGTTGCGATCTTACCCAGAACCTCAAAGTTCTGGTTGTTCTGATACGAGGTCACGAAGAAGTTCGGGTTGCAGTTTTTGCCCGCGAACGTGGATGGTCCCGCGTTCGGGCTAATCAGGAAAGTGTCGGACTTAATCACTGGCTTGTAGATTGCGGCCAACATGTTCGAGAAGATCGTGCCGACAACAAAATCGACTTCTTCTTTTTCGACCAGCGCTTTCGCTTTGGATTGAGCCACGTCTGCTTTCAACTCGTCGTCTTCGAGAATGAACTCGGTGTCCATTCCGCCGATTTTGCCATCCAGCTTGTCCATCGCGAGCTTGAAGCCATCCCGCGCTTGGTTGCCCAAGGCCCCCGGAGGGCCGCTGAGTGTCACAATCATTCCGATTTTCAGCGTATCTTTCGCCATCGCAGGCGCAGCGAGCAGTGCGAGCGCAGCGGTCGCGCCGATCAAAAGGTTTTTCATCGTTATATTTCCCCGTTTCGATGGGCCGCAACCGGCCCTTGTCCCTTGGTCACAAGTCTTTCGGGGAAGGCGTGGAAAGGCAACGACAAAATGACGTATGCGGTGGAATTTCGGGCCAAATGCACCTGCCTCTGTCGCATCCCCATGGAAACGCGGTAAAGTCAGCGACGATTCTCGCATAGGGACGGCGCGCAAATGGCACTTGGCAAAGATTCTCACCTTTATCTGGTGGATGGCTCCGGCTTCATCTTTCGGGCGTTTCATGCCCTGCCCCCGCTGACGCGAAAGTCCGATGGGTTGCCCGTCGGCGCTGTATCGGGCTTTTGCAACATGCTGTGGAAGATGGTCGCGGATGCCGAAAGCGAGGACGGCGGGGCAGCGACCCATTTGGCGGTGATCTTTGATGCCTCCTCCAAGACGTTTCGCAATGAGATTTATGACCAATACAAAGCCAACCGATCCGAGACGCCCGAAGACTTGATCCCGCAGTTTCCGATCATCCGCGATGCCGTGCGCGCGTTCTCGATCCCTTGCATCGAAATGGAGGGGTACGAAGCCGACGACCTGATCGCGACCTACACCAAACAAGCGCGCGAGGCCGGGGCGCGGGTGACGGTGGTTTCCTCGGACAAAGACCTCATGCAATTGGTCGGGCCGCAAGTCGACATGCTCGACGGCATGAAAAACAAGGTCATCGCCGAAGCGGAAGTTCACGACAAGTTCGGCGTCACCCCAGACAAGGTGATCGATGTTCAGGCGCTGGCCGGGGATAGCGTCGATAACATTCCCGGCGCGCCGGGGATTGGCGTCAAGACGGCGGCGACTTTGCTGGCCGAATATAACACGCTCGAAGAATTGCTCGACCGGGCCGAAGAGATCAAACAGCCCAAGCGCCGCCAAACGCTGATCGACCACAAAGAACAAATCTTGATGTCGAAGGTTCTGGTGACGCTGAAGGACGATGTGCCTGATGTGGAGCCGGTCGAAGACTTTGGCCTCGCCGAGCCAGACCCGCAAAAGCTGCTCGCGTTTCTGAACGAGATGGAGTTCACAACGCTGACCCGGCGAGTAGCCTCGAAATACGATGCCGAAGCGCCCGAACCTAAAGTCATCCCCAAGACCAAACTCGCGACCGAAGCGGCGAGCGATGTCGAGACTGATCCCGCCTTACTCGCCCCCATCGACCACAGCGCCTACGAGACGATCCATGATGAAGCGGCCCTCGCCCCGTGGATCGAGAAAATCTATGAGCGCGGCTACGTCGCCATCGACACAGAAACGACGTCGCTGAATGAAATGGTCGCTGATCTGGTTGGCGTGTCGCTGTGTGTGGAGCCGGG
>CAZXMX010000378.1:0-2478 GCA_964641645.1 uncultured Neomegalonema sp.
CCTCGCCGTATCCGTCTGATATCGCGCTGATGGTGGAAGCGCCAATTTTCCACGTGAACGGCGATGACCCAGAGGCCGTGACCCACGCGGCCAAAGTCGCGACAGAATATCGGCAAAAATTCCGCAAAGACGTCGTGATCGACATCTTCTGCTATCGCCGCTTTGGTCACAACGAAGGCGATGAACCCATGTTCACGCAGCCTTTGATGTATAAAAAGATCAAGGGGCATCCTTCGACGCTGAAACTCTACAGTGACCGGCTCATCGCGGAGAAAGTGCTGACCGAAGCCGACATCGAAGCGATGAAGGCCGAGTTTAATACGCATCTTCAAGCCGAATTTGAAGCGGGCGAAGACTACCGCCCGAACAAAGCTGACTGGCTCGACGGCAAGTGGTCCGGTCTTGCGACGGGCAAGGGTGAATACCAACGCGGTGAGACAGGGTATCCGGCTGCGCTCTTGAAAGAGATCGGCAAAACGCTGACTCAAGTCCCCGAGGGCTTCAACATCCACCGCACCGTCGCGCGGCAGCTTAAATCCAAGCAAGAGATGTTCGAAACCGGCGAAGGCTTTGATTGGGCGACCGCCGAGGCAATGGCATTCTCATCGCTGATCGAAGAAGGTTTCCCGGTGCGTCTGTCCGGTCAGGATTGTACGCGCGGCACCTTCTCGCAACGTCATTCGGCGTTCATCGATCAAGAGACCGAAAACCGCTATTACCCCATGAAACACATCAAGGGTGAGCGAGACTACGAAGTCATTGACTCGATGCTGTCTGAATACGCCGTGCTGGGTTTCGAGTACGGTTACACGATGGCCGAGCCAAACGCGCTGGTGTTGTGGGAGGCGCAGTTCGGCGACTTCGTCAACGGCGCACAGATCATGATCGATCAGTTCATCTCGTCGGGCGAGCGCAAGTGGCTCCGCATGTCCGGTCTCGTGATGTTGCTGCCTCATGGCTACGAGGGCCAAGGACCAGAGCACTCGTCCGCGCGGATCGAACGCTTTTTGCAAATGTCGGCGGAAGAAAACTGGATCGTCGCGAACTGCACAACGCCGTCGAACTATTTCCACATCCTGCGACGTCAGATGCATCGCGACTTCCGTAAGCCGCTGATCCTGTTCACGCCGAAATCGCTACTGCGCCACAAGCGTTGCGTGTCCGCGATCAGTGATTTTGATGAAAATTCCAGCTTCCACCGCGTTCTTTGGGACGATGCCCAAAAGGGCGTCTCGACGGTCACGCTGTTGCCGGACGATCAGATCAAGCGCGTGGTGATATGCTCGGGCAAGGTCTACTTCGATCTTCTCGAAGAACGCGACGAGCGTGGTTTGAGCGACACCTATCTGTTGCGCGTCGAACAGCTCTATCCTTTCGCGGCGATGGCGCTGATGAAAGAGTTGGGCCGGTTCAAGAATGCTGAGTTCGTTTGGTGTCAGGAAGAACCAAAGAACCAAGGCGGCTGGACGTTCATGGAAGCCAACATCGAATGGGCGTTGAACCGCGTTGGCGCGAAGACCACCCGACCCATGTTTGCAGGGCGTCCTGCGGCGGCATCTCCGGCAACGGGCCTTGCCTCGCAGCATAAGGCCCAGCAAGCGAAGTTGGTCGATGACGCATTGACCGCTGAAAGCTAGATCATTCTTCGCCTCGTCATGATCGGCGAGGCGTCCATACATTGACCAAACGAGCGCGGAAATAGCTCGGACGAGAGGAACGACAAGATGGCGACGGAAGTGCGGGTACCTACCCTGGGCGAGTCAGTAACCGAAGCAACGGTGGCGACATGGTTCAAAAAACCCGGTGATGCCGTTCAGGTCGACGAGATGCTCTGCGAGTTGGAAACCGACAAGGTAACGATCGAAGTTCCTTGTCCTGTCGCGGGTGCGATGGGTGAGCTTGTGGCCGCCGAAGGTGACGTGGTCGAAAAAGACGGCCTGCTTTGCATGGTTGAAGAGGGCGCAGCTGGACAGGCCGCCCCCGCTGCGACGGCGGCTCCGGCGGCAGCAACGCCAACCCCCGCCGCTGCGGCCCCAGCCGCAGGTGCCGCTCGCACCGATATCGAAGATGCACCTTCTGCGAAAAAAGCCATGGCCGATGCGGGCCTCTCCCGCGATCAAGTCCAAGGCACGGGCCGTGATGGTCGTGTGATGAAAGATGACGTCGCACGCGCCACGGCTGGCGGTGCTTCCGCTTCGGTTCCGCAAAGCCAACGCGAAGAGCGCGTAAAAATGACTCGTCTGCGCCAGACCATCGCGCGGCGTCTGAAAGAGGCCCAAGACACCGCCGCGATGCTGACCACCTTCAACGAGGTGGACATGACCGAAGTCATGGCCTTGCGGACTGAGTACAAAGAGCTGTTCCAGAAAAAGCACGGCGTCAAACTCGGCTTTATGTCGTTTTTCGTGAAGGCCGTGACCCATGCGCTCAACGAGATTCCAGAAGTGAATGCCGAGATCGACGGCACTGACGTGATCT
>CAZXMX010000379.1:0-2455 GCA_964641645.1 uncultured Neomegalonema sp.
CTCGCCATCTATGTGCATGGCCTTGGTGGTGGGCAGTAGAGATGGCGAACGCCGAAGACCCGTATGAGAATATGTCTCTCTATGAGAGCCGTAAGAAGGTCTACCCCAAGGCGGTAACGGGTTTCTTTCGGACCTTCAAATGGCAGGTCATGATCGTTACGCTCGGAATATACTACATCACGCCTTGGATCAGATGGTACCGGGGCGAGGGCCAACCGGATCAAGCGGTGCTTGTCGATCTAGCCAATCGACGCTTCTATTTTTTCTTTATCGAGATCTGGCCTCAAGAATTTTTCTACGTCGCTGGATTGCTGGTCATGGCGGGGATTGGGCTGTTTCTGGTCACGTCCGTCGTTGGTCGCGCGTGGTGCGGATATTTTTGCCCCCAGACTGTGTGGACTGATCTGTTCTTGCATGTCGAACGGTTTATGGAAGGGGACCGAAATGCACAGATGCGTTTGGATCGTCAGAGCTGGACCGGTGAGAAAATTCGAAAGCGCGTGGGTAAGCACGCGATCTGGCTCGCGATAGCAGTGATGACCGGAGGCGCGTGGGTGTTTTACTTCACCGACGCGCCGACGCTCTTGGTTAATCTGGTCACGTTCAATGCCCCGTTCGCCGCTTATGCTGCAATCGGTATTCTGACATTCACCACCTATGCCCTCGGTGGATTGTTGCGTGAGCAAGTCTGCATATACATGTGCCCATGGCCTCGGATTCAGGGGGCGATGCTCGATGAGAAGTCACTGGTCGTCACTTATAATGATTGGCGAGGAGAACCCCGCGGGAAGCATCGCAAGCGTGATGGCGCTGAGGCACTGGGCGATTGTATCGACTGCAATGCCTGCGTGAACGTTTGCCCGACAGGGGTCGACATTCGCGAGGGACAGCAGATTGGCTGTATCACATGCGGCCTCTGCATTGATGCCTGTAATGCCGTGATGGAAAAAGTCGATCTACCGAAACAGTTGATTTCTTACTCAACGCTGGAAGATTACGACGCCAAGCAGAACCGATCTCCGCTCGCCACGATCGTTCAAGCGATCTCACGCCCAAGAACGGTAATCTATGGATTGATCTGGGCCGCGATTGGCGTGGCTCTGATCGTCTCTCTGCTCACGCGCGACCGGCTCGACATCGCGGTAGAACACGACCGAAATCCAAAGTTTGTGCGTCTCGCCGATGGCACCATCCGCAACGCATTTCGTGTGAAGATTCTCAACATGCGACCTGAAGCGCGTGTCTTCGAAATTTCGATGAAGGGGCTGGACGACGCCGTTCTCAGCCTGAGTGGGACCAGTGCGGAAACGTCAGACACTTTACGAGTCAACGCCCCGGCAGATGCAACCCACGAGATCCGCATGTTTGTGACAAGCGTCGTTCCATCTCGCAAAACGTCAGATTTCACGTTGGTACTGCGCGACCTGTTCGGAACCGAAGAAACGCAAAAGAACGTGTCGTTCTTTGCACCCGATTGAGGAAGAAGTGATGACAGACTTCCCTGCAAATCCACATCAGATTACCGGCAAGCACGTGTCGGCAATTCTCGTGGCATTCTTTCTCGTTGTCATCGCTGCAAACGCAGTGATGCTGACCTTTGCCGTAAAGAGCTTTGGCGGACTTGTTGTCCCGAACTCCTATGTTGCCAGTCAAACGTTCAATGAAGACGTGAGCCGTGCCAAAGCGCAGCCAATACGCAGTTGGTCTATCAAGATGATCGATCACGCGCCGTTGACCCTTGAGATTACGGATGCCGTAGGAAAACCGGTGACGGGGACGAGGCTCTCCGTTGAACTATCTCGTCCTACCAAGCGAAAAACAACTTTTATCACCGTCATGGAGGAGGTCTGGTTCGGGACGTACATGGCCGGTGAACTGCTCGATTCAGGGCAATGGAGCGCACAGATCACTTTGCCCGACGGTCAATCACGTACGATCAAACTGTTGGTTCCAGGGCTGCCCGAATGACGGATGCTTCCTTAGGTGCCGGATTGGTTCTATCCGAGGAGATTGACCTCGCTACGTCTGAAGACGACGGTGGAACCCGTGCATTGCGACTGGCGATCCCCGGTTTAAAATGCGGCGGATGTATTGTCTCCGTCGAGAAAGCCATCAAAGCGATACCGGGTGTGATCGAGGCCCGCGCGAATCTTTCAACAAAGTCTTTGCGCGTTAGCTGGGAAACTCGGAGTTTTGATCCAGCCTGTATTCTGACGGGCCTGTCGGATATCGGGTTTGAAGCTTTTCTACTAAACGATGTGGATGTTGATCGGGTCAGCAAGAGTACGAGTCGAGATCTTTTACTTCGCATGGCAGTCGCCGGTTTCGCGGCAACCAATGTCATGTTGCTGTCGGTTTCGGTTTGGGCGGGCGCGGATGGCGCGACGCGCGATTTATTGCATTGGTTATCGGCATTGATTGCGTTGCCTGCTGTCACTTTCGCAGGAAAACCGTT
>CAZXMX010000380.1:0-2443 GCA_964641645.1 uncultured Neomegalonema sp.
TGAAGGGCGAGGTCGAGGTCAAGCACTTCACGCGCGCGGCGTCTTGGGGGCCGGTTTACGACGCGCGGCTTGATACCGAAGCTGGACAGATGGCGTTGGTGCGCCGTGCTGCGATTCAGCAACGGACGCAGGAGCCTTGGGAAGATGTCACGCTGACGCTCTCAACGGCGCGGCCCACAGGCGGAACGGCTGCGCCGCAGCCGCGCGGGAAGTTTGCGCAATTACTGCCGGAGCGGGCGTTTAATGTGCAGCCGGCACTAGCGCAGCCTGCGCCCCCACCTCCACCCGCCGCGCCGGTGATGATGGAGTCTATGGCCATGGTGGATCAAGCCGCGGGCTTCAGTGCAGGTGCGCAAGTGCAGCGCAAACAGGCGCAGGTCGTCAATGCCGCGATCCGCACTCAGGGCGAAGCATTGGTCTATGACATCCCATCCAAGGCGGACATTCCCGGTTCAGGTACGGTCCGTCAGGTCTTGGTGGGTGAAGAAAGTTTCGACGGCGCTGTCGAGCTGCGCGCCACGCCTTCGCGAGACAAGACCGCGTATCTCTATGCGACGTTCGACAATGGCGAGGGGCTGATCCTGCCCGGAGAAGTCTCGCTGACCCGCGATGGTCTTTATATCGGCAAGGGCCGCTTGCCGCTGATTGCTGCTGGTGAGGGAGGGGCGATTGCGTTCGGCGCGCTGGAGACCGTGAAGATTGCCTATCGTGTCGTCGAGCAGAAATCTGAGGACAGCTTTGCCGCCGCCGAAGAAACGGAACGCCGCCGCTATGTGTTCTCGGCTGAGAACTTGAGCGAGAAAGCGCGGATGGTGGTGCTGACCGATTCCGTTCCGGTCTCGAACAGTGATCAGGTCGAGGTCGAATTGGTCGGTGATGCCCCGACGGAAGAGGATGTTGACGATGTGACCGGGCGGGTCGCGTGGGAACTCAACATCGCGCCCGGTGCGAAGGAAGAGATCGAATTCGGGTATGATGTGAGCTATCCGATTGGGCGGAATTTGAGGTTGCGGTGAAGCGGCTTCATCACCGTTAAAGATAAGGAACGAACGTGACGCCATACACACTGATCTTCGCCGCTTGTGCCGTTCTGGTCAGCACGCTGCCATCTCAAGCGGTGGATTTCGAGAAGTTCAAATCCACGCAGTATGAGGTGGTGGAGCAATCAATGACGGCGCTGTTGAATGACGGCTTCGCGATCAAGGCGCTCGATAAGAGAGACTTTATTCTCGTCAATGCAGAGGGTCGGCACGTTCTGTGTCAATTGCTCGCGCCGCTTGATCCGAGTTTGCAGGACGTGTTCAAGGGCGCGACGGCGGTGTCGGCGTGCTACGATTTGCAGTGAAGGTCGGTGGGGCGGAAGACTTAATGGCCGAGCAGTGCGTTCAAGATGCGGGGCAGCGCGCCAACGGGCCGTTTGAATGGGGGAAGTCCCAGCGGAGCGTCAGTTCGCCGCTGGATAGTTCCATGCCAAGGAAATAGTCGCGGACCGCATCTTCGCCGCAAGATGCATGAGCAGCCGTGAAGAACCCATTCTCGCGTGCTTCGATCGGCCCCCATTTCAATCGGCACCAGTGCGTGCCCTGCCTCAGCCAACCCGGTCTGATCTCAAACGGTTCGGCGAGAACGGTCACGCCGGGTTTGAGGGGTACGCGCGCGCATTGCTTTTCGGTGCCCCATGTCCCGTAGAAATTCTCGCGCTCCTCGGCGGCGATGGCGGGGAAGGTGAAGAGGGCGATGAGGACGGTGATGCGCATGGAGCTTGTTTAGCCGTGGTTCGGCATACGCCCCAATCAATTCGGGTTGATCCCCGCAAGCGCAGCGACGCGGCCCGCAAGCGAAGAGACGCGGAACTGCAAGCGAAGTGGACGACAAGCGAAATGGCATGAAGGATGTGGGGTTGTCGCTCCCGCGAAGGCGGGAGCCTATTGCTGGGTTTGGGCGGGCTTCAACATGGATTCCCGCCTTCGCGGGAATGACAGATTATTCAGACGACTTATCGAAGGGCGGGAGGCTGTTGGCTTTGCGGTCGGCCAGCCATTCTTTGTAAGCCTCGTCGCTTCCCTCCCAACCATCCAGTTCTGTAGGGTGCCAATGGTCGGGGGGTGACAGACCGTCGGGGAGTTGAGTCCCTGCGCAGCCGAAGCATCGGTCGAGTTGCTCTGGCGTCAATCCTTCCGATGCGGTAAAATCAGCGAAGCTGGCGTTGACGGAGTCAATGTTGCACAACGCCAGCTTCGCTGATTTGAATGTCGCGTTGGTCAGGTCCGCCCCTTCCATCGTCGCGTTGGTCAGGTCCGCCCCCTCCATCGTCGCGTTGGTCAGGTCCGCCCCTTCCATCGTCGCGTTGCCCAGGTCCGCCCCCTCCATCGTCGCGTTGGTCAGGTTCGCCCCTTCCATCGTCGCGTTGCCCAGGTCCGCCCCCTCCATCGTCGCGTTGGTC
>CAZXMX010000381.1:0-2432 GCA_964641645.1 uncultured Neomegalonema sp.
GGCGCGAGTTCGGGCGGCGCGGTGACGTCCATGCCACTGCCCGCCGGAACTTCTTCGGTCTCAACGATGGCGTCGGCGCGGTCGTGAAGCCATGCGACGACTTCGGCGGGGATCATCACCGATGACGGTGCCACGGTCAGGTTGATCGCGACTTGCAGTTCGCCTTGGAACATCTTGAAGAATGTGCTGCCGGGCAATCCAATATAATTCATCGGTTCGGTCGCCCAGCGAGCGAGGCGTTCTTCGGTGTCGAATAACAACAGCGTTTCATCGCCCTCCACTTCCCATACCAGAGGTTCGATGGATTGGGCTTCGGACTCGCTGCTCTCACCGCTTTCATCATACGCGCCGCGAATGGGCATAAACACCGTAGTCGCGAACAGCGCATCGTAGAACGCGCTGTTGTTGTCTTCATCCGACCGCGCGCGTTCGAACGCGAGATCAAGCGCGGTTTCGATGGTCGGGTGAGACATGCTGTCGTCACGTTCAAAGTTGGTGTCGTCAGCCATGCTTGTCGTGCCTTCGTGTCTTTTTGTTTTCGCGGCGAGGCCGCTATTCGTTTTAGTCATTCTCGCTTTCACGGGAATGACCGTATTCTTAGTTGATAGCTTCAAGCCCGCTGAGGGCATTTGCAAGTTTTGCGCGTTCTGTTTCCGCACTGTCGAGGCGTTCGCGTTGTTTTTCGACCTCGGCTTCGGGGGCTTTGGCGAGGAACTTTTCGTTGCCGAGTTTGCTGCTGAGACCTTTGATCTCTTTGTCGAGTTTGGCCAGCGACTTGGTCAGGCGCGCGGTTTCGGCCTTTACGTCGATGATGTCCGCCAACGGCAGGTTGACCGTTGCGCCCTCCACGGCGGTGACAATGGAGCCTTTGGGGGCTTCGTTGCCAACGGCGGCCTCGGACAGACGCGCGAGCTTTTTGATGAGTGCGCTTTGGCGGAGCAACCGTTGGGCCGCCTCCATATCGAACTCGGTCAGGAGCAATTCGATCTCTTTGCCTGCCGGGACATTCATTTCAGAACGAACCGAGCGGATGGCTTCGATCAGCGAGATCGTCCAACGCATTTCGTCTTCGGCGTCTTTGTCTTGCAGGTCTTCATGGGTGTAGGTTGGCCAGTCGTGCAACATCAACGTGCCCTGCCCGCCCGTCTCTTTCCAGAGTTCTTCTGTGATGAACGGCATGATCGGAGACAGCATAACGAGGCACTGGTCGATGGCCCAAACGATGGTCGCCTTGGTTTCATCTTTCGCCGCGCCATCCTCACCGGAGAGCAGCGGTTTAGAAAATTCGACGTACCAATCGCAGAGGAAATAGACGTGCGCATAGAGCGTGCTAGCGACATCGTTGAAGCGATAGTTAGTCAACGCTTCGTCAGCAGTCTCACGGGTCTTGGCGGTTTCGCCGATAATCCATTTATTGACCGTCTCGGTGACTTTGGACGGGTCGAAGTTCGGATCGCGTTCGCAAGCGTTGAACTCGGCGAAGCGGGCGGCATTCCAGAGCTTGGTGCCAAAGTTCCGATAACCCCGAATGCGTTCGACAGAGAGTTTAATATCGCGGCCCATGGCGGCCATCGACGTGAGTGCAAAACGCAGGGCGTCGGCCCCGAAAGCGTCAAAGCCATCGGGATATTCCGCGCGGGTTTGCTTCTCGATTTTCGGCGCATCTTCGGGACGGTTGAGACCCGTGGTGCGTTTTTTGACGAGGCCGTCGAGTTCGATGCCTTGGATCAGGTCGAGCGGGTCGATGACGTTGCCGACGGACTTCGACATCTTCGCGCCCTTCTCGTCGCGGACGAGGGCGTGGACGTAGACGGTGTGGAACGGGACTTCAGGTTCGCCGTTCTCGTCCTCCATGAACTCAAGCCCCATCATCATCATCCGGGCGACCCAGAAGAAGATGATGTCAAAGCCGGTGACGAGAACGTCGGTCTTATAGTAGCGCGCGAGTTCCGGCGTTTGCTCCGGCCAGCCGAGTGTCGAGAATGGCCAGAGGGCGGAGGAGAACCATGTGTCGAGGACATCGGGGTCGCGCCAAATGGTCAACATTTTCTGCCGAAATGCGAAGTTTGGCCTATCGCTCAGAAGCAGGCCATAGATTCCAAGCGTGTCCCCCCGCTCCTTCACTGTCGCTAGCTTTTCCCCGTAGTACGCATGTACTTTCGGGATCAAATCGTCCTCATCGGTTGCGCAGAATGCGACCGGGTTATCGAAGTCAAACTCCCAAATCGTCTGGAAAGGTTTTGAAGTCGGATCGTCCTGATCGAACTTCGGGATCGCCCCATCAAACTCAGAATCGTAGACCGAGCGAATCCATTCTTTCACTGACTCATCTTCTGTCAGATCAAAACTGTGGGGCTGGTCCAGAATTTTTATGCCCGGCCCATACCAAACCGGAACCTGATGGCCCCACCAGAGTTGGCGGGAGATGCACC
>CAZXMX010000382.1:0-2431 GCA_964641645.1 uncultured Neomegalonema sp.
CTCGTAGCCGTCATTTTCAACACGCCAAGACGAACTTTTTACACGGCCTCGGCCATAACCAGCCGAACCGTCGTCCCGCGATTACATTGCTAGCAATTCTTCAATCGCGTCGATGAGCTTTTGTTCATCCAAAGGTTTTTCAAAAACCTGATTGCATGGTAGGTCTTGTGTAGATTCTAGCGGTAATCCCGTGACAACCAAAATGGGCAGATCCGGGTGTGATGCGCGGACGTTTTTGATCACTTCAAATCCATCGACATCGGGCATTTCTAAATCGGTTAGTAAAAGATCGGCACGATCCACGAACTCATGGTCTTTCGACAAGGCACCATTTTCGAGTGCAGTGACATTATGGCCTGCTCCGCGAAGTATTTCGGTATAGATGCGCCGCAGCACAGCCGAGTCTTCCACCAGAAAAATTTCTGGCACGAGATAGTCCTTTGTATGTGAACCAGTGCAACGAAGCGTAAGGGCGGTAATTTCTCGAACGGGTGCCTTTTACGGTGAAGCGTTACGGATGCCTTCGGCAGAATTGGTGAAACTTTGTGCGGTCCCTGTCCCAGCAATCTGAACGTCCGCAAAAATTGTGAGCGCGATGAAGGCGGCGGTGATGGCATACTCGGTGCCAGTCGCTCCATTTTCGGTTTGCCTGAAATGCCTCAAGAGCTTTTTCATTCCGCGCACCTAATCATCGCGCCCCCTAACCGTTAAAGTACCGCAGCAAGTTTAGGAGACGGTTAAGATCGATTGTTGGACAAGTTACGATTATCCATCGTTCGATAACCACAATATCTTCGGTTAGTTCTCGGACGTGTGCCGAGTTTCCAAGTACGCTCAGGCTGACTGGCCTAAGCTTCGTGACGGTTCGACCAGAGTTCCCATTGAAATCTGCCACGAACACCGATGTCGAGAAAGGGCCGCATTGGCAACGGACCGGGCTCACCCAAACTGATCATGTCATCAATCAATGGATTGTCTCGCCCCGTCGCCATGTCTGCGGCGAGCACGCCTCCGAAGGTGCCTTTGGTAACTCCGACAGCGTTTTGGCACACCGCCGACCAGACATTCGACGAGAGCTTTCCGAAGCCCGGTGCGGTGTTGCGAGAGAGGCAAACGATGCCGCTCCATGTGTGTTCCATTTCGACTTTCTGCAGCATCGGGAAGCGCGCATCGAAAAGCGTTTTGTGGGTTTGCTTCACGCTCGCCTGTTGCTGTGGCGATACTTTCTGGCTGGGGCAATAATTCAAACCCTGCCGGATTAGGATGCGGTGATCATTGGTATAGCGCATCGTGATACCCGCGAAAGCATTTGCCGGGGTCATGCCCCACGGTTTTTCCACGCCGTAGGCCCCGCGCTCTTCTTCGGTCAATTGTCGGGACAGACTGGCATGAGCGACCAAGTGAAGGAACTTGCGCGGGTAGAACCCAAACTGTTCGGAATATCCGTTGGCGGCGAGGATCATACGCGGCGCGCGAAGACTGCCATTTTTTGTCGTGAGATGAACGCCATTCTCAAACAGCGCTTCGGTCACGGGTGAGTTCTCATAAAGGGTAACATTGCCCGGCAAACTATCCGCGAGACCGCGCGTCAGACCAGCCGGATTCATCAGTGCGCCGCCGGGTGTGTAAATTGCAGCGGAAAAATGCTTGGACCCAAGCTTTCCGGTGAGGTCAGGTTTCTCGATCCACTCGAAAGGCTCGCCAAGGGCCTCCAGTTCTTTCGCAAGAGGGTCAAGAACCTCGCGCACGCCGCGCGGCGACACGGCGGCATGATACTTTCCGTCATGGGACCAGTCGCATGCTATACTGTACTTCTCGACCAAATCTTCAAGATAACCAATTGAGAACCGCGCAAGACGCATAAAGCGCTGCGGTCCCTCCAGTTCGTCAAGCGAAGAACCGACATTATGAGGAAGGTCGATTGCAAACCCCGAGTTCCGACCCGAAGCGTTCTCTCCTGCTTCGCCTGCATCCACGAGCGCGATGTTTTCGTCGGGTCGGTTTTCTGCCAACCGCCGCGCGGCAGCTAAGCCAGCGTAGCCACCGCCCAAGACGACCCAATCGGCAGTGACGTCGCCCGCGAGCGAAGGTTTCGCGATTCGAGGAGAGAGAATTCCACTCCAGCCATTTGTAATGTCATTCTTTGGAAGCCGTGCGATCTTCATGCCTGCCCCTCCGACCAATTTGCAGGATGAATAGTATACGGCACTTCACATCGAATTCGCAATTGGCGGCTTTGGGTCAAAGTTCACCTGTCACGCGGTTGATCGAGGACGGCAGCATCGCTCTTGAAAGCTGACCATGACGGCAGCTATGCTGAATTCAGACAGCAATGCGCTCGATTGCTGTCGCCTTGGAAAGCCCGGTCAGACGGGAAAGTCTGGCCAACTGCTGCCATTCACGAATATAGAAGCCTACTGAAAAGACCGAA
>CAZXMX010000383.1:0-2404 GCA_964641645.1 uncultured Neomegalonema sp.
TATGAACGAAGCGGCAAAACAGCATGACCCCCGCAACCTGATCGGCGATGCGCTGATTATGGAGGGGCTGACGGTCGAGGAGAACCGGTCGATCTTTTTCGACTGGGCCTTTGGGTTGAAAGAACCAGAAGCCGCGCCTGAATCAGCGCGTGCGCTGTTGGAGATCTATCGCTCGGCGGAGACGGCGGATCATGCGATGATCCAGTTACTAGAGCAGGCAGCGAACGGCCCCGCCGGAAAGCGCGGTCGTACAAACCGGCGGCGCGAAGCCGCCAAACGCTGGGATGAAGCGCCCGAGAGTTCACAATAGAATTCAGATGCGCTCTTGACCGCATTGCCCCCAGCCGCTTGCCACGCTAGATCACGCGTATCGAATCTGAGAAAGAATACCTAATGATCGGTCGCCTTAACCACGTCGCTATCGCTGTCCCTGATTTAGCGGTGGCCTCCGCCCAATACCGCGATGCGCTGGGCGCAACCGTTGGCGATCCTCAGCCGGTGCCGGAACATGGCGTGACGGTGGTTTTTGTCGAACTGCCGAATACGAAAATCGAGTTTCTGGAGCCTTTGGGCGAAGGGTCGCCGATCCAAGGCTTTCTTGATAAATCGCCATCGGGGGGCATCCATCACCTGTGCTATGAGGTCGATGATATCCTCGTGGCGCGGGATCATCTGATTGCGCAAGGCGCTCGGGTCTTGGGCGACGGTGAGCCGAAGATTGGCGCTCATAACAAACCGGTTCTGTTCCTGCATCCCAAGGACTTCAACGGCACCCTGATTGAATTGGAGCAAGTGTAACATGAACTGGGTTTCTGCTTTTGTCGTCTTTTCGGTAACGTGGTTCATTGCCCTCTATTGCTTGTTGCCGATTGGCGTTCGCAGTCAGGAAGAAGCCGGGGATGATATTCCGGTGGGCGCGATGGCGGGTGCGCCGTCAAAACCCAACCTGCGCCTCAAAGCAATTGGGGCCACCGTGATCGCCGGACTGTTCACGGCGCTGATCTGGTATTTGGTGAGCGAAAGAATCCTCACCCTCGGCGCGCTTGATCGGTTGTTTGGGTTGGAAGAATAGCGGCGTCGGCGACGTGTTGACCATTCGATCAGCAAACGCAGACGACGCAAGCGCCGTCAGTGAACTCCTGATCGCTTCAATCTCACAGCTCTGTTCGGCTGATCATCGCGATAACGCTACAGTCATCGCGGAGTGGACCGCGAACAAGACACCCGAGCACATTGCATTGTGGATCAACAGCCCGAGAACAACAGTGATCCTAGCTAGCGTTGACGGTTCTCTGGCTGGGGTCGGCGGGTGGAGCGCAGACGGTGAGATTCTACTCAATTACGTTTCACCAACCTTCAGGTTTGCCGGCGTGAGTGCATATATGCTGGCTCACATGGAAAGCGCGTTGCGGGAGCAGGGTCTTTCGCAGGGAAAACTTACCAGTACGCAAACGGCCCACCACTTCTATTTGGGGTCGGGATGGCTTGACGATGGGGAACCATTGGACGAGGCGGGCATGGTCGGGTTTCCGATGACGAAAATTCTGACGCCGAAACCATCCAGACCTTGATCCAAGTGGGCGTCCGTCATGCTCCGTTGCTAATTCTGGCGCGCATGGGGTACGCGAGCGCCTCGTGAGGTTCCGGCTCGGCGGATCGGCTTTCTGGAGGCGATCGCGTGTGGTACGCTGACTCATGATTAAGGCTTCAACCCATCTCATGTTTCAGGGCCAAGCGACGGCTGCTCTTGATTTCTACAAATCCGTATTTTCAGATTTTATTGTCGAGCAAATCGAGAAATATGGAGACGACGCAGAAGATCAGGCCGGAACGATCAAGCAAGCCCGCGTCTCATTTGCCGGTCATCGCCTGATCGTCATCGACAGCGCCCCGGTTCACGCGTTCGACTTTACGCCTTCCATGTCGCTGTTTGTGGATTTTGATGGCGAGGATGCACTGGAGGCGGCGTTCAATAAACTATCGGAGGGTGGGACAACGATGATGCCGCTTGGTGACTATGGATTTAGTCAACGGTTTGGTTGGCTCGCGGACCAATTTGGCGTTTCATGGCAACTCAATTTGCCAGCAGGCTAGTGCATCGGCGCGGCGGTGGCCGGTTTTGGTCCGGTCCCTGATTTGATGCATCGCGTGCGATAGCGGTGTCCATCCGTTGCCAGCACGTCAGGAGGAAACATGAAGATCGAAGACCGGCTGGAAAAGCTCGGCATCGAGCTGCCAATCATCGACGAATCCTACTACGGAACCAAGTACGGCAAGATGAAGCCGCATCATCGCATGGGAAATTGGTTGTGCCTTTCGGGTCAAACGCCGGACCTCGGCGATGGCACAGCGTTTCATCCCGGTGTCGTCGGTGCGGATGTCAGCGTCGAGGATGCGTATCAAG
>CAZXMX010000384.1:0-2398 GCA_964641645.1 uncultured Neomegalonema sp.
CCGACAAGGTTCTTGCCGATGTCATGGATGTCGCCTTTGACGGTGCCGATCACCATCTTGCCTTGCTTGGGTGCGCCAGTTTCCGCGAGCAGAGGCCGCAGGATCACCATCCCCGCCTTCATCGCGTTCGCCGCCAGCAAGACTTCCGGCACGAAGAGAATACCGTCGCGGAAGTCGATCCCGACAATCCGCATCCCTTCAACCAGTGCTTTCGTCAGGACGTCGTAGGGAGTCCAGCCGCGTCCCAGCAGGATATTGACGCCTTCGCTGATCTCTTCTTTCAGACCATCATAAAGGTCGTCATGCATTTGCAGGACTAGCTCGTCATCGTTCAGCTCGCTGAGGATGATATCGTCTTCTTCGTCGGCCATTAAACGCACTCCAAATCACGCCGGCAATGCCGGGCCGATTGCGACTTTTGACCGCGTTGGCTCAAATATGTGAACCGGACGCGACCGTTGAGAATCTTATTCCGACGCAACAGCTAAAACGCAAGCGATTGAAACCATGCGCTGCTATTTGTTAACAAGAGTTTACCTTTAATCTGGAGCGCTCTGAATGGCCCTGAACAAAGACAGCCTGACCTTCGAATTCTTACGACCGATTTTCACGCTGTTGGTGGTGATCTGGATTGCTCAGATCATAAACTTCGTCCTCGGATACGATCTAAATCAATGGTTTGGATTGGAACCGCGTGACTTTGGCGGTTTGATCGGCATCCCGGCCTCGCCGTTCCTACACGCCAATTTCGGACATATCCTCGCCAACACCATCCCTTTGGTTGTGCTCGGCGGCATGGCGGCGATGGCCTCGCCAAAGCGGTTCTTGGATTCAACGATCATTATTGTGCTGCTCGGGGGCCTGCTGGTCTGGTTACTGGCTCGCGGCGGCAATCGGGTGCATGTCGGCGCGAGTGGTCTCGTGTTCGGGTATCTGGGTTATGTCGTCGCCCTTGGCGTTTTCGAGCGCAGCTTTCGCGCCATCGCCATGGCCGTCTTTGCCGGGCTGCTCTATGGCGGGCTGATCTGGGGTGTCTTGCCGACCCAAAAAGGCGTCTCGTGGGAGTCGCATCTCTTCGGGGCGATGGCCGGCGCCGCTGCTGCCTGGATTCTCACCCGAGACAAAGGCGCGACGCCGCATCTTAAATAGTTAGGCCCGACGACGACCGCGCCGCTCGCGTTTCGGCGCGGCGGACATATCGCCCGTTCCATCATTGGCCGATGAGAACGGACCAATCCGCGATGCAATGACTTCCAGCGCAGGCCGCTCGCTCGGCGTATGCGCTTCCATCGCGGCCTTCATCGCCCGCAAGTGCTCAGGCTTGGTGCCGCAACAGCCACCGATGATCCGGGCTCCGGCGTCCAGCGCGAGACAAGCGTACACGCCCATCAGCTCTGGCGTGCCATCATACTCAATCAAGCCCTCGACATATTTCGGGATGCCCGCGTTCGACTTGGCGATCACGACCGAATCCGAACTGGCCGCGCTGAGGCCCAAGACCGTGCGCAGCAGGTCCGGCGCGCCGGTGCCACAGTTGGCACCAAAGGCGACCAACGGCGATGCCAGTTCGTCTTTGAGTTGGGCGTAACCCGTCGATGTGATTCCCATCATCGTACGGCCAGCGGTATCAAAGCTCAGGGTCGCACAGAGCGGCGCATCAAGGTTTTTACAAGCCTGAGCAATCGCCGAGATTTCTTCTTCTGACGAGATGGTCTCGGCCCAGATCACATCTGCGCCGCCCTCCATCAATCCTTTGATCTGTTCTTCAAAGGCCGTAACGGCATCCGCCATCGACAACGTTCCGACGGGTTCAAAAATCTCTCCGGTTGGCCCCACCGATCCCGCGACCACGACCGGATGATCCGCCGCGTCAGCCACTTCACGCGCCAGCTCCGCCGCGCGCTTATTCAGCTCAAATGCTCGATCTTGGTGATTATGCAGCATGAGGCGATAGCGCGTGCCCCCAAAGCTGTTGGTCAGGATAATATCCGACCCGGCGTCGACAAATCCCTGATGTAGCGCCCGAATCCGGTCTGGATGATCAAAGTTCCAGAGTTCCGGCGGCTCGCCCGCTTCCAAGCCCATCGCGAACAAATTCGTCCCCGTCGCACCATCGGCCATCAGCCAAGGACGGGTTTTCAGCAGCTCTGAGAGGGCATTAGACATGGTGTCGACCTCATTTCATGACGATATAATGATTTTCTTATATCAAATGCCTGGGCACTTCAACGACCTTCTGAGTCCAAGCGTCAAATCCAGAAGTCGACCGGAGTAGATTGCAGATTCCAGAAGAGGGCTGGACTGATTTCAGTCCCTTTGCCGTCGTACAAAACGGCTTTGCGCGACGTCGGAAACTGGCCGAGGTTGTGTGAAAAGTCGTCTATTTTTGCTATGCTCT
>CAZXMX010000385.1:0-2394 GCA_964641645.1 uncultured Neomegalonema sp.
TGTGCCGACATCACCGCCCCCGGCGATTTTCCGCCAGAGAACGTCGAACATCGCAGCCTTGATATTTCTGACGAGGACGCCGTCCGCTCTGCGTTTGCGCGACTCGGTGCGGAATGGGATGGGCTTGATATCCTCGTCAATGCGGCTGGGATCGAGATTGAAAAAACCATCGAAGATACAACGCTGGAAGAATGGAACCGCAGCTTTGCAGTCAATGTCACAGGAACATTCCTTAGCAGCAAGTTCGCCTTGCCAATGTTACGCAAGGCAGAAGGCGCGAGCGTCATAAACTTCGGTAGCTATGACGGCTTCATCGCTGACCCCGGCTTGGCTGCCTATTGCGCAACCAAAGGCGCGGTTCATGCGCTGACCCGCGCGATGGCTTGCGATCACGGGCCGGAGGGTATCCGCGTCAACGCGATTTGCCCCGGTTATGTCGATACGCCGATGCTGCAATCGTTCTTCGAGGGCGAAGGATCAGGCGGCGGTGGCAAGAGCATCGACGATTTGCAACAGGCCGTGCGCGATGTGCACCCGATGCGGACCTACGGCACGCCCGACGACGTCGCAAACCTCGTTCTTTGGCTGGCTTCAGACGAGGCGCGGTATGCCTCTGGGCAGCTTTGGGTGTTGGATGGTGGGTTATCGGCACAAGTGCAGCAGATGAAACTTTGATTGCTGAACTAGAAAATGTGATCCATCATCAAGATTTTGCGGTGTAACTGTCGGAATTTGCCCGCCATACTGAGAGGATCAGCGTTCGCTTAAGGTCACAGTATGTTTCGCCCTTTCGTCAGGTTTGTTTCAGTTCTGTCTATTCTAGCGCTCACGTCTTGTGCGGCGCCAAGACAGTTTGGCGAAATTCAGAGTTTCGATGCGGAACGAAAGCTCGGCGAAGAAACGCTTCCCGAATTTTTGACGGGGCGCGGGGGACTCTACACCGACGAACAATTGACCCGTTATCTTGCTCAGATCACGGCTCGATTGGCCGCAACTGTTGATGTCCCCGAAGAATATCGGCCTTTACGCGTCAGGGTCTTGGATACCAATGATCCGAGCGCGTTCGCCTTGCCGGGCGGGGCAATGTTTCTATCTCGGGGGATCATCGCACTCGCTAAGGATGAAGCGCAACTCGCTGGCGTGATTGCGCACGAAATGACGCATGTTATTCGGCGACATTCTGCGAAGCGAATTGCTGCGAACGAACGGCAAATTTTGGATATCGTCCGCGAACAAGATCAGAGCCTGCGCGGCGCGCCTCGATCTCGCCAGATTGCCATCTTCGAAAGAGAACTGGAGGCAAGAATCGGCGTGATCTCGCAGTTCTCGCAAGAGCAAGAATTGGAGGCAGATCGAGTTGGTTTGCAGATGGTGGCCGCAGCCGGTTACGACCCGAGTGGGTTTGGCGACCTGCTCGAACGGATCGAGGCTTATGACCTTCGCCGATTTTCTCGTCGGGGAGTTGATGAGGAACAGTTTAAAGAGGTTGCTGAGAACTCCGGTTACCCTCAGCTCGCTGAGCGCGTTACCGCGTTGGGGACTTTCCCGAAGGTTGAAGTCGATACCGCTGGTCGTGACCGCTTGATGAACGTGATTGATGGGATCAAGTTCGATGACCTCTATCAGGGGGGGCTTGTTCGAGACGGGGTGTATTGGCATCCGACGCAGCGGGTTGCATTCGATATACCACAGGGGGTTCTCCCTTCGCACAGTTCGAGTTTTCGGATGTTGTCACAGCATGGTCGGATCGACGTACGGATTGAGAATTCGGACGATGTTTCACTTGATTCACTCGCTGAAAGCTTGAACGCATCAGAGACCGAGTCCATTGAATTGACGCGAACAACGATTAACGGTTTTCCAGCCGTCACGGGGAAGAGCAAGTTTAACCGGTTAAGCGATGAGTTTAGGTCTGAACTGGCGATCATGGACCTTGAGGGCCGCTTTGCTATTTTCGGATTGTTGACGAAACCGAAAGATGAAGCGTCGATCCGTCCGGTATTTATGCAAATTTTGAACAGCGTGCGGACCACTAAGTTTGGCGCGGCACCGAAACGCCGACGCTACCAAACCCGGCGTATTCAAAACGGTGACACGGCGGCGAGCCTATTGGAGGAGTCTGCTTTTGGAACCGATGGCGAAGGGGATTTCCGTCTGTTGAACGGATTAGACGCCGGGCAAATTCCGCCCGTTGGGAATTGGATAAAACTTGTTGACTAACCGGAAGCGGTTACAGGCGATGAACTGAGGGAACACAATGCCAAAGCCAGTCATTATTACTTGTGCGGTAACAGGGGGAATTCATACCCCGACGATGTCTCCGCATTTGCCGGTTACGCCGGATCAGATTGCGACCGCGAGTATCGAGGCGGCGGAAGCAGGGGCATCAATCAT
>CAZXMX010000386.1:0-2357 GCA_964641645.1 uncultured Neomegalonema sp.
AGACCTGATGCCAGCCCTTCACGGCATTGCTGCCCCAATCTGAATAGGGCACGCCTTGCGCATCGAGATGCGCCATGAAGGCCTCGATGTCATCCGTGCGATACGCGATATGTCCGCGCTCTAGCGGATTGACCACCTGCCCTGAGCGGAATGAATTCAAGACGTCTCGCGGCGTCAGGTGCATCTGTATATCGCCGTCGGTGACAAATGAGACATCGCCGACCAAACCTTTGTCTTTATTCAGCGGCGGCAGTTCAGCCGGGTCTTCATCGCCCAAGGTCAGAACATCGCGATAAAAGCGATCCATTTCCTGCACGTTGGCCGAACATAAATTGATGTGGTGCAGTTTGAGTTTCATGAGCAGAGCGTGGCTTAGAACGCGTGCGGGTGCAAGTTAGTGCTGGCGAAGTTTCGAGCAAAAGTGGTGCGCTGCTGCCGTCTCAAACATAAAGTAGAGTCGAAGTTGTGCCAACAGTGGTCATTCTGAAAGCCCGACCTTCTTCGCCACCCGAAATCCAAGGTGATTGGCCCTTGGAATATGGATATTCCAAAAATGTCTAGCAAACGATGCTTTTCCAACTTCACCACTGATTGGCGTACTGCTTCGGACAACGGGCCGGCAAAATTCATCATTTCGTGCGGCAGTTCCGTCGCGGGGCATATCAATCAAATCAACGGCACACCCCTCTACCCATTCGTAGACGTTGCCTTCCATATCAAACAGACCAAAGGGGTTTGCCGAAAAGGAGCCAATGGGGCTGGGCGCTAAATTCGGAGAAAATCGACCGTAAGGCTCCCGCGTCTCGGGTTTCTCGCCAGATCGCGCGTGCTCGAAGCTTGGCTCATCGCCCCACCAAAAGGGGGAAGTCGTACCGCCACGCGCCGCGTATTCCCACTCGGACTCCGTTGGCAGTCGATAGGGCTGACCCAATACCTTACGATTTAGCCACCGTACATACGATCTAGCATGTTCAATGGAAACATCCATCACTGGAAGAGAGCTGACGTTCTCCAATCCGAACGTTTCTGGGCGATGATTATCGCACCCACCATCGTCAACACAGCTCATCCATTCTTCGTAAGTCACTTCGAATACTGAGATCGCAAAGGGCTCGATTGTGATGGCGACTTGTGGCCTTGTCCTGATCAACTCGTACTCATCTTCCTTTGCGTCCATTAGAAATTCTCCGCCAGGAAGAATTTTCATAACTGGGCAAACATCACATTCTTTGATCGTTGGGATTTCAATTGCCCGATTTTCTGAAGTCGATTTTTTTTGGTGATCGGCGCTGGTGTTGGATGACGCGAATGTCACAGAAGCTGTGAGAGTGATGAGCAATCTGATTTTTCGCACAGCAACAGGGCCTTTTTGAACGTTGTCCGAGGAAGTGATTATGAACCCAAGCGATTGTTCGTAATGTAACAGCCTAATCATCGCCCAGTTTACCCCATTGGTCACTCTCTGAATCTCAAAGAGCCATTCCCGGAAGTGGCAAAGGTTTGAAAGTTGTCGAGCGCGAGAATTGGGGGTGGCGAGACGTGTTGGTTTGGCCGAGCCATAGTCGTCCATTATCAGCCGTGACAGCGGAACAGCCGCAAACCTGTCGTCGGTTGAAAAATGAAAAGCTTGCAGATGACAGACATGCGGTCTTTCGAATCCTCGGATCGAGAAATACCCAAGGGGTTAATTATATTAACTATTCCTTTGCCCATCCTCTGTATCAGGGTCGAATGGAACTCTAGAAACGTGGATATCACTCAACGGAACCGCCATGTCTGAAGTCTTTATTATGGAAGATTCCGCTCCGCTGCGCCGCGTCCTCACTTTCGAGCTTCGCCGCGCAGGTCACAATGTCACGGCTCTGGGGGACGGGACAGACTCCACCCTTTCGGGCCTTCTTGATGCGGCCCATGTCTTGGTGACCGATATAGAAATGCCAAAGGTTGACGGGCGCGAAGTGGTCAAGAATGTTCGCCGCTCGCACCCGGATCTGCCAATCATCGTGATGACCGGCCTCTCGGAAGAGGAAGTTCGGGATATAGATTGCGATGCCATTCTCACAAAGCCGCTTGACGAAAGCATCCTTGTTGAAACGATTGCCGCCCTCATTCCAACTCCCGAGCAAGCTGCATGAAGGGTCGAAAAAACTTCAACTTCGATTCAGCACAGCAACTGCTGATTTGGTGATGAAGCGGAGACGCTGAATAAATGAAAAGGCGTCAAGAAGCTGAAATTTCCCTGCTGTCGGGTTGTGAGCGGTTGAGGCTCTGGATTGCCCGGACAAGCCGGGCAATGACTGTTCCTGTCGAGTAGGGATCAGCAGCATTTGCTTTTCGGGTGTTCTTGGCTCTCAGTG
>CAZXMX010000387.1:0-2321 GCA_964641645.1 uncultured Neomegalonema sp.
AGGCCCATGATGACGAAAATCTCACCGACATGCACATCGAAAGAAACGTTGGCCGAAGCGACAATATGATTGGCATCGCGAATGCGGTCTGCCAGTGCCGTTGCTTCGTTTGAATCGGAGGAGGGCTGTGTCTGGAAAAATTGTTCTGGGTTCTCGCCGTAGACCTTCCAGACGTTTCGGCAAGACAGCTTGACCGTATCAGATTGCACTTCGCCTGATGGCACCGGCGGTATCCCCCTGCGTCTGATCCCAGATCAGTGTTATGCCGATCAGCGGCGATGTTTGAAATTTTAGGAGGTGGGATGAAGTACACCCCACCTCCGCAAGTTTAAGTTATTGCCTCGGAGTAAAAACACCGATCGAACGACGGGCACTTAACCCTTCATCCAACCCTTCCAGGTGTCTTCGTTATCGCTCATCCATTCGGCGACGGCTTCCTCAACGGACATGCCGTCGTTATCCACTTTTTTGATCAAAGCGTTCTGGATGCTGTTCGACAGTTCATAGTTTGCGATAAACGCGAAGGCTTTTGGATAGTCTTTCTCGAAATCGCTGCTGACGATCTTGTTGATCTTTGCTTGCGCAAAGCCGCATGCATCACCGCGTTTTTGTTCTGGGCCAGACTCGCAGTCAGCGGTTGCCTTATCCCATTTTACGAGGTTCAGCTCGACTTCAGCGTGGACCCAATGGGGTTCCCAGAACATCATGATCATCGGTTGTTCGGATGCGACCGCCGACTTCATTTCAGCAACCATTGCTCCTTCAGAACCACCGGGGACTGCTTGAAACGGCATCTTGAGTGTATCGACCAGATCTTTCGAGCGCGTGCCCCAGTCAGCCGGATAAGTGATCAAGCGCCCTTTAGGGAAGGTTTCCGCGGCAGCAAACGCCTGTGCGCAATCGTAGAGGGCTTCATAGGCTGGCAGGCCCGGACATTTTTCTTCCATATAAGGCGGGTAGAACCAGCCTTCGCTTGGCGTCAAGCCCAAGTCGCCAACCACGACAATATCCCCGGCTTCAACGGCTTTGGGATAAATATCGCCGACGTTGTTGCTCCACGTTTCCGGATTGAAGTGCAAGCTACCCTCGGCGATTGCCGCGAATTGTGGGACAGCACCGGCGGTCACGTATTCGACGTCGTGGCCCATTTCTTTCAGCACCGACCCGGCAATGTGCGCGCTTAGGTGTTGCCCGGTCCACTCGTTGATTGCGATTTTAATTGGTCCGTCTTCGGCAGCCACCGCCATGGCAGAACCAAATGTAAACAGCGCCGCCGCTGCGGCAGCTTTAAGGTGTCGAGTCATGGTATTCTCCCTGAAAAACCGTCGTTTTGAGCGCATCGCGTGGTCATTGAGGCAAGCACATGTGTCAATACCCACCCGAAGCGCATCTGTCCCTATCAAGCAAAACTAGAACACCAAGGCAAATGGGAGTCAAACCGCGAGACGAGCATGCAGGGGAGGCCGCGAGTAGCGGTCTGAGTGATCTCAGACATGCATCTCGACTTTGATCAACGGGAGGTTAGTGTATCCGCCATTCTCGATCCCGCCCGAAAGGTACTTCTCTTGGCTCACACCTTCACGTTTGAATGCACCGTCGACCGAACACCCGAACGAGGAGCAACGCATGTATGACGTGCTGGTTATCGGTGGCGGCGTCAACGGTGTTGGCATCGCGAGGGACGCTGCTGGCCGCGGGCTGTCGGTTGGTCTGTGCGAGCAAGCCGATCTCGGGCAGGCTACATCGTCCGCGTCGACTAAGTTGTTCCACGGCGGCCTCCGCTATCTGGAGTACTACGAATTTCGCCTTGTGCGTCAGGCACTGTTCGAGCGTGAACTCCTATTGAATGCCATGCCGCACATCTCGTGGCCCATGCGTTTCGTCTTGCCTCACCACAAAGGGCTGCGCCCCCGCTGGCTCGTTCGCCTTGGGCTGTTCATTTATGATCATTTGGGGGGGCGAAAGCTTCTGCCGAAAACCAAAAGTCTTGATCTGACGAGTGATGTAACAGGCGTACCGCTCAAGGACAGTTTCGAACGTGGCTACGAGTATTCTGATTGCTGGGTCGAGGATGCGAGGCTCGTGGCACTCAATGCGCGTGATGCCGCGGATCGGGGCGCTGATATTATGCCGCGAACTCGACTTGTTTCGGCTGAGCGTCGCGGCGATGTCTGGCGGGCGACTTTGCACGATGTCGAGACAGGCGCCGATCGGGTCGTCGAAGCAAAGGCACTGATGAATGCTGGTGGCCCGTGGGTCGAAGAAATCATCCGCAATAAGATGGGCATGGAGACCACGGACAAGATCAGAATGGTTCGCGG
>CAZXMX010000388.1:0-2302 GCA_964641645.1 uncultured Neomegalonema sp.
CGGTTCCGGCGGCGATGTCGAGGCGCATTCCTTTGGCGGCGGCGCGGTCAAAATCTAGGCCACTGTTGGTTTCCGCAAAGTGATAATGACTGCCCACTTGCACCGGACGGTCGCCCGTGTTGGCGACGGTTAGCGTCACCGTCTTCGCACCCTCGTTCAGGATGATTTCACCAGCAGCGGGTAGAACTTCTCCGGGGATCATCGGCGGCTCCCAATAAAGGCTAGAATTGCAACGGTTACGACCGTCAGGCCGATACCCCAAATCCACGAAGACATATCGCCCTCGTCTGCGGCCAAAGCGGGTGTGCTCAAAGCGCAAGTGATCAGAACAGCGAGGCCTCTCATCGAATTGGCTCGTGAACGGTGACGAGCTTTGTCCCGTCAGGGAAAGTCGCCTCGACCTGAACGTCGTGGATCATCTCGGCTACACCCTCCATGACCTGATCGCGGGTGATGACATGCGCACCCGCTTCCATCAGGTCGGCCACGGAACGCCCATCGCGCGCGCCTTCGACAACATAGTCTGTGATCAGCGCGATTGCCTCGGGATGGTTCAAGACAACACCGCGCTCTAATCGTCGCCTTGCCACCATCGCCGCCATGCTGACGAGCAGTTTGTCTTTCTCGCGTGGAGTTAAAATCATCAAGGCCTCTCAAGTAAACCAAACGCGCGGCATTGCACCGGGTCGTAGAATGGAAACCACACGCTGTAGCGTCTTTCGTAACGTCGCGCCATCTCGGGCAACAAGACGCGCCACAAGCAGCCCGTTCCAAGTGCTCGCACCGCCGTCATCCAAAAGCGCTGCACGCACGGCATCAATCTGATCTTCCGCATCGGGCGCGCAGTAGAGCAAGGATGCACAAGCGCAGGCCCCAGCAAGGGCAGCATCCGCGCGCAAGGTTGCGGCAATCTGACCATCGACCCGCAAAGCGTCGGCATAGACCAGCTCGCCACCGCGCCTCACGCGCCATTGATCGCTGATGAAACCGTCATCGACCGTTTCACCCATCGCCGTGCGTCCGAAAACAAGCGGCTCAATCGCAAGAAACGTCGCGTCTTCCGACATATCCACGGAAAGAGACCGCCGCAAACGACCGCCGTCAAATAGGATCGTCTCCTGAGGTAACCAATCGACCCGCGCCGCGTGGCCAATGTCGATGCGAGTTTCGATCCGACCTTTTCCGCCAGCAGAGCGATAAATCCGTTCGGCGGTCTGAGTCGTCGCGGTCATTGTCGTATCGTCGGCGGTGACAATGTTGGTCTGGAAATGATCCCCGCCGGTCACACCGCCAGCGGTGTTGAGAAGAACAACCTCAAAGCCGTCGCCTTTGGGGACCCGAGCCTTGGCCGAACCACGTTGATACAGGCGGTCGAGCACCGTTTTGCCCGCACGCAGTTTGGCCGCGACGCGAACTTCGCCGCGCGCCCGCTGCATCTTTGGCAAATCAAACGCTAAGGCTGCGTCTAACATCGGCCTCCACCATCTCCTCTCGTCGTCCTTGCATGACGATCTCGCCACGATCCATGACATAGAACCGATCCGCCAGATCGCGAGCAAATTCAAAATATTGTTCAACAAGCACGATTGCGATATCGCCGCGCTCGCGCAAGTACTCAATGGCGCGGCCTATATCTTTGATGATACTCGGTTGTATGCCTTCGGTCGGTTCATCGAGAACCAAGAGTGAAGGCTGCGTCACCAGCGCGCGCCCGATGGCAAGCTGTTGCTGTTGTCCACCGGACAAGTCACCACCGCGTCGACCCATCATTTCGCGCAAGACAGGAAACAGGTCGAACACATCGCTTGGAATTCGGCGCTCTCCGCGTGGCAGGTGCGCAAACCCTGTCTCCAAGTTTTCCCGCACGGTCAGCAGAGGAAAGATCTCCCGCCCCTGCGGAACGCTCGCCAAGCCAAGCGCCGCGCGTTTATCGGACCGCAACTTGTGAATCGGTTCGCGATCCCAGACGATCTCGCCATTCGAGACCGGATGGCGACCAACAATCGCGCGCAGCAGTGAGGTTTTGCCGACGCCATTCCGTCCAAGCAGCGTGGTGACTTCGCCTTTTGCGGCGGTCATCGAAACTTGGCGCAGGGCTTGGGCGGCACCGTAATGCAGATCAACATTTGAAATCGTTAGCATGTCATCGCCCCAAATAAACTTCGACGACTTGCTCGTTTGCACTCACCGCGTCGAGTGGGCCTTGCGCCAAAACCGAACCCTGATGCAACACGGTGACCTTGCAATCGAGTTGCCGAACGAATTCCATATCGTGCTCGACCACAACGATGGCGTGGTCTCC
>CAZXMX010000389.1:0-2300 GCA_964641645.1 uncultured Neomegalonema sp.
TCCAGCGCAGGCTCCCGAAAGACAAAGCCCGCATTCAACAACTTTTTCGGCATGACCTTTTGCCCGCCCAACATGGTCTCGCGCGCCAAGTCGCCGAGCAGGAACGTCAGGACAGCCGCTGGAACCCGCATCACGGTCGGACGGTTCAAAGCCCGTCCTAATGCCTTCGTGAAAGCCTCGTTTCGCGCGGGGTTCGGGGCGGTCATATTGACCGGGCCGTCCATGTCGTCATTGGCCATGACGAAACCAATCGCCCGAACGATATCGTCTAGTGCAATCCAAGGCATCCATTGTCGGCCATCGCCAAACGCACCGCCCAGACCAAATTCGAAGGGCGTCAGCAGCTTGGCCATCATGCCGCCTTCGACGCCCAGCACGAGACCAATCCGCATCGTCACGACACGCAGTCCCGGCGCGCTCTCCCGGTTGGCTTCCGCCTCCCAAGCCTCACAAAGCTCGTGAGAAAAACACGGCTTCGCATCCGCATCTTCGCCAAGCTCGGCATCACCGTGCAGACCGTACCAACCCACCGCAGACCCGTTGATGAGGCACGCCGGTTTGGTCTCCAGACGGTCAATCAACTCGATAATCTGCGCGGTCGTCTCGACGCGGGACGCGATCAGCATTTCGCGCCGCTTCGCCGTCCACCATCGCCCTGCAACCGAGGCACCCGCCAAGTTGATGACGACATCGAACACATCATCATTCTGGATTTGATCGAACCCGGTCATCACACGAACGGGATGCGCCAGATGATCCGCGCTTTCTTTCTGCCGGGTCAGCACCGTCACCTTGTGATGGTTCGCCACCAAGCTCTCAACCAGCCGGGTTCCGATAAAACCGGTCGCGCCGGTAATCAGAACACGCTGCCGACCCTTCACCCCGTCTAACAACGCCTTCGCACCCGGAGCGATCAACCGATCACTCCGGTTGGCCGCCAACAGATCGCGCAATCCAAAGACGGCAACACCGAAAGCGGACACCGTCGCAAAGATACTCCAGCAACCATATTGGATCGGCGCGATGCTGCTCGGCATCATAGACCACGCGTAAAGTGTCGGCGCGGCCAAGGCTAAGATCGCCCCGTAGTTCAACGCAAGCAGCGTATGATTGACGCGCTCCGTCGCGGGCAGCTTGCGAGTCATATCCTCCTCGACAAAATCCCACAGGGTAATCAGGACTTCGACGGCCAAAATTGTCACGAGGATCATGGTGTAGATGCCGTGCGGCTCTAACCAACCAAAGCAAAGGAAGATGAACGCGTAAAACAGGTTTCGAACCCCGTGCAAACGCAGCTCGGTCTTCTGTGATGCCCGCCATGCCAAACGCTCAGTTCCCTCATGGTGAACCAGCGTATCAAAGGCACCCATGAAAACTTGAATGCTGATCAAAGTCCAAAGGATGGGATCATGCATGACGGTATTCCTTTGTGTGTTGTTGCATCTCGGTGGGGTCGGCAAAGACCGCGTGTTGCTCGATCATCTTGCCGAACAGTTTGCTCTTGAGTTCCAGCGTAAAGGCAAAGCGATGATCGCCTAGCTCATGGTGGCCAATCGTCAACGCGAGGGGCACCAACCATTTTGGTAGGCGCACTCGCTGACCAAAGACTTGCAGGAAATAATGCTCGCTCTTGAAGAACAGCGCGTGCGCCGTGGCCTCTAACTTCAGCGCCATGCCGATGCCGTAGCCGATATATTCTTCCAGACCGGTCGGGCCTGCAAAACGCTTGGAGCTATGCACGGTCTGCGGAAAACCCTTTTCGCGACCGTACTGGCGAATCCAGAACTGACCATTGGTTTCCTTGTCTTCGGTCACGATCACGACGGCGGGCTGGTCGACAGAATTTTTCTCGAACGGCAGCGGCGCGCCAATGATCCGAGCTGCCTGGGCAAAGGCCCAACCAAAGCGGCTCATCTTCATATCCGTGACCACGCCTTGATACGCGACGCTCTGACCTTGCTTGAACCGCTTGCCAAACCGTTTGCGAATGGGCGCTGGCAGCTTCATCCAATTCGCCCGGCCCAACAGCTTTTCGAAGCGGGTATCGCGTTTCGTCTCGATTACGTCGGGGCCATGGCCACGCTCTCGGAAATCACCGCGCAGGTCAGAATTGAACAATGCATTGGTGCCTTCGCGCCCGTTGGTCACTCTTTCCATGACATCCATCGTTCAATTCCTTTTGTATCGTTATTTCTGTATAAACAGAAATTATGAGGCAAATAAAAAGACCAGTGCTACTTGGTCTTTTTGCCACCCGCGAATTTCAGCAGCCCCAGCACCTTGTCGCCCATCTTCATCAG
>CAZXMX010000390.1:0-2298 GCA_964641645.1 uncultured Neomegalonema sp.
GAGGCCCACTCGATTTCTGCGGGCCTCGATTACCCCGGCATTGGGCCTGAACATTCGTGGTTGAAGGATATGGAGCGTGTCGAATACGTCTCCGTTACGGACGATGAGGCGCTCAAAGCGTTCACGCTGTGCTGCGAGATGGAGGGAATTATCCCAGCACTCGAACCCGCGCACGCCCTCGCGCATGTCGCTAAGATTGCACCCGAAATGGACAAAGATCAGGTCTTACTGCTCAACATGTGCGGTCGCGGCGACAAAGACATTTTCACGGTTGCCGAGGCACTCGGTACCGAAATCTGAATTGGAAGACTGAATGGCGAAGTTCGCATCAGGTGACGTTGTTATCCTTGTCTCCGGCAGCATGAAGATGGCTGTCGAGACGACCAAGGGGTCGGAGGTCAACGTCGTTTGGGCCGATGGCGGTTCCGTGCAACGCGCCGTGTTGCCCGAGTCGGTGCTCGATAAATACATCGCCCCAGAACGCAGTAGCTATAACCGTCCCGAAGGACCGAGAGGCGGCGGCGGTGATCGCGGTGGTTTCAAGCCCAAACGCGATTTCGGCGGCGGCGGCGGTGGCGGCTTCAAACCCGGTGGTGGCGGTGGCTTCAAACCGGGTGGCGGCGGACCCCGCAAAGATTTTGGCGACAAACCCCGTGGCGGCCCCCGCCGCGACAGAGATTGAGTGAGGGCCGGGAATGTCCCGCATCGAGAAACGCTTTGCAGCGCTGAAAGACAAGAACCAAGCCGCTTTCATCAGCTTCACGATGGCGGGCGACCCCAATTATGATGCTTCGCTGGATTTGATGCGTGCTCTGCCCAAGGCGGGTGTCGATGTCATTGAAATCGGCATGCCGTTTACGGACCCAATGGCGGATGGTCCGGCTATTCAACTCGCGGGGCAACGCGCGATCAAGGGCGGCCAAACGCTTAAAAAGACGCTCGATCTTGTGGCGGCTTTCCGCAAAGCGGATGACGAGACCCCAGTCGTCCTGATGGGCTATTACAACCCGATCTTCACGCATGGTGTTGAAGCGTTCATCTCCGATGCAAAGGCAGCAGGAATTGACGGGTTGATCGTCGTAGACTTGCCGCCCGAGGAAGATGACGAGCTTTGTGTGCCAGCGCTTGCTGCTGGCTTGGATTTCATTCGCCTCGCAACGCCGACGACGGATGAAAAACGTCTTCCGAAGGTGCTCGAGAATACGTCTGGCTTTGTCTATTACGTCTCGATCACGGGCATTACTGGCGCTGCGACGCCCGATGAGAACGCCGTCGGTAAGGCTGTGGCCGCCATCAAAGAAAAAACCGATCTGCCTGTTTCGGTCGGCTTCGGCGTTACGACACCGGAACAAGCCGCTGAAATTGCAAAAGTCGCGGATGGCGTCGTCGTCGGCTCTGCGATTGTCCGTGCGGTCGCTGATGGTTTGACCGTTGCGGGACCACCTAAAAAGTCGTTCCAAAAGGACGTTGTATCCGTCGTTAAAAAATTGGCGAACGCAACGAAGCGCGCTCGTAAATAAGTAAAGCGTGGAACGAGGTCGTGGCGGAGTTCGGAAAACCGTGCTTTACCCCATAATTGCGCTTTTCGTTCTGCTCGCTTAAATAAGCATCAAAGCAAAGCGAGCAGGCAATGAACTGGATTACGAATTACGTCCGACCGAAGATCGGTACGCTGCTCAATCGGCGTGAAACCCCCGATAATCTTTGGGTAAAGTGCAATGAATGTAGCCAGATGGTGTTCCACCGAGAACTCGGTGAAGCCCAGCAGGTCTGCCCCTATTGCTCGCACCATATGGGAATTGTGCCCGAAGAACGGTTTGCGCGCCTGTTTGACGATGGTGTGTTTGACGTTGTCGAACAGCCTGAAACGCCCGCCGATCCTCTGCAATTTCGGGATGAAAAGCGGTATACTGACCGCCTGAAAGACGCGCGGAAAAAGACGTCGCGCGACGACGCGGTCCTAATCGGCAAAGGCAAAATTTCTGGCGTAACGACTGTTGCCGCTGCGTCAGACTTCAAATTTATGGGCGGGTCGATGGGTATGGCCGTCGGGAATGCTCTCTTAGCAGCGGCAGAAGCTGCCGTTGCGTCCAAGGCGCCCTTAATTATCTTTTCCGCTGCAGGGGGTGCGCGGATGCAAGAGGGGATTCTCTCTCTGATGCAGATGCCTCGAACCACGATTGCAGTGCAGATGGTGCGCGAAGCGGGTCTCCCCTATATCTCTGTCTTTACACATCCCACGACAGGCGGCGTGACAGCATCTTATGCGATGCTGGGAGATGTGCAGATATCCGAACC
>CAZXMX010000391.1:0-2296 GCA_964641645.1 uncultured Neomegalonema sp.
TGAAGAAGGTCTTGAGGACTTCCGCTCCAAATAGAATGAAGGCGATCATCCCGGCGGTTACAGCCGTCTCGCGCAACGATGTGGTGAGGCGCGGCAGCGTGAGGCCACGATCTCCACTGCGAACGACCAAGCCGTAGACAAAAATTGCGAAGACCCCGACGCCCGCAGCGGGGGTGGGCGTGAAGAGGCCAAACCCAAGACCCAGGATAATGCCGAGAAAGATCAGCAAGATGGGGATGAGGCGGCGGAAGGCTTCGCGGCGCTCTTGTCCAGAAATCTCGGTCAGCGGCGGGGCAAGGTCGGGTCTGATCCGGGCAATGATCGCGATGACACCGATAAAGAAGGCGACAGCAATCAAGCCGGGGATCATCGCGGCCTGAAACATTTCGATAATCGACGCTTCAACAATCAGCGCATAGATAATCAGCGCAACCGACGGCGGGATTAAAATGCCGAGCGTTCCGCCCGCCGCCAGCGTTCCGGTCGCTAAACGAACGGAATAGTTCATGCGCCGCAATTCGGGCAACGCGACTTTTCCCATTGTGGATGCTGTGGCCAGCGAGGAGCCACAAACCGCACCAAAGCCGGCACAGGCCGCCACCGCCGCCATTGCGACTCCGCCACGAAACCGGCCAACCAGCGCCCGCATGCCTTGGAAAAGGTCGCGGGACATGCCGGTTTCGGACGCGAGGTAGCCCATGAGAATAAACAGCGGTACGACTGATAGATCGTAGTTTGCGACCGAGCCGAAAAACAGCGTCTTGAACTGTTTTAGATAGGGCGCGAACTTGAGAAACCCGGTGACTTCGGCGAGAGCATAATTTCCGCCGACCCCGACTAAAATCATCGCGAGCGCAACGGGTATGCGCAGAACCAGCAGTAAAAAGACGGCAGCGAGGCCAACCAGCCCGACAATCTCGCGATCACCCATGCAATGCGTCCTCAGTAGCCGTGGTTGGATCGTCCCGAAGTTGAGAGAGGGCAACAAGCGCCCAGAGGACCAGTGAGAGTATCCCCGGAATATAAAACGGCCATTCTTGCCAGCCCAAAACCCGGCTCAGCGCGCCGTCGTCTTTTGTTTCCTGCATCCCCAGCACCATCCAATAGGCCAGAAAGAGCGCCGTCGCCGCCATCAACACCAGTGAGAGCCGGTCGATAAAGCGGTTGAAGCTCGCTGGCGCGTTTTTGAGGAAAAGGTCGACAGACAAGTGCCCGCGCTGGCGCTGGCAATAGGGTAAGAACATCGGAATTGCGGATGCGACGGCGAGACGGACGTAATCTTCGTAACCGGGGAGGCCGCTGATGGTGCTGCCCCACATCCGAGCGGCTCGATCCAGTGCGAAAGCGCCCACATTGGTCACGGTCACGGCGACGATACTTAGCAAGATCAGCCCGCCGAAAACGGCCCATCCCGCTGCTAAACTGTTTAACGTCTTACGCATTTCTTAGAATCTCGCTCTCATCTTCGCGTGCAACCTAACTATTCGGCGAGGCTCTGTCTTCCGCGTTGTCATGCCCAATCTTCCGGCGTATTAATTCTGGAGTTTCCCTTCTAAGGAGATGGCGATGAGAGTGGCGGGTTTCGTTTCTTTGTGGCTGGGGGTTTGTGCGCCGTTGAGCGCCTCGATGGCCCAATCGCAATCCTCTGTTGTGGTGAATGGCAAAACGATCAGCGTGGTCGGTGGTTCAGCCCATAGCCTGAGCAGTACGAACGATAGCGCTTTGATCGTGGTTGACGATATTCGCATTCAGTTGAGCGGCGAGACCCTGACGATGGATGGTCTTTCTGCTCAAATCGGGCCGTTTGAGCGGATTGCGATTTCCATCAATGAGGGTGTTGCGAAGATACTGGTCGATGGGAAACCGGTGCTTCAGCGTGCTTCAAGCCGTGTCGATATGAATGAACAGGTGGCGCGTGCCGTTGCGCTTTTTTTGGGAGACGGTGTAACGCGAGACGTTCCGGCGGCGGTGCGCTTGCTGACCGAAGCGGCGGAGGCGGGCCATCCCACGGCACAGCGCAATCTCGGCCTACTGTATCGGGACGGGTCTGGCGTCCCTAAAAATGATACTCTGGCTTTCGAGTGGCTTGAAAAAGCTGCACTTGGTGGTGATGGCATTGCCCAAGATGAGTTGGGTGACCTTTATGCCAATGGTCGAGGTACGTCTAAGGATCTTTTTAAGTCTTTCTCTTGGTATGAGAAAGCGGCGCAAAGCGGTAATCCCTCTGCGCAAACTAATCTCGGATACGCCTTCGATGTTGGGATTGGTACGACGCCAGATTCGGGGCGTGCCGTCC
>CAZXMX010000392.1:0-2293 GCA_964641645.1 uncultured Neomegalonema sp.
CCTGTGCCGAGCGGTTCCGCAGCGCGGCGAAGCATCGCGGGATCGGGCTTCAATACGCCCGGCAAGGTATCGCCGCCAACAACGGCAGAGATCGGCGGCATGTGTCCGAGCGCTTTGAGGATTTGCCGCGCTTGCGCCTCAGGTTTTTGCGTGCAGACGCCAAGCGCGCAGCCCTGCTCTGCCAGCGCCAGCAACGCAGCCCTTGCACCGGGATATTCATCGACGCCCGTCACGGGGTCTTCGGCGTAAATCTCATTGAAGCGAACGAAGGCCGCTTGACCGCCATCGTCCGGCAAGCCACCCGTGGTGGTCATCAGATCGACTACCTGCGCCATAATCCCGCGCCCGACAAAACCCGCATAGCGTTCGGCGGGAACGATCGGGCGTCCCATCTCTTCGCAAAGCCGCGATCCTGCCGCCGCGAGCGACCCGAGGCTATCCACCAGCGTGCCATCGAGGTCGAATACCACCCGCACTGCATTGTCAGTCACCACAGCTTCACGTCCTTCTGGATTTTCATCGTGAACCACCTTTAAAGTCTGGTGCATGAAGATAACAGCGATCAAGTCACACGTCCTCGGTTATGACCTGCCAGAGGAGCTTGGATATTCGCAGCAGTATTATGCCCGGCGCACCGCTCATATTGTTGAAGTCTCCACAGATGAAGGGCTGATCGGCTGGGGCGAGTGCTTTGGCCCCGGTCCTGTTGCGGTGGCCAACAAAGGGATCGTGGAAGGCGTGATTGCACCGATGGTGATCGGACGCGACCCACTCGACCGGGATGTGATCTGGCATCACGTCTATAACTTGTTGCGCGATCACGGACAGAAAGGGATGCCTCTGCAAGCCCTGTCTGGCGTCGATATTGCCCTGTGGGATTTGTGCGGGAAGATCACAGGCCAACCGCTGTGCAAACTGATCGGCGGCCAGTACCGCGACAAGGTTCCAGTCTATGGCTATGGGATGATGCTGAAGCGTGAAAACACGGCGGCTCATATCGCGCGGTTTGAGGATGAAGCCGCCGCGATCAAGGGAATGGGTTTTGCGGCGACGAAGATGAAGGTCGGGCTGGGCGTTTCTGAGGACATTAAGCTGTGCGAGGCGGTTCGCAAAGGCGTGGGCGATGACTTCCCGTTCATGGTCGATGCGAACCATTGCTATACGACCGGCGATGCTCTGGAAGTCGGGCGAGCACTGGATGGGCTGAACGCCTATTGGTTCGAGGAACCCGTCGCGCCCGAAGATCATGACGGATATCGCGAACTGCGCGCCAAGCTAACAACGCGCATTTCCGGTGGCGAGGCCGAGTTTACGCGGTGGGGTTGGCGGCATTTGTTGGAGGGACGCTGCCTCGATATTGCGCAGCCCGAAGTGTGCGCCGTGGGCGGTGTGTCTGAATATCTGAAGGTATTGGCGCTGTGTCACGCGCATTTCGTACCGGTCGTGAATCACGTTTGGGGGTCAGCGGTCGCCGTTGCAACGAACCTGCACTTGTTGGCCGCGATGCCTCCGCTACCGGGTGGCCTCTTTCCGCGTGAGCCGATGTTGGAATTCGACACGACGCATAACCTGTTCCGCGACGAACTGCTGAATGATCCGCTCGACATTCAAGGACAGGTCGCGCGGAGTGGTGGGTTCGCTGGTATTCCGAATGGGCCTGGACTTGGCGTTGAACCGGATCGGGATTTTCTCGCGAGGTATGCGATCTGATGTATCTCGGCATTGATATTGGAACGTCAGCGGTCAAAGCCGTTTTGGTTGACCGGACAGGTTCCGTTTGTGGAACAGCCAGTGCGGCGCTGACCGTTCAGAACCCGCATCCTTCATGGAGTGAACAAGACCCAGAGGCGTGGTGGCAGGCCGTGCAAAAAGCCTGTGCAGTCTTGTCCGATACAACGGGTTACGATGCGGTTGCCGCCATCGGATTGTCTGGACAGATGCACGGCGCGGTGTGTCTGGATGGGGATAAAAAGCCGCTCCGCCCTGCCATCCTTTGGAATGACGGTCGATCTGCAGCACAATGCACAGAGATGGCCGAGGCGATGCCAGAGATCGGCAACCTTGCTGGCGCGATTCCGATGCCGGGTTTCACCGCGCCAAAGTTGCTTTGGCTTGCGCAAAATGAACCTGAAATTCATGGGCAGATCAAACACGTCCTGTTGCCGAAAGACTTTGTGCGCTTGAAGCTGACAGGGGCGCTTGCCACAGATATGGCCGAGGCAGCTGGAACGCATTGGTTGGATCAGGCGACGCGGCGATGGTCGGATACGCTTTGCCAAGTCTCCGCAACAGA
>CAZXMX010000393.1:0-2290 GCA_964641645.1 uncultured Neomegalonema sp.
AGCTGACTATCGCGCTTGCAGAAGTTCAGTTCGAATTGTGGGGCAAATTTGCAGTTAGCGGAAGTTCATGTTTTTCTAACGCAAGCCTTGCGCTCAATAGAAGTTTCTCCTGTCGGAGCTCGACACATGCTAAATTTGAATCGCGCTGCCGCGCTTGCACTTGCGGCAACAGCATTCACGACATCGCAGGCGCGTTCCGATAGTGACGGATACTTTTGTGTTGGCGAGGGATATATAGCCTACGAGATGGCATACTCGATCCCAACCGACGGTCATCAACTTAGCATTTTGACTCCTGCCTCCGACAAGATCGCTGCGCAACGCGACATCTCATTACCCAAGTTCCAAGTGCACGGCATGGTGTGCGAAGAGGACGCCATCATCCTCAGAGACTTTTCCGGGATATTTATCGTCGATCTCGACACCGAAGTGGTGACGCGCGGAAAGGCCAAGGCTGGACCTGCTCTGGCAGCGCAGCCAGGCAATCTCGTCCACGGCCGTTGGGGCAACTTGGCAAAAGAAATGAACTCGCAAATCATTCCCCTGCCCGGATGGCCTGAGAACTCAATTTATGAGTTGCACATCGTCAACTATCGGGTCCGCCCGAATAAACATCTCATTCTGCACTATACGATTAGCCAGTTGATCCGGATAAATGAAAGCACCTTCGCAGAGGGGCAGTTAATCTACTCGGGCAACCAGCAGGAGACGATCGATTAGCATCCGACACGGATATGCGCTGACTTGCCATTGTTTAGCATACAGTAGGCCGTTACCAATGGTAAAACTCGATCCCCAGTTTCGACAATTCATGGCCCAACTGCCCCGTCCAGCCGAGCGAAAATCAACGGTCGCGACCAAGGGCCATCGTACCCAAGTCGTCGTCGCTCAGAAGAATAATACGAGACCGCCAGACATGTTTCTGCGGGCTCTTCGGATCGGAAACAATCGCCTGCAATCGCTGGCGGTCGCCCGAAGATACTGTAAAAGAGATGCCATCGCGCATCCCAACAGACTCGCACAGCGCGCTCGACATGGGAATCCCAAATCGGACTCTTTTGATATGATCAATCCACTAGGACGTCGTTTGCGCCTCACCCTTTCGTCATGAGGTGTGATCCAAGCGGAGCGAATAATCTCGATTTCATCGGTGTTTCCTTTGTGAATCCAAAAGCAAAGAGAGATTGCCATGACCACGTCATTCAAAAAAGCCGCGCGGAATCACAAACCACTGATACCGCTAAACTACTTTTCGGTCGGACTCCAAACGAAGAAAAATATGAAAAATCTAATTCTAACAATAGCGGCATTGAGCATAGGTGGTTGCGCCAATACAGAAGGATATTCAAACTCTTCTTCTACCGTAGAAGCAGCTTCGTATACTGCAATTACAGATCAAACCGAGTTTAATTCACTGATTGTCGATAGAACCCTCGTAAAGGGTAGTTCCACAACTTGGATCGTGAATTCAGATGGGTCCCTCGGAGGATCGGTTTTTGGGGAAGCTGTTTCCGGTACTTGGGTTTGGGAGGGCGCTTACTGCCGTAAAGCATCTTTTGAATACACGACGCTTTCGTATGATTGCCAAACGGTCGAAGTAAGTGGTACGGACCTTCGGTTCATTAGCAGCGATGGTACCGTTTCCGATGGATGGAAAATCAGCGGTTGACGCAACGAATGTCGTTCCGACTCTGATACACTAGCTAACGCCCGCTTTTATCCTACTCCGTTGAAAAACCCGGATTGAACGGAGGCCGCCCCCAATTACAGAAAAAGTGGCTGGTTTAGCCCTTTGGTAAGCGTCCGGCGTGACCGACCGCTATTCTGACAATTCGGCGTGCCGCCACGGCATGAGTTCGTTGATCTTGCTGGCGGGGTGGTCGGCGATAGTGTCGATGACGTGTGTGAGCCATACTTTCGGATCGACGCCGTTCATCTTGGCGGTTTCAATGAGAGTGTAGGCGATGGCCGCAGCCTTCCCGCCGCCCAATGATCCCATGAAGAGATAGTTTTTGCGGCCGAGCGCGATAGGCCGGATGGCCTGTGAATCGAGAAGCCGACTGATGAGGCGCAGCAGACCTCTTCCAATCCAAGCGACAACAACAAGCCCCGCGCCCCGCGCCATGGGATCGCCGGGCTGGAGCGTTCTGCCCCGATCAACACCACACCCAATCCTGATGAACTTTTTTGAACGAGGAGCATTCTTTTATGCCGACCAAACCAAAATTACCGCCACTCAAACCGCGCGGTTTCCATCTCATGCTCAGCGGCAAAGGCGGGGTGGGTAAAT
>CAZXMX010000394.1:0-2284 GCA_964641645.1 uncultured Neomegalonema sp.
CCCCAAACACGCTTCGATTTCTTGGGTGGGAAGACTTTGCCCCATCTGATTTTTCGTGCAACGGTCGCCGTTCGTTTTGACTCGCCCAAGGCCGTTTTGATGACTGATATTGCGACCCGCGTTCACAATCACAATTGGAAAATCGATCCAATTGTGCGCTCTGTCATCGACACGGACTTCTATAAGCTCTTGATGGCACAGAGTATTTTTCGTCGCCATGCGGATACACGGGTGACATTCAGCCTGATTAACCGAACCCAATCTGTGCCCTTAGCCAAGTTGATCGACGAAGGGGAATTGCGCGAGCATCTCGACCATATCCGCACGCTCAAGCTGTCTCGCGGGGAGAGTACGTGGCTGCGGGGTAATACATTTTACGGCGAACGATTTATGTTTCGCGCTGATTTTCTCCAATGGTTTGAAGACTTTAGCTTTCCCGATTATCATCTGGAGCGCAAAGGCGATCAGTACGAACTCGCCTTTGAGGGGAATTGGGTCGATGTGACGCTGTGGGAAATTCCAGCCCTCGCCGTGATTATGGAGCTGTACTCGCGGGCGGTTCTTAAGGGCATGGGCAAGTTTGAGCTGCAGGTCTTATACGCCCGCGCGATGACCCGCGTTTGGGAGAAAATTCAACGCCTTAAGAACCTTGATCCCTTGCGCATCGCCGATTTCGGCACCCGCCGCCGCCACTCTTTCCTCTGGCAAGACTGGTGTGTGCAGGCGATGCAAGAGGGGCTGGGCGGCAGTTTTCTCGGCACCTCGAACTGTCTGATCGCCCAGCGCCGTGAGGTTGAAGCCATTGGAACCAACGCGCATGAGTTGCCGATGGTGTACGCGGCCACGGCCCAAGGCGATGATGGTTTGGCGGCGGCACCCTATACCGTCCTTGAAGATTGGCAGAAAGATTATCAGAGCAACCTATTGATTGCATTGCCAGATACCTACGGAACCGCAGGCTTTTTAGAACGCGCGCCAGAGTGGCTGAACCAATGGACCGGCATCCGCGTCGATAGCGGAGACCCCGTCGCGGGCGGCGAAGCCATCATCAATTGGTGGAAAAGTCGCGGCGAAGATCCTCGGAAAAAGCTGATGATTTTCTCCGACGGACTTGATGTCGATGTGATCGAATACCTTCATGCACGGTTCAAAGACCGCACGCAGCTTAGCTTTGGTTGGGGTACGCGGCTGACAAATGACTTCCGAGACCTTGTTCCAAATGGGCGGCTTGATCCGTTTTCGCTGGTCTGCAAGGTCGTTTCCGCTGGTGGAAAACCGACGGTCAAACTCTCCGATAATCCACGCAAAGCGATGGGACCCGCCGATCAGATCGAACGGTACAAGTCAGTCTTCCAAGTCGGCGAACAAGAAGAAATGGCCGTAGAAGTTTGATTTTAATCAAGATCGCGTTGCCAGAACTGTAGCTGCTTGGTTGTCTCCTGCGCGTCGCCAACGTCTTTCCACGCGAAGGACGCTTGGACGGTATCGAGCGGAGCGTATCCCCGCTTTCGCCAGAACGGATCAAGCGGCCGGTAGCCCGAAGGCTTTGACGGATGATCGTCGGGGCGGATGACAGCGCAAAAGCAACTATGCGTTGCGCCAAGGCTACGCGCATGGCGCTCTCGATGGTCAAAGAAAGCGTGCCCAACGCCTTGGCCGCGATAATCGGAAAGCAAAACAGATTCAGCGCAGTAGAACAGGTTATCAATTGTTTGTCCCTGCGCGAGAAACGGGGCAGCGAACTCCGGTTCGACCTCAGTCATCGGCGCTCCGGTCGCAGCGCCTACGATGCGTTCGCCATCTCGCGCGACGACAATGACCGCTCCCTTGGCTTGGGAAAAGCGCTTGAGGTACTTTCGTTCATAGTCGAGGTCTCCGTCGTAGAGATATGGAAACGCTCGAAAAACAGCGATCCTCAATTCCGCCAGCGCACCGAGGGCTGACGTGAGTTGCGCCGACTTCAATGTCTCAATCGTCAGCGTCATTGCGCCTCCATTGCTCTCTCGCAGCACCGTGTCTAGAGTTTGGTCTTCATCGGGAGAGTGAGCATGAGCGTCAAAAAATGCAATAATACCAAGGATTTTCGGCGGCTTGCAAAACGACGCTTACCAGCGCCGCTGTTCCACTACATCGACGGTGGTGCAGACGATGAAGTGACGCTCGAAAGGAATACTGCTGCCTTTGACGAGGTTCGGTTGATCCCCAACGGGTTGGCAGATCTCAGCAATATGGATTGCTCGACGACGGTGCTCGGCCAGAAGATCGACTGGCCGTTTTTTCTATC
>CAZXMX010000395.1:0-2282 GCA_964641645.1 uncultured Neomegalonema sp.
CAATCGTTCTGTCGTCGACATAAACCTGATCGTCGTAGGCAGCATCCATCAGGCTGTCCCGACTTTTGACGAAGCCGGGGCGCTGAGCCAGTGCCATCAGAATAAGGAATTCTGTCACCGTCAGCGTGACTGGCTCGCCCTCCCAGGTGCAGGAATGACGCATCGGGTCCATGGTCAGCTTGCCGCGCGTCATGATCTTGTCTTTTTCCGAGCGCTCGCCGCCCTCGGCTTGGGCATCACGGCGGCGCAGGACTGCGCGAATACGCTCAATCAAGAGGCGCTGGGAGAATGGCTTTCGAATATAGTCGTCCGCCCCCATACGCAGGCCAAGAACCTCGTCGATTTCTTCATCTTTCGAAGTCAGGAAGATGACTGGAAGGTCCGTTTTTAGGCGCAAGCGGCGCAGCACTTCCATGCCATCCATGCGGGGCATCTTAATGTCCAAAACCGCAATATCGGGCGGTTGCTGGCTCAATGCAGCCAGAGCTGCTGCCGGGTCTGAATAGGTTTTGACGTCAAAACCCTCTGCCTCCAAAGCAATGGAGACAGAGGTCAAAATATTACGGTCGTCATCGACCAGCGCAATGGTGGGCGTCGCCATCTTTGCCGCACTCCGAAATGTTTACTCGAACCGGACCATAAGCGGCCTGAGAAGGCGATACAATGGCCAGAAAAAGCCTTGGATTGCCTTGGGTGTTACTTGGGGTGGTGGGGGTGACGTTCACCGTCAATCTAAACGGCTTTTAAGAGCATGGGGCAGGCTTGGGGATATTTCGAGCTGATGCTGGTGTCGCGAAGACGATGGATTTTGCGACTCCTGACCCGTTTATCCTGCTGAGGTTGAGTATAGCTGCGTTCGCGGTGCGAGAGTTTTCAAACGTCTTCGTTCTTTTCGGCTCTCATTGATTTTTCTGGCCCTGTCATTGCCTGCGGCAATGGGGGGCGAAAAATGCAATTGCCGCTGCTTGGTTTGCGCCCGTTTCGAGTCTAGCTGCATTTGCGAATGCAAATGCTCCATTGACAATATTCACTTTTTGTTCTAATGGTCAAAACGACTCAAGCGAAAGGCAATGAACGACGTGGACATCGAACAGGCTCTTGAAACTCAGCGGCTCAAGCTGCTTCGCCTTTTGGCGCGGTGGGCTGTGATGCTGGGGGTTCTGTCTGTTGGTCCGCTGGCTTTGCCTGTGCCGTGTTGGGTTCGGGCGTTTTTTGAGACGCTGGTAATCCGCGCTGAGATGGCGACGCAGAATTTGGTGCGTGTCTCTGCCTGCCTGCAAGTGACGGGCGGTGAGATGGTTGCGGCTTCGCAGCCGCGTGCTTGTTCCGCTCAAGGCGTGGTGGTGCCATCCGCGCAAGACCTGCTGCGGCGGATAAATACGCTGCGGGATCGGCTCGAAAACCTATCGTGCGTGGCGCGGCGGTTGCTGTGCGTGCGGATGATCGCCGGAGCAGCGTTCGACTTTTCCGCTCCGTCGCATCTTTTCGCTGCTCCAAAGCGTGTCGCGATGACCCGCGCGGATTGGGTCTTGCCGCGGGTTGAGCGTCCGCCCGACAAAGTTGCTGCTTGAATAACGTGTTCGATTGGAACTCCCCCCGGATTGCGGGCGGGAAGCGTTGGCGCTTGTGCTTTTGGCACGCGATCACTCTTGCCTCCGGCTTGCACAGCGCCTAGGCACCCCGCCCATGGCACGACGCAAAAAAGGCAATCCGGTTCACGGCTGGCTGATCCTCGATAAACCATCGGGGATCGGGTCAACGCCGCTTGTGGGCAAGACGAAATGGGCGCTTCAGGCGCAAAAGTGTGGTCATGCCGGCACGCTCGACCCCTTGGCGACCGGAGTGTTGGCGATGGCGCTGGGCGAGGCGACCAAGACCGTTCAATACGTGATGGATGGCGATAAATCGTATCGTTTCACCGTGCGTTGGGGCATCGCGACCAACACCGACGATTCCGAGGGCGAGCCGACTGATACTTCTGACCTGCGCCCAACGCGTGAACAGATCGAAGCGGTGATCCCGCAATTTATCGGTACGATCCAACAAATCCCCCCCGCCTATTCCGCCATTAAGGTCAACGGAGAGCGATCTTACGCTCTCGCGCGCAAAGGCGAGACGCCGGAACTGTCCGCCAGACCGATTCGCATGGACGCTTTGACGCTGATTGAACAGCCGGACGCGGATACGGCGATTTTCGAGATGACTTGCGGAAAAGGCGGCTATGTCCGGGCGATTGGTCGCGATTTGGGACACTCTTTGGGTTGTTTTGGCCACATCACACA
>CAZXMX010000396.1:0-2250 GCA_964641645.1 uncultured Neomegalonema sp.
AACGTCTCTGAAGCCATAACTTTTCAGGTCTCGTCCAAAGTCAGACCGTCTCTCATCCTCCCGCGAGAAGCTGACGGCAAAACTAAGCGCATGGTATTTTCTTGCAGCGCCAGTCCAGTATTCGAGGGTTTGATCCGAAATATCTCGCAGGCCTACAACGGCAAGTTGGCGATTTTTTAATCGAGCGATCGTCTGTGATTGCGGAGTTTGGTCGGGTTCGAATTCGAATTCGTCGGACCCGAAGAATTTTCTGGCAAACGCTTCTTGTTGTTCCGCAGAACCGCCAATGAGTGCCACGAGGCAAAAATCTGGAATTTCGAAGTTCTATCCTCCATCGAGATGGGTAAAAACGCCCCTTAGTTCATTGAGTGCGCTCCCGTGACTACTTCTGTCAACCTTCTGTCACCACGCGCTTAAACCCGATCTTCCCAAAAAATACCGCCAGCAAGATCCGGGCGATGTGGTGGATGGCGACGTAGATGACGCTGATTTCTAGGGAAATGGCGATCAGGGACATTTCGACCACGCCGCCGGGGGCAAATGCGAGGACGACGGCTTCGATCCGCTCGCCAATGACGTTGCTGAGGATAACGCCGAAGATCAGCGCGAGGGTCAGTGCGATGGTGACGGTGATAGCGGTTAGCATCACGCCAAGGCGGAGTTCTTTTTTGCTCAGGCCGGTAAAGCGAATGCCGAGGGTCAGCCCTACCACCAACTGAGTCATCGACACCATCCATCCCGGCGGCGACGCATCAGTCAGGCCGCTAAGATGCGCCGCTGCGCTCAAAAGGATCGGTCCGGTAATGAGGGCAGCGGGCAGACCAGCCTTTCGTGCCAGTATCAAACCGAGTGCGCCCGCTGCGATCAGAACGAGCGCGTCGACAAGACCGAGTGCGCCTTTTGCTTCCATCTGTGCGCCGGACGCGCTGCCGACAACACCGCCCTCCAGCAGCATGAAAATGGTCGGAACGGTGAGAATACAAAGGATCAATCGCAGGAATTGCAGCAGGTTGAGCATGCGTACATCCGCGCCGTTCTCTTCGCCCATCGAGATCGCTTCCATCAAGCCGCCGGGCATGGACGAGAACCATGCGGTCGTCGGGTCGAGTTTGCCGATCCGCGTGAACGCGATGAACCCTAACAGATGCGCAAGGGGGATGAAAACGAAGAGGGCGGCGAAACTCGGCCACCATCGCGGGATTTCTTGTAAAACTTGCGGTGTCATCGTCGCGCCGATGGCAACGCCGATGATCGGCATGAAGATAAGGCGCGCCTCAATAGGAAACTGCACCGGGGCGGAGGCGATCTTGAGCCCCAAAAAGGCCGCTGTGCCCACCGCGAGGACCGATCCGAATAGCCAAGGCAGCGGCGTCCCGATCCATCGCGCGAGCAACGCCCCCGCCAAACCGATCATCAAGGTCCCGAGCAACGCGAGTGGGGCGTATTCTTTGCCAAGCAGACGGATGGGCCGGGGATGGATCACGAAGGGGATTCCTTGACGGGTCGGGCGATACGGCCCAAGCATGAAGGCTTAGCCATTCTGGAAAGCTCTGCAAGTATGTCTCAATCCGCCGCCGATATTCTCAAGACGCTCATCTCGTTTAACACGGTTAGCGATCAGTCGAACTTACCACTCATCGAATGGGTTGAAACGTACCTGGGCGAGCTGGGGGTCGACTCGCGGCGGGTCTATGATGAGACCGGCGAAAAGGCGAACTTGCTGGCGACGATTGGCCCTGCGGACGTGCCGGGGATCATTCTCTCGGGCCATGTCGATGTGGTGCCTGTCGAAGGACAGCCTTGGTCGACCGATCCGTTTGAGGCCACGGTGATTGACGGCAAGATGTATGGGCGCGGCTCGTCAGATATGAAGGGCTTTGACGCCTGTGTGCTGGCCGCCGTGCCCGATATGCTGGCGGCGGATTTGAAGACGCCGCTGCATATTTGCTTTTCCTATGACGAAGAAGTCGGTTGCATCGGTGTGCGCGGAGCGATCAAAGAGATCGCGGATTGGCCCGTGCGTCCGCGCGCCTGCATCGTTGGGGAACCGACGGGAATGCAAGTCGTCACAGGCCACAAGTCAAAGCATTCGGTTCGCGTCACGGTGCGCGGCAAGGCGGGGCACTCTTCGCTCGCGCCCGATTTCGTCAATGCGGTCGAGTACGCCTCGCGGTTGGTGGTCTATATCTCGGATAAGGGGCGCGAGTTGGCGGCGAATGGGACGCGAGACCCGCTCTATGATTGCACGCA
>CAZXMX010000397.1:0-2233 GCA_964641645.1 uncultured Neomegalonema sp.
AGAAGTACACCGTGCTTCGGTCGCCTCACATCGACAAGAAAAGCCGCGAGCAGTTTGAGATTCGCACGCACAAGCGGCTTCTCGACATCGTAGACCCGACTCCACAAACCGTAGACGCGCTGATGAAGCTCGACCTCGCGGCTGGTGTGGACGTCGAGATCAAACTTTAAAGGAGGGCTTCTTATGCGGACCGGCGTACTCGCACGGAAGCTCGGAATGACTCGCCTCTTCATGGAAGATGGTCGTCAGGTTCCGGTAACCGTGCTCAGCATGGATAATGTACAGGTTGTTGCTCAGCGCACAATCGAGCGGGATGGCTACACTGCTGTTCAACTCGGCGCAGGCGCAGCAAAAGCGAAACGTGTTGCCGCACCGATGCGCGGTCACTTCGCTGTTGCGAAAGTTGAGCCAAAGCGTCGACTGGCAGAATTTCGGGTTTCGCCTGAAAATCTGATCGAGGTTGGCGAAGAAATTATTGCTGATCACTACTTTGAAGGTCAGTTCGTTGACGTGGTCGGCACCTCGATCGGTAAAGGTTTTGCCGGTGCGATGAAGCGTCACAACTTTGGTGGTCTTCGCGCGACGCACGGTGTTTCGATCTCGCACCGTTCACACGGGTCTACGGGCCAGTGTCAGGATCCGGGCAAGGTCTTCAAAGGCAAGAAAATGGCTGGTCACATGGGCGATGCCCGCGTGACAACCCAGAACCTTCGCATCGAGCGTACGGACTCGGAGCGCGGTCTTGTGATGATCCGCGGTGCCGTTCCCGGTGCCAAGGGTGGTTGGGTTATGATCAAGGATGCGTCCAAGAGAGACCTTCCTGAGAATGTACCAATGCCAGCGGCTCTCCGTTCTGCTGCGGCAGAGGCGGCGAAAGCGGCTGAAGCGGCTGCTGAGGCTGCGGCTGCAGAAGAGGCGGCAGCGGCTGCTGAGGCTGCTGCGGCTGAGGAAGAAGCGTTGAAAGCGGCTGAAGCAGACGCTGCTGCGGCACCTGCCGAAGACGGCGGTGATACTCCGGCAGAGGAGCCGAAGGAATGAAGATCGACGTAGTCAAATTGGACGCGAGCGGCGCTGGAAATGTCGATCTCGACGATTCCATCTTCGCGATCGAGCCTCGCGCAGACATCCTGCACCGCGTCGTTCGTTGGCAACGCGCTCGCTCCCAAGCGGGTACGCACTCGACGAAGGGTCGTTCAGAGGTCAAGTATTCGACCAAGAAGATCTATCGCCAAAAAGGGACGGGTGGCGCACGTCACGGTTCTCGCGGTGCGCCAATCTTCCGTGGTGGTGGTGTCTACAAAGGCCCAACCCCGCGCAGCCACGCCCATGACCTTCCCAAAAAGGTTCGTGCGCTTGGCCTGAAGATGGCTCTGTCCGACAAGGCGGCTTCGCAGAAGCTGATCGTTCTCGACTCGGCGATGCTGGAAGACGGCAAGACCAAGTCGTTGAAAGCGCATCTCGCAAAGCTCGGTGTCAAAAAGGCATTGGTAATCGATGGTGCTGAAGTCGATAGCGGTTTTGCCCGTGCGGTCAGCAACCTCGACGGTGTCGATGTGCTGCCGGGTGCTGGTGCGAACGTCTACGACATCATGCTCAAGGACACGCTGGTCGTTACGAAGGCCGGCCTTGATGTCCTGAATGCGCGCCTCGGCGCTAAGGAAGGGGCTTCGGCATGAGCGCTGAACCTAAACATTACGACGTGATCCGTCGTCCAATCGTGACCGAGAAATCGACGATGGCTTCGGAAGCCAATGCGGTTGTCTTTGAGGTCGCTATCGACGCTGATAAAGGCGCGATCCGCGATGCAGTTGAGGCGCTGTTCAACGTGAAAGTGACGAAGGTCAACACGCTGATCCAAAAGGGTAAGCGCAAGATCTTCCGGGGCCGTAAAGGTCAGCGGAAAGACATCAAGAAAGCAATTGTTACGCTGCAAGACGGCGCGATGATTGATGTAACGACGGGCCTTTAAGGCTCAGAACGGTCTGAGTACGCGCGGTTGCGCGTCAGAAGGCAAGGCGGTCAATTTGATTGGCCGAACTGGAGAGTGGAAGAATGGCGTTAAAGAAGTACAAGCCGACGACGCCGGGCCAGCGAGGGCTGGTGCTAATCGACCGCGCTGATCTGTATAAAGGTCGCCCCGAAAAGACTCTGACGCAGGGTCTAACGAAAAAGGGTGGACGGAATAACACGGGCCGGATTACGGCACGTCGGATCGGCGGTGGCTCGAAAAAGC
>CAZXMX010000398.1:0-2226 GCA_964641645.1 uncultured Neomegalonema sp.
TTCGGCGTCTTTGCGATAAGGCACCATTTCGAGATGCGCACCCGCGCCCGCCACATGATAGTTGAAGGTCGGATACGCGCCGCGCGATGTGACGGCTCGATCTCCGGGGGCCATGAACAAGCGGACGATCCAACCGAGCAATGCGTCAATGCCCTCACCGACCAAGATACGATCCGCGCTGTATCCGGTATGCGTCGAGAGCGCCTCACGAAGTTCATACGCGACGGGGTCGGGATAGAGCGCGGGTTCGTCTTTTGCGATCCGTGCGCAGGCTTCGCGCACCCGATCAGACGGCGGCAGGGTGAGTTCATTCGCACCCAGGCGGGCTTTGAACTTTCGACCCGTCTCGCGTTCGATCTGTTCTGGCCCGACAAAAGGCACGGTCGAAGGCAAGACTTCTGGAATGGGCGCGAAGGCGGGTAGGTTTGTCATGTTTCTGGGTATCCGTTCACCGTCTCGCCGCAGTATTCCACAGGCGCGGACGAGTGGCCAGACGCGATCTTAGCAGGTACTCGACGGTGCTGACGGGCACACGGCAAAGGTTCAATCAGCCCGACAATCGAGATCGGGCATCCTGTTGGTTGCGAGACGCCACCATGCTTTCAGCCGCCTTTCCCAGCCCATAGAGCGGCATGCCTGAGTAAACTGTCTCGTATTGCCCAGCCTTTACCAAAAAGGTCTCATGCCAAATACCGACGTCTCCGCGCGACTGCTTCATCTTTTTGTTGAAGGCGACCCAAGCCGGGTAGTGCTGATGATCGTTCGACTTGGCGTAGGCTTCGAGATGATCAAAGCTGCGCCAGTACTGAACGATGGCCCCGAACGAGAGGCCGTTATGCCCCAAGAATCCGGTTTCCTCAGATGGGAGCCGGTCGAGTTCGCTCAACATTCTCGGCATTGCCCGAGCTACGGGCAGCCAGCTCCGCAGTTTCCAAAATTTGTTGATACGCATCCCGATCAAGAAAACGACAAAGTCGCCTTCGATCTTTGCTGTCATGCGTTGATCAATCACGCGCGCCATAACCCGCCCCCCGCATTCACTGTCGGCAAATCATAATCTAGCAGAGTCCACGATCGCGTCTCAAGACGCATTGCCCGTTGCATCAGCGCGAAAGTAACCCCCGCCCACCGCGTTGCCCGTCCCGTTGATTTGCAAAGCGTAGCTGCCGCTGAATGATCGAGAGGTCGTGTCGATCCGGTCGATGCCAAATTCGAATTGCGTTACGACGTTTCCGACGACCACCCAGTTGCAATAGAGTGGATCGACGCTCAGCCTGATGCTTTTTTCCTCCGTCGCGACGAAGGTCGCCGCCGCGCCCTCACAGAACGGAGGGATTCCGTTCACCGAGGTCGAGAATTCAACGTCAATGGGGGCCATTAAGGTTTCTGCTGCTGGTCCCCCGCGCAATTCGAAACCGTCGACTCGCATCACGAGCGGGAGGAATAATCCACCCAACCCGAACGCCTGTAAGCCGACCTTCGGATCAAGGCAGAGACCAGTTTGCGGGTCGGCTTCACACAAGGTGTAGGTTATCGCTTCGTTAGGCCGAGGGGCGAGGGTTCGGATGGTTTGCTCGAATGCACCTCCTCCAGTTTTCTGGCCGGAGAACGCAATGGACGACTCCGGCAATCGATCTGCCGCACATCCAGAAATGCAGAACGCCAAGCCGAACAAACAATGAGACCTCAATCGACTGTTCGAGAACATCACGACCTCGCAATCTGATCGGCAGAAGACCGGACGAAGGCAGACCGCTGCAAGACAAAGGCTCTGAGGCTGAGGATGTGAAGACACACGCCCAGCGGTGGCCCCAGAAACAGTGGGATCATGTTGAGGGGGAAGTTCGAAAGGTCTCCGGCGCCATACAGATGGGCCGACAAGGGTGCGAGAATCAGGTCGCCAATTCCGATCACGCACAAAACGATTAAGGGCCACGCGCCGTAAAGCCCTCGCATCAGCAACAGTCCAGCAGGAACGGCAACAACACCGGTCAGGACATCGCCCCATCCCGCGTTCAATGCGAATCCGCGCGATAGATCTTCGCCTGTATAATAGAGATAGAGAAACAAGGCACCGGCGACGCGATAGGTTTGCAAAAACGCGAGCCAATGAACCGGCACATGCGTCAACCAAGACCGAAGCGGGTCGAAAAAGCTGAGCGTTGTGATCACGACGACTGGGATCACGAACGCCAACCCGAAGATCGGAAAGCTCAATCCAGCTTG
>CAZXMX010000399.1:0-2202 GCA_964641645.1 uncultured Neomegalonema sp.
ATCCCGCGTCCGCTTTGAATAGGTGTTGAGGCCCGACGTTGGAGCACTCGACATGAACCGTATCCTCATCACCTCAGCCCTGCCCTACATCAATGGGGTGAAGCATCTTGGCAATTTGGTTGGCTCGCTGCTGCCTTCCGATGCGTATGCGCGTTACATGCGGCTGCGCGGCCATGAGGTGATGCATATCTGTGCGACCGATGAGCATGGCACCCCCGCCGAACTCGCGGCGGCGAAAGCTGGTGTACCAGTCGAGCAATTCTGTGCGGAGATGTTTGAGACGCAAAAGGCGCTCGGCGAAGGGTTCCGGCTGAAGTTCGACCACTTCGGGCGTTCATCGGGGCCACGCAATCACACACTGACGCAACACTTTGCGGGCAAGCTGGCCGAGTCAGGGCTGATTGAAGAAGTGATGGAGAAGCAAGTCTACTCCAACGCCGATGGCCGCTATCTGCCCGACCGCTATATCGAGGGCACCTGCCCGAACTGTGGCAGCACGAATGCGCGCGGCGACCAATGTGAGAATTGTACCAAGCAACTCGACCCGACCGATCTGATCGAACCACGCTCGGCGATCTCAGGTTCGACCGATTTAGAAGTGCGTGAGACCAAGCACCTCTATCTGCGCCAATCCAAGCTGCGCGATAAACTGCGCGACTGGATCAACTCGAAAACCGATTGGCCTATTCTGACCACGTCGATTGCAAAAAAGTGGCTCGACGATGGGGACGGCTTGCAAGACCGAGGCATCACCCGCGATCTCGATTGGGGCATCCCGGTCAAGAAAGGCGACGGAGAGTGGCCCGGTATGGAGGGCAAAGTCTTCTACGTCTGGTTCGATGCGCCCATCGAGTATATCGCGGCCACCGCTGAATGGGCCGATGCCAATGGTAAGAGCGACGCTGATTGGCGGCGCTGGTGGCGCGAGGATGAAGGCGCGGACGACGTGAAGTACGTGCAGTTCATGGCCAAAGATAACGTGCCATTCCATACGCTCAGCTTTCCCGTCACGATCATGGGGTCGGGTGAGCCGTGGAAGTTGGTCGATCACCTAAAAGCGTTTAACTGGCTGACCTATGAGGGCGGCAAGTTCTCGACCTCCTCTCAGCGCGGCATCTTTATGGATCAGGCGCTCGAATTGTTGCCGAGCGATTACTGGCGCTGGTGGTTGCTGTCGAACGCACCGGAATCGAGCGACTCGGACTTTTCGTGGGCGGCGTTTCAGAGCGGCTGTAACAAAGACCTCAATGACGTGTTGGGCAATTTCGTCAGCCGCGTGACCAAGTTCTGCCGCTCGAAATACAGCGAAGCAGTGCCATCCGGCGGAACCCTCGGCGAAGAAGAAGCGGCACTTGTCAAAGAACTGGATGCTCGACTCGCCGCCTATGGTGAGGCAATGGAAGCGATTGAAATCCGCAAAGCGGCGGCTGAATTGCGCGGCATCTGGGTTGCGGGCAACGAGTACATCACGCGCGCCGCCCCTTGGACCGTTTTCAAAACGGACCCCGAGCAAGCCGCCATGGTGATCCGCACCGCGCTGAACTTGATGGCGCTCTATGTCACCGTCTCCCGCCCCTTCATTCCCGATGCCGCAGATTCGCTCGCAGAGGCGATTGGGGCCGATTTGCCGTGGCCTGAAAGCGCTGAAACCGCGCTGAAAGCCCTGCCAGAAGGCCATGCCTTCACCGTGCCGGAAAATCTTTTCAGAAAAATCGATGATGGTGAACGAGATATGTGGGAAGAGAAATTCGGTGGCGTATCAGCGGCTTAAGTAGTTCCAAGTATAGATTTTACACTATACTTCAGACTTTGTTCAGATACTATTTTTGACTTTTCGTACGCACGAAAAACTTCCTTAACCCGATTACCGGACAGTGTTCCTCAACGACATCACGACGGAGGGGAACTCGTCATGGACTACGATCTTGGTACTGAAAACGACATGTTCGACATGGATGCAATCATCGGCGATATCGACGTTGATTACGACGACGATTCACTAACGCTTCCAGACGACGAGCTGTTCGAAATTTAAGAACGAATTTCGAAACGCTCGAACTTGAAGGTCTGATTTCGGAACTTTCGAAATTCGATCTGCAACGTTCAGCAACGGACGGATGCTCGACGAAAAGCTTGTTGGCGAAAGAACTTCGCCGATAACGACGGCTCTTTCAGGAATGCCAGTGGCAATCCGAATGAAGG
>CAZXMX010000400.1:0-2195 GCA_964641645.1 uncultured Neomegalonema sp.
GGTGCGCCGGTGCCAAGGTCGCTGCGATACAGCCCAAAATGGTGGGCCTTGAAGGCTGGAAAGGTCACTCTTGCGTGACGAACGGTCCAATCAATCGCCTGAGACGGAATCACGCCGCCGCCACATCGGGCGAGCGTGATGTGAGGGGTGTACTTTCGACGATCAACGTCGATTCCAGAATCGCGAGCGACGCGTTCTATTTTCGTTTGCAGCCGCTTCAGCGGTTCGCTTTCGGCCAATTTCGCGAACAATTGGCGCGGCGTTCCGCCGCCGAAAGCGCCGACTCCCTGCGGTTTGAGGGTGAAGCTCTCCATCCGCAACCCGGCCAAGCCTGCATCGAGGTCGGTGAGTTCTTGCGGTGTACAAGCACCGAGAAACACGAGAGTCAGGTGGAAAGCGTCATCGGCGATCCATCGGGCGTTACGAACGCCGGTTTGTAGGTCCAAAAGCGCGTCTGCCGTGTCGTCCGGCAACGGAATAGCAAGAAATGATCGGATCATATGGGTTTGAGGCACTGATTTAGCCGCTGCGCCGCAAAATGCGACGAGGAGGCTCTTGATTGCCGACGCGTGACATACGATATTAGCAACAACGATTTCAACAACTCAGGGTGCCGATAATGGCTGAATACGAATACGCACAAAGCGGTGGCCGCACAGCGGGCGTCGATGCTGCACAAATCGATGCGGGCCTCCGCGCCCACATGAACAAGGTTTACACCTATCTTTCTGGCGGTTTGGCGCTGGCGGGTGTGGTTGCCTATGTCGTCGGTACAAACACGACGCTGATGCAAACGATCTGGGGTAGCGGGCTGAAATGGCCTGTGATCTTCGCACCACTCGCGCTGATCTTCTTCCTGAGCTTCCGCATCAATAAAATGAGCCTGGTTGCTGCACAAGCGACTTACTGGGTCTTTACCGCCCTGATGGGTCTGTCGATGTCGACGCTGCTGGTGGTTTACGGACCAACGGCCATCGTAAAAGCGTTTCTGATCACGGCAGTCGCGTTCTTGGCGCTCAGCCTCTACGGCTACACGACGAAGCGTAACCTGTCGGGAATGGGTTCGTTCCTGATGATGGGCCTGATCGGTTTGATCCTCGCGATGGTCGTGAACTGGTTCCTCGCGTCGCCTGCTCTGCACTTCGCGATCTCGGTTATCGGCGTGCTGATCTTCGCTGGTCTGACCGCGTATGATACGCAGCGCATGAAGAACGAGTATCTGCAAATGGCGTTTGCGGGCGCTGAAGGCGCGGCATGGCTTGCAAAAGCGGCTGTTATGGGCGCGCTCGGCCTGTTCCTGAACTTCGTCAACATGATGCAGTTCATTCTGGCGCTTACGGGCGGCGGCGAATAATTTAACCCTCTAGGGTTTGAGCGGAAAAGCCGGGGTTTTCCCCGGCTTTTTTGTGTCTGCGGGTGGGGCATTTTTTCGCCACATCCTTGAGGTCATTGGCGTCAGTGGGGCATCACTTTGAGGGAGGCGTTATGCGCGCTCGTGTTGCTTTGCTTGGACTTTTTTTCGGATCACTGGCTTCGACCGCGATGGCGGAACCGCTTGGCGGAATCATCTCCGAGGTCAAAATTGGGGTTCTCGCCCACGACGTGCCGATTGTTGCAGCGGACAATATTGAGGGCGGCGTTGATCTAAACGCCGAAATTCTGTTCGCGCGCCTCTCCCCAAAAAGTTGGAATTTCAGGCCCCATCTCGGCGTGCAGGTGAACACCAGCGACGATACCAGCCAAATCTATGCCGGGTTCACCACGACCCATTACCTGACCGACAATATCTGGGGTGCCTTTTCAGGCGGTGGCACGCTCCATAATGGCGAGACAACGGAACTCGGTCAGGATCGCAAAGCGTTTGGGACCGAGGTTTTGTTCCGGCTTGCGCTTGAGGTCGGGGTGGACGTGACCGACCACGCCAGCGTCTCCCTCTACTACGACCACGAATCGAACGCGTTCCTCTCGGACAACAACCCCGGCATTGACAATGTTGGCGTTCGATTGGGCTGGAAGTTCTAGGGTTTCTGACAAAGAAAAAGCCGGAGCGAAGGCTCCGGCTTTGGATCGTTAGACTGGCAACAGATCTTACTTGATCTTGCCTTCCTTAAATTCGACGTGCTTGCGAGCAACGGGGTCATATTTCTTAACGACCATCTTTTCGGTCATCGTGCGCGAGTTCTTCTTTGCGACGT
>CAZXMX010000401.1:0-2193 GCA_964641645.1 uncultured Neomegalonema sp.
GATAGCCTTTTCAGGCTAACCCGCTGGGGAAGCAGCCGGTCCATCCCATTAGCGGACAAACTCGTCGAGAGATCGAAGGACGAGTCAGTTAGCTGGATAGGCTCGAAAGATCGCGCGGATAATCGTCCGCAGTTGCACGTCAGTGTCTTCGCCGAGTGCCTCCATGGTGTGGACAGGGTGGAGATATCGGAAGATTGAATTCTCAAGAACTAGAGCTGCTTCTGCGATCCGATCATCCTTCTCCCCAAAGTGTCCGATGAATGCGGTCTTTATGGCATGGCGGACGCGCGCGGCATAAGCTTGAAGGGTCGGCGGATTATCCTGAAGGACGGACAGATAGAGTCGATAGACTTCCGGATCAGCGAGTATCTTATCTTTCTTGTGCGTATGCATCTCAACAAGGATGCGTTCGATACGATTGATAGGGTCAGCTTCTTCGGCCTCGGCTTTTGCAATCCGTTCTAACGATTCTACAATCCAGCCCTCGACAATCGCTGCTTCAAGGGCGGCCTTTCCATCAAAATACCGATAGAGCGCTGCGTGACTGACCCCAAGTGCCCGCGCGACATCTGAAAGCGTCCATTTACTCGCTCCGTGTTTGCGCAACAACGCGCTGGCGCTCGCGACAATTCGCTCCTTCGTTATCGGGGCTGGGATTTCAGTCTTCGGCATTGTTCACACATCCGTGATTTGAAAAGCAGTTGCTTGCCTTATGTTCGTGATAAAATACATAAACTATAACTTGTAACTGAATGGCAGTAGGTTCAAATGAAAAACACCTTTGTTACCGGGGGTTCGGGGTTTGTTGGGTCGCAGATCATCTGCGATCTCAAAGCAATTGGATCCGAAGTCAAGGCACTCGTTCGCAGCGAGGAAGCCGCCTCAAAGGTAACCAAACTCGGAGCCTCGCCAATCCGCTGCGCGTTGACTGATGAATCTGCCCTCAAGACAGCGATGCAGGGCTGTGAAACCGTCATTCATAGTGCGGCCCATATGGAAATGTTCGGTCCATATGAAGAATTCCACCGGGTCAATGTTGCCTGGACCGAAATGCTTCTGAGCGCAGCAAAGGCGGCGGGTGTAAAGCGCTTCGTTCAAATCGGCGCTGCTCCGGTCGTCAAAAAAAACGGACCCGTTGATATGGCCGATGAGACATGGCCAGTCCAACGGGTTTCCTATGCGCCTTATCTGAAAACGAAGTCAATTTCTGACGAACGAGTCCGCGCTGCCAGCACACAATACTTTGCTTGCTGTGTGCTGCGTCCGCCGCTGATTTGGGGGGCGGGATCGCACCTGTTGCCTAAGCTTGCCGAGCGCGTTGACAGCGGCAAATGGCGATGGCTTGCCGGGATGAATTATCCGTATTCGGTTGCACATGTCCGCAACGTATCTAAAGCAGCTCTACTCGTTGCTAAAAGCGGCGTTGGCGGTGAAGCCTATAACATCACCGATGGCGTACCTGTTGATCTCCGTGAATTCCTGACGCGCCTCCTACTCACACAGGGAGTGGAACCGTCCAATCGCGAAATGCCTTTCGCTCCAGCCATTTTTGTTGCGTCGATTGTTGATCGCATCTGGTCGACATTTCGCATCAAAAACGAACCACCAATCTCGCGCCTCATGGTGCGCTTGATGGGACAATCCTTCACTGTGAACGACCAAAAAATCCGCAAAACCCTCGGCTTCACCAACGCGGTTTCGACGGATGAAGCCATGACTGACCTGAAGTCCAAGCACAACCACGCAGCCTGAAAAGGAGATATCAGATGTCCATGAAGACCCTCGCCCTCGCCAGTCTCTCTGCACTTAGCCTTTCCGCTTTTTCCGGAACGGCAAAAGCGAACAACGCAGATGCCATCCTCGGCACCTATCTCAATCCCGACAAAAGCCGGACAGTGCGCGTATACAAGGAAAATGGACGTTACTTTGGGGTGATCGCGACAGCCCCAGCAGTACCGGATGGGAGCGAAGGCGTTGGATATCTCGTCTTCGACAACTTCGAGTTCAGCCCAACAGAGCACCAATGGACTCGCGGCGAATTGCGGTCTCCGATGTACGGTCGCCAAGTCTTCAGCGGCGTTCTCAGCTTGAACGACACGGACGATTTGATCGTTCGCGGCTTCGTTGGTATTCCCCTACTGGGCGCATCATCTGTCTTTCCGCGTGTCGAATGAACCGGCAGTTTCTGGCCAG
>CAZXMX010000402.1:0-2167 GCA_964641645.1 uncultured Neomegalonema sp.
GTGCCGTTGGAGTTCTCGCCGTTGGCATAGCCCACAAAGCCGATCTCGCCTTCGGAGGAAATCCCTGCACCCCGCGCAAGTTCTGCGACGGCGGCGGTTTCACTAATGTTCTGAGCAAGGGGTTTGCGCGAACCATCATACATCAAGGAGGTAAAGCCGCTGTCGAGCGCCTCGCGGCATTCCTCCATCGTGTACCCGTGGTCGAGATGGACGACGACGGGCACGCTGGCCGCTTCGCCGAGATGACGCATCATCTTTCCGAGGACAGGGAGCGGGGTATGCTCGCGGCAGGAAGGGCCTGCTTGCAGGATGACGGGTGCGTTTTCTGCTTCAGCAGCGGCAACGTAGGCGCGCATGTCCTCCCAGCCGAGACAAACGAGACCGGCAACGGCGTAGCCCTCTCGTTTGGCCGGTTCGAGGACTTCGGCAAGGGTGGCGATGCTCACTTGAACTTCGCGATCATGTCTTTGATGCCGGGGATCGTTTCGATCTGATAGGCATGTGTGGGTTGGAAGTATTGCACAAGTGAACGTTGGCTGAGGCCGCCGAGGATCGTGAAGTAATACATCTCGTATCCCGGCAGCACGCAGCAAGGATGATATCCATTGTCGAGGCAAATCGTGGAGCCGTCGACGAGGTGATAGGCATCCCCCGGTTTGTTGTCTTCGCGTTGAAGCATCTGAACGCCGGAGCCGTGGTTCGGGCGGAACCGGAAATTGTAGGTTTCGTCGTGGCGGGTCTCATCCGGCAAGCGGTCGGTGTCATGCTTGTGTGACGGGAAACCAGACCAACCGCCCTGCCCGACCGTGAACAACTCGCTGACCAGCAAGCGACCCACTTTGTCATGATGTTTCTGACCGAGGATATGTTTGATCTTCCGATGTGTTTTTGTGTCGTCCGAACCGTATTGCACAAGATCTAGCTCATCAGAGCGAACCGAAAAAGGATCGAGCACCTTGTCGTATTTCGCGCCTGCAACAAAGACTTCGGCAGTGTCAGAGACACATACCATGACAGCTTTGCCACCGCTGGGAACGTAAACGCCCTCCGGCTCGCCATCCCAGACGTCAACGCCACGACCACCGAGTTTTTCGACAATGAACCCTTCGACGTTCACATCGACGGTCCCTGTTGCGGGAACGATGCAGGTCTCAAATCCCGGCACTTGATATTCGAACGCTTGCCCGCGCTCTAACTTGACGATGTTGAAATAATTAAGCGGAACCGTGTCGCCATTCGCCTCGACGATGGGTTTATTCTGGTTGTCATAGGGCGGGATATGCATAGCGGTCTTCTATACCTCTGTAGGGTCTGTCGGTCCGGGGTGGGATGCGAGAAAGTCTTCAAGTATTGACAGGTCAGGCATGGCCGGTGCGCAGCCGGGCTTGCTGACGGTGATCGCAGCACAAGCGGATGCGCGCATGATCGCGGGGCGCAAGTCATGACCCGCCGCAATCGCAGCCATCAATCCGGCCATAAAACTGTCGCCCGCGCCGGTGGGTTTGAGGGCTTCGACCGGATAGATTCCGGTTTTGATTTCTTCGTCGCCCGCAAAGGTAATGGCACCATGTTCGCCGCGTTTGTAGATCACAATCGACGCGGTGGTGCGCGCGAGCGTGCGGGCCATCTCTAACCCCTTGGCAATGTCGCCTGCCATGAAGCCAAACTCTTCATCATTGCCGACGATCATATCGCTGAGCGTGCCTGCGCGAGACAGAACATCCGCCGCAACTTCGGGTGACGGCCACGAATAGGGGCGATAGTCGATGTCGAAAATGATCGGAAGGTCAGCGGCCTTCGCCATTTCAAAAGCGCGAAAGGTTGCGCTGCGCGATGGTTCCGCCGCGAAGACTGTGCCCGCTGTGATGAGCGCGCCATACGCGCCGAAATCTACGCCAGAAACATCGGCCTCGGACATTTCGAAATCCGCCGCGCCGTTGCGGTAAATCACGGATTGATGCTCGATCACGCGGGTCTCGTAGACCGCGAGTGAATTGCGAAACTCTCCGCCAACCGGGGTCACATGATCGGTGCCGACGCTGTAATGTTTGAGCCGGTTGACGCAAAAACGCCCGACTGCATCATCCGAAACCCGTGTCACCAGATCGGCTTTGCCGCCGAACTTGCAGATGCCTGCTGCCGTGTTCGCCGCCGACCCGCCAAGGTC
>CAZXMX010000403.1:0-2163 GCA_964641645.1 uncultured Neomegalonema sp.
GCTTGTCCGGGCAATCCAGAGCTTCAAACACAGGCGCTTACTGCTCTGGATCATCCACGCGGCGCTTCGCTTGCGCTGGACAAGCCCGATGATGACCCTCAAATGAGCAAGTGTCGTGTAGTGTGCGTCATCGCAAAAAGTGCAGCGGCAAATGATGCACCCCCATTCCCGAAACGGAATGACGACAGGCACCATTGAGAGCCGAAAAGATCGAAATACACAGGACAATTCCGTTCGCGAAGCTGCCCATTGTCCGCACAAACATCAGCAATGCATCCGATTGCAGACATCTAGGCGCGCTTGAGTAGACTTCTGAGTCTGGCCAGAAGCTGCTATTCTCGGGACCAAGATCAATGAAGTCGCTGCTGATCGACCACTGAGCATGTTGACGTAAACTGGGTCGGCCAATTACATCGCTTCTAGCTTCAAAGTTATCGATCCGAGTGGAGAAAAGGGTGGACTTACGCTTTGGGTTTAAAAGTAAGTGTTGGTCACGAGTGTCTGTCGAAATCTAGACCAATCTCCAAGTTCGCTTAGGTCCTCTATTGGGTCGCTGATTGAAGCGAGCGCAAAGTAAACTTCCTGGTCAGTGTAGACACCGAACCAATTCCCGCAGCCATCTCCACCAAAGAAGAACAAATTTTTCGAATGCCCCCCATTTTCAGATGTTTCGCGCATGTCGGCAATTTCATTGTCGGGCCACAGAAATAGTTCTCCTTCTCCAATTTCCCCCGACGCACTGGAGTAGTCTTTGTAAAATTCTTTGATAACGAAGTGGTCTGGCAGCATTTTCCAAACCTCGTGAGATTCGCCATTTCCGTGGCGTCGAACTGCGCCTGGCACCCAATCAAACATGAACAGACCTATGAAATTGATGAAGGCTTGAGCCGAAATATCGCTCATCATTATACCACATCGTCGAAGTCATGCCACGGGAGCAATTCGTCGATCCGGGCGCTACCGGCGAGAGTCTCCTTCGGGTCAAACTTCTCCGTACTGAAAAGACATCCTTTTAGACAGCTATCGTTTCGATTGCCGCCGCTTTGCCCACAAAGCGCCATGACCTGCACTCCCGAGCGCCAACCCCCCTTCGCAAACCGCTTGCGGGTAACGCAGCGCACTTCTATACAGCCCCCATCCTAGGGGAAGGCGGGATTCCCGCACTATCCGTCCCAATATGATTGGATTACTCATGAGCCGTCGTCGTCTCGTATACGAAGGCAAGGCCAAGACTCTCTATGCTGGCCCTGAACCCGGTACGCTCGTGCAGTACTTCAAAGACGACGCAACTGCGTTTAACGCTGAAAAACATGCGATTATCGACGGCAAAGGTGTTCTGAACAACTTCATCTCAGAATACATCATGATGCACCTCGCAAAAGTCGGCATCCCGACCCACTTCGTGCGCCGTCTCAATATGCGCGAACAGCTCATCCGAGAATGCGAGATCATCCCGCTTGAAATCGTCGTTCGCAACGTCGCCGCCGGGTCGCTGGCGAAGAAATTCGGCATCGAAGAGGGCGAACCGCTGCCGCGTCCGCTGGTCGAATACTACTACAAGGACGACAAGCTCGGCGATCCGATGGTCGCCGAAGAGCACATCGCCGCCTTCAACTGGTGCAATCCCCAAGACCTCGACGACATGGTCTCGATGGCGCTGCGGATTAATGACTTCCTCAGCGGCTTGTTCCTTGGCATTGGCGTGAAGCTGGTCGACTTCAAGGTCGAATTCGGCACCGTCTTCGAAAATGAGATGCCGCGCGTGATCCTCGCCGATGAAATCAGCCCGGATTCCTGTCGCCTCTGGGACATCAAGTCGGGCCAGAAGTTCGACAAAGATGTTTTCCGCCGCGATCTTGGTGACTTGATGGAAGCCTATACCGAAATTGCCGAGCGTCTTGGTGTTATGCCGGAAAAGAGTGCCGTTCGCCCCACCGGCCCGAAACTAGTCCATTAGGAGGTCATCATGAAAGCACGCGTTCACGTCACGCTGAAACCCGGTGTTCTCGACCCGCAAGGCGCGGCGATTGGCCAAGCCCTCGGCACCTCCGGCTTTGAGGGCGTCACCGCCGTCCGGCAGGGCAAAGTCTTCGAGATCGAGATGGCCGACACCGATGCCGCCAGCGCGGAGGCCCAGATCGACGAGATGTGCCGCAAGCTGCT
>CAZXMX010000404.1:0-2132 GCA_964641645.1 uncultured Neomegalonema sp.
ACCCATGAATTTTGAGAATGTTTGGTGGATCAAATGAAGCATCTGTTCTCTGCTGCCCTGCTCGGGCTCATCGCTGGCTTGCCTGCTGCTGAAGCGGCGACCTTCAACGATCCGACATGGCCGTGCATCCAGCGCAAGGTCTCAAACCTCTCCATCGGCCAGATGTGGACCGGAGAGATCCTAGAGCCGGAACAGATCGCTGAAGCCGACGAGAAGCTGGATGTTCTGGCGGCGGCACTGGCGGTGCGGCGCACATCGCTCGAAGAGGCTGAACAACTTGTTGATGATTTTGCAAAGGCGGCGGGAGAGGAAAAGACCGAACAGCTCGCCCTTTTATTTGCGTTGGTCTTCGAGCGGATCGATTCCGAACGATCTCAACTGATCGGGGGGATTGGCCGCTACGCTGGAAAGCAAGCGGGACTTGCCGATCGGATCAATACGCAGAACGAAGCGCTGATCGCGCTGGAGGCCAAGGAGGACAAGTCGAACGACGAGTTCGACCGCCTTGAAGAAATCGCGGATAAGGTCGAATGGGACACGCGAATCTTTGACGAACGGCAGCAATCCTTGACCTATGTTTGCGAGACGCCCGTGCTGTTAGAAAAACGCGCTTTCGCATTGGCGCGTCTCATGATGTCGCGGATCGAAGAGTAAAGTTACTCCCACTCCAGCTCTTTATAGGCCGCTGTTGCGTTGCGGGGATTGAACTCGTCAAAGAGTTTCCAATTGTCGCGCTCAACTTCTCCGATGTACTTGACAGCATTGCTGATGCTCTCGCCTTTTTCGATGGCTGCGCGCGTTTCAGTGACGAGTGTATTCAAGTATCGCCGAAGGGGTTCTCCGCCGTCAGGCCACGGGATGGACGCTGGACCGTGCCCGGGAACAACCCGCTCAATCTCGCCCTCAAAACGCTCTAGCACCGCGAGCCAGCCCGTAAGGGAACCGTCGAGCGCAGGGGTGTGATCCGCGAACACAAGATCACCGCCAAACAACGTGCCGGTCTTGCGGTCGAAAATCGTCAAGTCATTATCGGTATGCGCCGTGGACCAAGCGCGCAGTTCGAGAATACGACCACCAAGGTCGACTTCTGACTCATTCTCAACGCGATCAACGGGGAAGACAGCATGAGTTCCGAGAAACCCTTTCGAACCGATCAGTCGATCGAGACTGACTTCGTAGTTTTCGGCGCGCGCCCGCAGACCACGATCCAGTTTTGTGTGCGCCGTTACCTTGGCTCCCGCTTCCACGATAGCGGAGCCGCCTAGGGTGTGATCCGGATGCATGTGAGTGAAAATCAATGTTGAGATCGGCTTGTCGGTCAACGCACGGATGGCGAGGTACAGGCGCTCTCCCACGGCGCGCGTGCTTCCAGCGTCAATCACGGCAACGCTGTCTTCGCCGATGATGACGCCAAGGTTCGAGAGGTCGCCCTTATTAATGGCATTCGGGATGCCGATTTGACCTTCATGGACATAAACACCCGGAGCAACTTCCGTGATCGCGAGGGGCGTTCCTGCCTCGTCGCGCGGAACACACTCGGATTGCTTGATGGTCAAATCCGGATTTGCGTCCGACCATACCGATACGCGTTCTTCGCTGGTCGACTCGCACGCAGCGCGGGTGAGTTCGATGGGTGACGCAATTAATCGCGACGCGCAAACATCTGCCTTTTCACCACCGAGACACGCAAGGACGACAAGTTCAAACATCGGTATGCCTCTGAATTTCCACACTTAGTTCGTGTAATTTGACATTATGATGACTTTTACGCCGATTTCAGAGTATCTTAGCCGCGAAAACAAGGTTCAAAATATGGAGTTTCGTTTCATGTTTGCGAAAGTTGGATTTGCCGCTGCGTTTGTTGCGATGTCTTTTTCGGTGGTTCAGGCCGCCGAAACGATCAGAAATCCACTTCAGACGGGCGAGACTTGGGAAGAACTTCGGCCTGATGTTTTCGATGATCGCGAAATCAAAGACGGGGCCGGCGTTTTTACGCTCGAAGCGCCTTACCGCGCTCATGACGCGGCCATCGTGCCCGTTACGATCTTGCAAGACCCCGACACGGATTTGACCATCGAAAAGATGACATTGATCGTCGATGAAAATCCGGCTCCTGTCGTTGCCGAGTTTGA
>CAZXMX010000405.1:0-2131 GCA_964641645.1 uncultured Neomegalonema sp.
TTTCCGTGGCGACCGCAATCAAGCGCATTGCTGTCGGAAATCAGCATAGCTGCCGTCATAGCCAGCTTTCAAGAGCGATACTGTCGTCCTCGATCACCAGCAAAAACGGGGGAGTTTGACCGATTGTGTTGAATAACTCGGCGGTCAGTTTGTTTGGTCTTTCTCAGGAAGGCTTGTTCTGTCGGGGTTTGTCATCCCGTCTGCGGCAGTAAGGTCAGTTTTGCGAGTTTTCTGAGGTTCTGGGCGGTTGCTGCGAGGTGGAATTCGTCTCTTGCGCCGTTTGGTCCGCGTAGTCTGAGACGATCAAGCTTCAGAATTCGTTTGAGATGGGCAAACAGCATCTCGACCTTCTTTCGCTTTCGCCGGGAAACGACATAAGCGTCGGTCTTGGCGATCTGCCCTGCCATGTCCCGCGCGTCTTCTAACAGTGCAAACCCCACCTACGATGCATCAACATCCTGTGCGTCACGATCATTGCGGTTTGGAAAAAAAATCGCAACCTTGAACGTCCAAACCGTCGATTTCTAAAGGAGAGTTGAAATGCACGTTGCGTTCGTCGGTCTCGGGACGATGGGATTGCCAATGGCGACTCGGTTGTCGGACGAGCATCAAGTTCTTGGTTGGGACGCGGCCAAGGCTCCGCGGGCGGCGTCTTCGCTTGCGGCATCAAGTCTCGACATGGCGCTGGATGGGGCGGATGCGGTTGTCACGATGTTACCGGAAGGAGCGCAAGTCGGTGAAGTATATCGGCAATCGGTGTTCGGAAAAGTGCGAGCCGGGACGCTGTTGATCGACTGTTCAACCATCGATGTTGAAACGACGCGTGCGCTGTCGTCTGAGGCTTCGGAGAACGGCCTGACCATGCTCGATGCGCCTGTATCGGGCGGGGCTGAAGGAGCAGGTGCCGGTACCTTGAGTTTCATGGTCGGCGGTGACGCCGAAGCGTTTGAACGCGCGCAACCGTTGCTGGCGACAATGGGTGGCAAGTTGGCCTATTTCGGAGCCTCCGGCGCGGGACAGGCAGCCAAAGCCTGTCACAACATGATCTGCGGGATCACGGCGCTTGGCGTCTGTGAGGCGTTCGCATTGGCCGAGGGTCTAGGGCTCGATCCGGCGCAGTTCTTCGAGCTTTGCAAAGGGGCGGCGGCACAGAGTTGGATTCTGGAAAACCGTTGTCCAGTTCCCGGCCCAGCACCGACTGCGCCGGCCTCCAACGACTATGCGCCCGGCTTTGCCGCTAGGTTGATGGCCAAGGATTTGCGGTTGGGACAGGCGGCGGCGCTGGCATGTGGTCAGGAGACACCGCTCGGGGCCGAAGCCGCGCGCCGATTTACAGCTTTTGCGGAAGAGAGCGGCGGAGACCTCGACTTTTCAGCAATCTACCGGACGATCCGCGATGCTTCATCCGAATGAATCGAGGCCAGCGCGGTCGTCAATACGTTCCATCTCGGAGACAAGTGCGGCTCGCATTGCTGCAATCCGATTTGCAAGGTCGGGGCGGCCTGCAAGGTTGCGCATCTCGCATGGGTCGGCGTCACAGTCATACAGTTCGTGGAATCCATCTTCCTGTAAGATCAACTTCCATCGCTCTTCGCGCCATGCCCTTTGCAAGACCGGGTGATGCAGGCCGTAATGCTGGAGCATTGCGCCTTTGCGAGCCGTGTCTCCGCGTCCGGCGAGAATCGGCGCGAGTGAACGTCCTTGCAGGTCGGCATGTGCCTCAATTCCCGCCACACTGAGCAATGTCGGTGCAAGATCAAGATTTGTGACGACCTGACTGCATACCTGCCCCTTGGCGATGCCGGGTCCACGCATGATGAGGGGAATGCGAATAGTCTCTTCCACCAGCAATCCGCCCTTGTTCGCCACGCCGCCATTCGAGCCGACGGCATCACCGTGATCGGCTGTCATGATCACGAGCGTGTCCTCCGCAAGGCCAAGGTTCTCGAGCGTGTTGATGACGCCGAGCATTGCCGTCTCAACCAAAGCCGCCTGCTCAAGACTGCGCTGCGCCAACAACTGCCAGCCTCCATCTTCAAGACCGAGAGGCTTCCAACTATCGCGATATGCGCGGTGGTTTTCGGGGCGTCCATTCAGATCGTGCGAAAAGTTTGGTGAGCGGCAGTCGCCG
>CAZXMX010000406.1:0-2121 GCA_964641645.1 uncultured Neomegalonema sp.
TCTTCGAACAACAGCAACAGCGGAATAATTCCGATCAGCCCAGCGGCATAGCCGATCAGATTGGCCGCGACCGGATGATAAGAAAACCCGAACCGTTTTTCCCACAGGGTCGCGCCGGTAATCCCCAGCAACCCAATCACCGCCGAGATCAACCCGAACGTCGAGGGCGTCTCAATCTCTGACCGCGCGACAATCACGGCCACCGTGCCCAGCATCGCCAGACCCAGCCCGCTCCATTGTCGCCAACTCGTCGCCTCGCCTGTCCAACGCGGAGCTAAGATCGCGACGATGATCGGCTGAAACGACATCAACAGCGCCACCGTCCCCGCCGCGACTCCGGCTGTAAACGCGAGGTAACTCAGCCCGAAGTAAACGGTCTGGATCAAAAACCCAACCCAAGCCAAATGCCCCCAACCCACTAACGTTTTCGGCAAAGGTGGGCGTAGGATCGCCAACAGCACGGCCATAATCATCACGACCGACAGATACCGCAACGTCAGCAGAGCCATCGGCGTCGCATCTCGCAGGCCAATCTTCGCGACCGTGTAACCGCCGGACCAAAGCAGAAGGAAAACGACCGGCGCGGCGAGCAGCCACAAAGGTCTTTGCGAAGACATACCGATCCTTGTGCGAGTGGCGCGGCGGGCCTCTATCACTGTCATACATTCGCAAACCGCGCGAGCGGCGATTGCAACTCGCGCATTCCCAAACAGCCTCGCTGCCGTCATACTCTGCCCATGACCCTAACTCAGCTTCGGTATTTGGTGGCGCTTGCCGACCATCAGCATTTCGGCAAGGCGGCTGATGCCTGCGCGATTTCTCAGCCGACACTGTCGGCTCAACTCCAGAAGTTAGAGACAGAACTTCAGGCCGCCCTGATCGAACGTGGCAGCACAATCAGCCTCACCCCACTAGGTCGAACGGTTGTCAGTCGAGCGCGCGGAATACTCAATGAAGCCGACGAGATCGCGAGTATCGCCCGGCGCGGCGAACACCCATTGGCGGGACCGCGCCGCATCGGGATCATACCAACGCTTTGTCCCTATCTGTTGCCGTGGGCGTTGCCGGCGCTCAAGGCACAATACGAACGCCTTGATCTTATTTGCCGCGAAGCGATGACGGACGCAGTGCTGGCCGCGCTGAAATCTCGCGAACTGGATTGGGGCATCATTGCCGATGATCCCAGCGATCCCGCCTTGACCACCCATCCCTTGTTCGAAGAACCCTTCTTCGCGGCGCTGCCGCCAACACATCCTTTGGCTGCGAAAAAGCGCGTGCCGCAATCCGCGCTCTGCACAGAACGGATATTGGTTTTGGGAGAGGGCCATTGCCTTCGCGAACAGACCCAAGCGGTGTGTAACGCGGCCATCGGCTCCGGCAATGAAATCCAAGCCACCAGCCTCGAAACGCTGCGCGGGTTGGTTGCGGCGGGGCAGGGCGTCACGCTGCTGCCTGCGCTGGCCAGACGCACGGACGAAACCGCCCTTGCCCTGTGCCCCCTGACCCCGGCGGCCAGCCGAACCGTGCGCCTCGTGTCTCGCCGCGCCGACCCACGCCGGGATGAAGCGCCCCTAATCGCCAGTGCCCTCCGCGCTGCCGTTCCGAAGTCGGCCCTGAAAGCAAAGTGAGTCGAACAGGTTAGGGCACGTCGTTGAAGTGTTTCCGAGCGCGACCACATAAAGTTCTTGGCGGCGGCTAAAACCGAGACAATCGCAGCATCAGGTGCGATAGATAAAATCTATCAACACGCGGGACACTTTCGATTTTACGTCTTGCGCGACGCGCCCTATATCCCGAGTACTGGAGTTAATCCAAACAAGTTTAGCGCGATAGGACATCCGATGGACGGAAACCTCATGTGCCCAGTTTCGGGCAAGACACACATCACGAACCGCGACTGGTGGCCGAACCAGTTGAACCTAAAAGTGCTCCACCAGAACTCGGCGCTTTCGGACCCGATGGGCAAACGATTCAACTACGCAAAAGAGTTCAAGAAACTCAATCTCGACAAAGTGAAGAAAGACATCTTCGCACTGATGGAAGACTCGCAAGAGTGGTGGCCGGCAGATTACGGTCACTATGGTCCGCTGTTCATTCGTATGGCGTGGCACAGCGCGGGAA
>CAZXMX010000407.1:0-2120 GCA_964641645.1 uncultured Neomegalonema sp.
CGACCAGTTACAAACTGTTTGTCATTGCCGCTGCCATCACAATCCTGATCGCCGTTTGGCTACTGCTGTCGCGAACCAAGATCGGCCTTGTGATGCGCGCCACCCAGCTTGATCGTGAGACTGCCCAAGCCTTCGGCATCCCCGTCGAGAAAGTCTACGCGCTCACCTTCGGCTTTGGCGCGGCATTGGCCGCGATGGCTGCTGTCCTGATTGTACCAATCCAACAAGCCGACTACCTGATGGGCGGCGACCCGCTGTTGCTTTCGTTTATCGTTGTCATCATCGGCGGTCTCGGCAGCCTACGCGGAACATTGATAGCCGCACTTCTGATCGGCATGAGTGACGGGATCATCTCCGTCTTCTTCACGCCAACGCTCGCCAAAATCATTGCGACCCTCGTCGTCGCGATGGTTCTGGTCTTCCGCCCACAAGGTCTGTTCGGAGCGAAAGCGCAATGAAGTTCGACCGCGCTCTCCTTCTGCACGTCGCCGTCATCGCGCTCTTGTTCGCAATGCAATACGTGCTGCCTGAATACCACCAAGGCAACCTCGCTCGGATCATGGTGCTCGCAACCTTCGCGACGGGCTACAACATCCTCTTCGGGTACACCGGCCTCCTTAGCCTCGGCCATGCGCTCTATTTCGCTGCGGGAATGTACGGCGCAGGGATGACGATGAAGTACCTCAGCGTGCCGGCAATCGCCGCCTTCCCAATTGGCATCCTAGCCGCCACGACCCTCGCCGCGTTGATCGGCGCACTGGCTTTGCGGACCACGGGCGTTGCCTTCATGATCGTCACGCTCATGTTCGCGCAAGCCGGGTATCTCACGCTGCTCTATTTCAACGAGTTCACGCGCGGCGACGAAGGTTTCGTGATCCCGCAAGCCGACCGCATGATCCTTGGGTTTGATCTGTCCAGCGACGACACACGTTTCATCGCCGCATGGTTGGTCTTCTCAATCGGCCTTCTCATCGCACTCGCGATCGTCCGCTCAAAAGCGGGCCGCGTCATGGTCGCCATTCGCGAGAATGAAGAACGCACCCGAATGCTCGGTTTCAACCCCTTCCCCTACAAGCTGGGCGCCGTTGTCACATCCGGTGCCTTTGCCGGCGCGGCGGGCGCGGCCTATACCCTTCTGTTCGGATCAGTCGGTGCGAGCTTTGCCTCGATCCAATATTCAATCGAACCGCTGCTCTTTGTTCTGCTAGGCGGGACCGGAGTCGTTCTCGGCCCACTCGTCGGATCGGTGTTGATCTTTTACCTCATCGAGTATGCGCGTGAGATCACCTCTGCCTATCTGATCGTGGTCGGCATTGCACTTGTGTTGCTCATCCTCTTTGCCCGGCAAGGTGTGCTTGGCACCCTAAGAAGACGCACCGATGGATGGTTGCCATGACGCTCCTTTCGGCCCGCAATCTGGTGAAAGACTTCGGCGGTTTGCGCGCGGCCAATGTGGCCAGCTTTGACCTCCCCGCCGGAGAAGTTCGCGCCGTCATCGGACCGAACGGAGCCGGAAAGACAACCTTCGTTAGCCTGCTCTGTGGCCGCATTTCGCCGACCACTGGAACGATCGAGTTTGAAGGCGAGGACATCACCCGCCTGCCCGCCCATGATCGCGTCGCACGTGGCATCGCCTACACGTTTCAGATCACCAGCATCTATCCCAATCTCAGCCTGTTCGATAACGTTATGTTGCCCGCGCAACGCCGAGCCAGCCTCAACGCAACGAACGACGCCGAAGATCGGGCGATGGTCGCGCTGGAACGGGTTGGCCTCGACAGCCGTGCGACCGAACGCGCGGGATCACAAGCCTACGGCCACCAACGCTTGCTTGAGGTCGCCATGGGCCTCGCCCTCGCGCCCAAGCTGCTCATCCTCGACGAACCAACGCAAGGGCTGGCAGAAGGCGAGATCGAAACCTTCAACGACCTGATCCGTGCCGTCGCCAAAGACGCAACCGTCATGCTGATCGAGCACAACATGAACGTCGTCATGGCCCTCGCCGACCGCATCACCGTTCTTAACTTTGGCGAGGTTCTGGCCGAAGGAACGCCCGAAGAAATTCGCGCCAACGACGACGTGCAAAGCGCGTATCTGGGGGGCTGATGCTAGAAGTCAAA
>CAZXMX010000408.1:0-2120 GCA_964641645.1 uncultured Neomegalonema sp.
CTTGCTTACGAGGTTTTACGCGACTTGCCGATGGAGACGGTCGATATTGAAACCCCTGTTTCACCCATGAAGGCGAAGAAAATTCAGGGCAAGAAGGTTTGCTTTGTCTCGGTCCTGCGGGCAGGTGATGGCCTGTTGCAAGGGCTGCTCGATCTGGTGCCAGTGGCCCGTGTCGGTCATTTGGGCATGTACCGGGATCATGAAACACTCGAACCAGTTTGGTATTATAACAAGTTGCCCGACAAAATGGCTGAACGCGTAACGGTGGTTGTCGATCCGATGCTGGCCACAGGTGGATCGGCGGCGGCGGCAGTCTCAGAAGTTCAAAAATCCGGAGCGAAGGACGTGCGGTTCTTGGCGCTGGTTTCGGCTCCCGAAGGATATGAGCGGTTTGCGAAAGAACACCCGAATGTCCCGGTTTACACGGCGGCGATGGACGAAAAACTGAACGAGAAGGGCTATATCGTGCCCGGTCTCGGCGATGCAGGTGATCGGCTGTTCGGGACGAAATAGTATTCCTTCGAGATTATCCAACGGCACACCTCGCAAAAGTCGATTGCCGCCGATGCCTTTCTGGGATTAGCGTTGCTTTGAGAGATTTTGCTCAAGGCTGCGCTCATGACAGTTCATATTGATGCCACCGAGTTCGCTGCGATCCGCGCGGGATATGACTTAGATCCGGCGCGTTCTTATTCGTTGAATAAAACCGCCTATACGGATCCCCGTTGGGCGGACGTCGACCGCGATGCGATCTTTCGGCGGTCATGGCAATGGGTTTGCCATATCGAGAAGCTGCGCGAACCCGGTAGCTACGTTGTTGTGGAAGTCGCGGAGCAACCCGTCGCCGTGCTGCGCGACCGAGAGGGGGTGTTGCGCGCGTTCTACAATGTCTGCAAGCATCGCGCCCACGAGCTGTTGAGCGGCGAAGGCCAAGTCAGCCGGATCATGTGCCCTTACCATGCTTGGACGTACCGCCTTGATGGCCAACTCGTCCGCGCGCCGGAGACGGAGGGCCTCAGCGACTTTTCCGTCGATGATGTTTGCCTCGACGCGATTCAAGTCGAAGCGTTTTGTGGCTTTGTCTATGTGAATCTCGACCCGTCCGCGACGCCGCTCGCCGAACAAGCAGGCGGACTGGGCGATGAAATCCGTCAATGGGCACCGGATGTCGATGACCTGACCTTCGCGCATCGCCTGACCTACGACATCAAGTCGAACTGGAAGAACGTCGTCGATAACTTCCTTGAATGTTATCACTGCCCGACCGCGCATAAAGACTTTTGCACGTTGGTCGATATGGACACCTACAAAGTCACGACCCACGGCATTTACTCCAGCCATATGGCCGAAGCCGGTAAGTCAGCGAATGCTGCCTACTCGGTCGAAGGGGCGACGGTGACGGATCACGCGGTTTGGTGGCTGTGGCCGAACACCTGCCTCATGCGCTATCCGGGGCGCGGCAATATGATTGTCATGCAGATCATTCCGGCGGGCGAGGGTCGCACGCTGGAGACCTATGATTTCTTTTTCGAGACCGCCGAGCCAAATGAGGGCGAGCAAGAGGCGATCAGGTATATCGATGACGTGTTGCAAGCCGAAGACATCGCGTTAGTCGAGAGTGTCCAGCGCGGCATGAATACGCCTGCCTTCACACAAGGACGTATCGTTCATGACGCGGGTGGTTCGGGAAAATCTGAACACGCGGTGCATCATTTTCACGGATTGGTGCTTGATGCTTACGAGAAGGCAACAGGGTGATAGCGCACGCTGACCGCTCTTTACAAAAGCGCAAGCCGATGGCCTATCAGCCGCCGCCGAAAGTTTCCTGACCGTTCGATTTAGCCGCTTCAGGAGATTACTGTGACTCAACCCAATATCGTTCTCATCATGGCTGACCAACTCGCGCCTCAATTCACCGGCGCGTATGGTCATCCGCTGGTCAAGACACCCAACATTGATGCGCTCGCGGCGCGCGGTGCGCGCTTTGACGCGGCTTATTGCAATGCACCGCTTTGTGCGCCCTCGCGATTTAGCTTTATGTCGGGGCAGCATGTCACCCGCATTGCGGCTTATGACAATGCCAGCGAGTTTCCCTCTGCCGTGCCGACCTTTGCGCATTA
>CAZXMX010000409.1:0-2115 GCA_964641645.1 uncultured Neomegalonema sp.
TGTGAATCACAAACCACCGCGCAAAATCAACGGATTGAATTGGGTCCACACCCTAATACTTTTTCACCCAGCGCGCGAACATTGCGCCCGCAAATCTCCCAGAGTAGCGTCCCCAAACCCGAAACACGCTAATCCTCAGGATTTCCATGCGAAAATACCACTTCATCACCGGCATGCCCCGATCCGGCTCGACGCTTTTGAGCGGAATTTTGCTGCAAAATCCAAGATTTCACGCCGGGATGAGCAGTCCCGTTGGCTCTCTCGTCAACGCCGTGATGAATACCAGCCGAAATAACGAACTATCGGTCTTCATGACCGAAGAAAAAACCCGACGCCTTGTTCGCGGTGTCTTTGATGCGTATTATGATGACGTGGATGACGCCGAGATTGTCTTCGATACGAACCGCCAATGGTCTGCTCAACTTTCGCTAATTGATGCGATGGCACCGGACGCCAAGGTCATCGCTTGCGTCCGCGACCCCGCATGGGTGATGGATTCCATCGAACATCTCGTTCGCAAGAATCCTTTCCAAAAATCGCGTCTTTTCCAAAACGACTTGGAGCGCGCGACGGTCTATAGCCGCTCTGATGTTTTAGCTCGCCATGATCGTTTGATCGGTTATGCTTGGTCCGCTTTGAAGGAAGCGTATTACAGCGATGCCGCGAGCAAGTTGCTGCTGGTTGAGTACGACATTCTTTGTCAGCGGCCCGAAGAGGCTATGAAACTGATTTATCAGTTTATCGATGAGCCTTGGTTCGAGCACGACTTCGAAAACGTCGAGTACTCGGCTGAAGAATTCGACCAACAGCTAGACACCCCGGGTCTGCATACCGTCAAGCGCAAGGTCGAATGGAAACCGAGGCGTACCGTCCTGCCACCCGACATCTTTCAGAAGTTCTCTGAATTGGTATTCTGGCGTGAAGGAGCAGGAACCAAAGCTCACAGGATTATAGAACAGTCAAAATAAAAGGGGGTTATATCCCTTGAGGCAAGTATGTGTAGCGACAGCATAAACGTTTGAATTGAATCGCACTTTTAGTTCGTGTCCAGGAGCACTGCATTTCCGAAGGATAGTCTCCGAATGCCCGCACGTCTAAGGACCACCCGCCAGAAGTCGCCGTCCTCGCCCCGCCTGATCACTTCGATCCTATGACCCCTAGCAAGGATCGCCACGACCGCCTGAAGGCCATCTTTGAACAACGATACCTAGATGGCGGGCGGTGGCTCTATGACGATGACGATGACGATGACGATGACGATAGCCGGTTCAAGTGGAATGCAGCAACGGTCAAATCCGAGGCCGGGCGTGAGGCTGAAGAAAGTCGTCAGCGCGAACGTCAACGCGACGGGTCATCTAACAATTTAGATGCGTCATTGTATTTTCCCGGCGAAGCCGAGTTTCTGGCAGAACGTACCCGACGTAAGCAGAAGATCGAGTTACAAGCGCGTCTTGAGGAAAATGCCGGACAGTGGCGCAAACTAGTGAAAAGCGTACCCTCCATGAACGTGAATTGGATATTGCGCGTGCTCAGCTCGCGGCTGAGGGGGTAGAGCCATGAGCCTACACCATGCCCCCCGGGTTTTTTGGAAAAAAGTTCGCGGGTCCACTGACAGCACAATTAGGACTCACAACGGGAAAGTCCACATCGTTAACTGTCGCTGAGATCAGAAACTAAACTTGCAACCGATAACTAGAGCGAAGGAACCTCCAGAAAATGGCGAAACTTGAGGGATGGGCGACAATAACTCAGGTGCGGAAGCTACTCGGCATCGACAAACGTAATTTGAACGCGCGAGCGGTAAGTGACCTGAGACCCAACTTCCCTCCAGTCATTCGGAGAATTCGTCGGTTGGTTTTTGGCCCTACGCGGCCTGTTTTAGCAAATCCATTTTCATGGCGAATTCGTTGGGCGTGACATTGCCCAGCGATGAATGGGGTCTCTGGCTGTTGTAGTCCTCCTTCCAGTCAGTGATTTGTAGGCGCGCTTGAGGGCGGTGTACCGGTCTCTGACCTTTGCCGAGAACACGGTATAAGCAGCGCGAGTTTCTATAAATGGCATTCGAAGTTCGGCGGCATGGACTCGTCCTTGATTGCTGAGATGAAGGACATGGCT
>CAZXMX010000410.1:0-2110 GCA_964641645.1 uncultured Neomegalonema sp.
TTGATGCGGGACCTCCTGATTTGTTGGCTTCGTTGAGAAGACCCCGCATCAAGTGCGGGGCAGTGAAATCAGATTCAATCACGCAACGCACACTCTGCTTCGACGAGATATTTGAAACTCGTCAGTTGCTCTGCGCCAATCGGACCACGCGCGTGCATCTTTCCGGTGGCGATACCGATCTCCGCGCCCATGCCGAATTCACCGCCATCGGCAAATTGCGTCGAGGCATTGCGCATCAGGATGGCACTGTCGATGCGCGCAAAGAAACGGTCGGCTGCCGCGTCATCTTCTGTGATGATGCTCTCGGTATGGCTGGAGCTGAATTGCCGGATATGGTCGATGGCGCCGTCGACACCATCTACGGATTTTGCCGCGATAATTGTGTCGAGAAACTCAAAGCCAAAGTCATCGTCCGAGGCAGGTTCAACTCGGTCGTCGACAGCTTGCACCGACGCATCGCCGCGCACGGCACAGCCGCCGTCCAGCAGTGTTTTCACGACGGGGGCGATGCTATCTGGTTTTGCAGTGTCGAACAGTAAACACTCAGCAGCACCACAAATTCCGGTACGGCGCAGCTTCGCATTTTTCGCGATGGCGACGGCTTTGTCGAGGTCTGCCGCGCCGTCGATGTAAAGATGCACGATGCCATCGAGATGGGCAAAGACCGGCACGCGCGCGTCAGACTGAACCCGCTCAACAAGGCCACGCCCACCGCGTGGAATGATGACATCGACACAACCGTTCAGCCCGCCGAGCATCGCGCCTACCGCTGCACGGTCACGGGTTGGGACAAGCTGTATCGCGGTCTCGGGGAGCTTCGCCGCGCGCAAACCTTCAACCAAACAAGCATGGATCGCTCGGGCGGAATGGAAGCTCTCAGACCCACCACGCAGGATCGTCGCATTACCTGCTTTGAGGCACAGTGCGCCAGCATCGGCAGTGACATTTGGACGGCTCTCATAGATCACGCCAATCACACCGAGCGGGGTGCGCACGCGTTTGATGTGCAAGCCGTTTGGACGGTCCCATTCCGATGTCACTTCGCCAACAGGGTCGGGCAGGTCGGCAATACCTTGCAAGGCTGAGACGATGCCTTCGATCCGATCATCGGTCAGAACCAGCCGGTCGATCATCGCATCGCTAAGACCTTTTTCTTTGGCATAAGCAACGTCGAGCGCATTCGCGTCGATGACCTTGTCTTTGTTAACACGGATGGCTTCAGCGGCGGCGATCAGGGCAGCGTGCTTGCGTTCGGCGGTCGCACTGGCGAGTTCCGTCGCGGCCTCTTTTGCGGCATCGCCGATCTGTTGCATCACGGCGGCAACGTCGAGGTCTGTATGCGTGTTCATCTCAAAAACTCCTTAGTCAGATCTCGCCGCGCATGCGGACAGAAAACCGGTATCCACTTTTCTTGCATGCGCTCTAATCCCATAGCACAAGATCATCGCGGTGGGCTATCGCGGGACGAGGGGGATAGCCGAGGATCGCTTCGATTTGATCCGTGCGGCGTCCGGCAATCGCGCGGGCATCGTCGGCGGTATAGGCGCAGAGAGCTGCGCCGAGGGTTTTGCCTTCGAGGGTAGTAATGGTTATGGCCTCTCCGCGTTCGAAATCGCCTATGACGGTTCGGACTCCGGCGGGAAGGAGTGAGCGGCCCGTGGTGAGGGCTTTTGCCGCGCCGTCATCTATCACGAGCGTGCCAGCCGGCTTAAGCCCCGCGATCCATTGCTTGCGTGCATTGGGGGGGTCGTTGGGTGGGATGAACCATGTGCAGGGGCCGCCCTCTGCCAGTGCCTTGAGTGGGTTGAGTGCTTCGCCCTTGGCGATGGCCATCGCACAACCGCCTTGCATGGCCGTCTTAGCGGCGAGGATTTTTGTGGTCATGCCGCCTTTGCTTAGCGCGGACGCCGCGCCGCCCGCCATAGCTTCGATCTCTGGGGTGATCGCTTCCACGCGGTCGAGGCGTGTCGCGGTTGGGTCGAGCATCGGGTTGGCGGTGTAAAGACCGTCTACATCTGAGAGCAAGATTAGCCTGTCGGCACTCGCCATAACAGCAACACGGGCGGCGAGGCGGTCGTTATCTCCGTATCGGATTTCATCGGTTGCAACC
>CAZXMX010000411.1:0-2106 GCA_964641645.1 uncultured Neomegalonema sp.
GGGGACAAGTTAGCACCTGAATTCACGGCATCGGACTGTTATGATATTGAAACTAAATCATTTAATGCCGTGCACGCAGCGATAAAAGTTCTGTCGGCTCTCGACGAGTTCTACAGTAGTGTTAAGATTGTGATGTGCCACGACGATGCATCTCCTGAAGAACCATTCCTCCAAAGTGACAGGCGGAAAAGAGCGTTAAAGAAATGATCCCCATCGACCTCATCCAATCCACTGCTGAAACGCTGATGGACAAGGCGGCCATCGAAATCCCCGAGGATTATCTCCCCGGCTTGCAAGCCGCCGCTGAAGTCGAAGACGGCGACCTATCCTCCTTCGTCCTGCAAGCCATGTTGGAGAACTACGAGGCGGCGAAAGAAGACCGCCGCGCCATGTGCGGCGACACCGGGTGTCCGCGCTGGTACGTCAAGATGGGCAACGACGCCCAGATCGAGGGTGGCCCGGTCGCGCTGGAACAAGCCCTACGCCAAGCCACGGCCAACGCCACCAACGGCGTGCCGCTGCGCCCCAACCGCGTCCATCCGCTCTGGCGTACGGACCACGACAACAATGTCGGCATCGGCGCGCCCGAGATTGAATACGGGTATGAGCCCGGCGGCAACTGGATTGACCTCACCACCGTTCACAAAGGCGGCCTCTTCGGCACGGACTACCGGATGCTGTTCCCCAGCGACGGCATCGAAGGCATCAAACGCTTTTACCTCGACAGCCTCGTCGCCTTCGGCAAGCGCGGCCTCGCCTGTCAGCCCGCGATTATCGGCATCGGCTTGGGCGGCTCGAAAGACACCTGCATGGTTCTCGGCAAACGCGCGGCGTGCTTACGCACCGTCGGCGATAAAAACCCCGACCCGAAAATCGCTGCACTCGAAGAAGAGTTCAAAGACCTCGGCAACTCCATCGGCATGGGCGCGATGGGTTTCGTCGGCAAGTCCATGGTCATCGATTGCCACATCGAAGTCGGCTATTGCCACACCGGCGGGATGCAAATGAGCGTCCACGCTTTTTGCCTCTCCTCCCGCCGAGCCGTCGCCCGTATCCACGCCGATGGCCGCGTCGAACACCGCACCGACCCCGACTGGTTCACGCCCTATCAACGTCGAGAGACAGTGGACTGGCCTCCCCTCGCGGAGGCGGCGGAATGATGGAGCATCCGCACAGCGGATGCGTCCGCCGTCTCACCAAGCGCCAAAGTTTCAGCGACAGGTGCATTGCGCAGCAATCACCGAGAGCCGGCGAGGAGCGAACAGCATGACCAAAATGCGAAAACTCCGCCTCTCGACTACGCCGACACCCGAGGCCCTCGCTGAGCTCCGCCTTGGCGACATCGTCTATCTCGACGGTCTCATGTACACCGCGCGCGAGGGCGTCTACATGCGCGCGCTTGAAGACAAAGCCAACATCCCGATGGAGCTGCCCCGCGACTCCGCTGCGAATTTTCACTGCTCGCCCGCCGCGTCGATCAACAAAGACGGCACGTTCAACATGGGCGCGGTCACGGCGACAGCGAGCTTTCGCTTTGCCAAATGGATCGGCGAGTGGTTCGAGAAATCCGGCGCGAAACTCGTCGTCGGCAAAGGCGGCATGTCGCCTCAAACTTACAAAGATCACTTCGTCCCCAACGGCGCGATCTATCTGACCACCGTGGGTTACGGAACCGGCGCGTTGCTCGGACGCGGCGTCGAGAATGTTGAGGCCGTTCACTGGAACGAAGAACTCGGCATAGCCCAAGCCATGTGGGTTCTGAAATGCAACAACATGGGTCCGTTCATCGTCGCCAGCGACCTCGAAGGCAATTGCCTGTTCGAGCGCGAAAACGCCAAGATCACGCCCGGCCTCGAAGCCGTCTACGAAGGCACCCGCCCGGCCACGCTCAAACGCTATGGCGAGACCGACGACCGCTCCGATGAAGTCATCGGATGAGCCGTTTCAGCCAACGTAGAATCCGGTTTGGCGGGTCGAAACTGCGACCAAGGCACAGCGAGTGACCACCGAATTTATTGTCTTCCTCATGATTGGCGCGGCAGCCGGAGGCTTCATCAGCGGCCTCGCGGGGTTCGGCACCGCGCTCTTTGCGCTCGGCTGGTGGTT
>CAZXMX010000412.1:0-2105 GCA_964641645.1 uncultured Neomegalonema sp.
CGATCTCGTAAGGCGACATGCTGGCATCCCCGACGAACAGGCATTTGTAGTCGGGGCCGTAGGTGTTCAGCACGTCCCATGTTGGGGTTTTCTCGGTCCAGCGGCGGCGGTTGTCACGCCAGACGCCCTCGTAAAGACAGTTGTGGAAGTAGTAATACTCGAGGTGCTTGAACTCGGCGCGGGCGGCGCTGAACAGCTCTTCGACCACGCGGATGTGGTCGTCCATCGACCCGCCGACATCGAGAAAGATCACCAGCTTAACGGCATTGCGTTTTTCGGGGCGGGTGATGACGTCGAGATAACCGCGCTCGGCGGTCGACCGGATGGTCCCGCTCAGATCCAGTTCATCATCCGCGCCGGACCGCGCCCAAACCCGCAGGCGCTTGAGCGCGACCTTGATATTGCGGGTGCCGATTTCGATGCTGTCATCCAGGTCTTTGAACTCGCGTTTGTCCCAGACTTTCACGGCGCGGCGATGGCGGCTTTCGTGTTGACCAATCCGCACGCCTTCGGGGTTATAGCCATACGCGCCAAAGGGCGAAGTGCCAGCCGTGCCGATCATTTTCGATCCGCCTTGGTGGCGCTTTTCCTGTTCGGCGAGGCGCTTTTTCAGCGTCTCCATCAGCTTGTCCCAACCGCCCAAGGACTCGACGAGCGATTTCTCTTCGTCGGACAAGTGCTTTTCAGCGAGCTTTTGCAACCATTCTTCGGGGATGGGCTGTTCTTCGACGCCCTCGATGCCCCCGCCCACCGCTTCGACGCCTTGGAAGATTTCGGTGAAGACGCGATCAAATTTGTCGAGATGCCGTTCGTCTTTGACCAAGGCCGTGCGCGCGAGGAAATAGAACTCCTCAATATCGTACATGGCGATCCCGACATTGAGGCCCTCTAGCAGCGAAAGGTATTCGCGCAGAGAGACAGGAACGCCGAGCAGTTTCAGGGTGAGGAAAAACCGAATGAACATCTTCGGGATATAGCAGGTCGAGGCTGGAACAAAAAGCCTCGGATCGTTCTGGCGCGCCGTATCCGTTGCGAAGAAACCCTAGGCTTCAACCACCAGCGCCTCCCGCCCGGTATTCGGGGGGAGGTTGAGCGACCAAAGATGCCGACAGCTTTTGTCGGGTGGGCGTTCGATGCGGTTTTCGGCCAAGCGCCAACCCGAGAACGAGATCGAAAGACCATGACTAGGGCAGGGCGAAATCGGGTCTGAACACTCACCGCGCCGCAACCGTTTTTTAATCCGGCGCAACAGGCGCATAGCATGACGCGGCAGGTCCAACAGCACGCCGCGCACAGCCCTCAGCCGAGCGTGACATTCAGACAGCGAAAGTTCGGTTTCACCCGTCCACAAAACCGGATCGAGAAAAGCCGAAATCTGGCGGCGATCAATATCCATGCCGCGACGCGCGACCATCAAACAGGCTTGCGTGATCAGCATAAACCGCACGGCGAGCTCGGCGCGGGACAGGATCGACCCGACGTATCGGGCGACCCAATTCGAAAAACCGCGCGACACCGGACCCAGAGCCATAAACCCAAGCGACACGACCAACCCCGCCACCATGCGGAGCAGCTTGAGCCGCTGAGTTTCAAGGGTCCGCTCAATGTCCACGCCGTCTTTTGCCTCTCGTTCGAATCAACGCCGATAAAAAGAACTAAAAGTGAACAAATGTCAAGGGAGAATTTGCGAAGCAAATTCGGCTGACATCGACAGAGGCGCAAACGGCGCAGCGGCAAATGCATTTTTGCGCCCCCCATTGCCGCAGGCAATGACAGGGTCAGCAAAAATCATTGAGAGGCGAAAAGATCGACAAAACGGGAGAGGTTATTTTGCACAGCAAGTTCCATCGAGAGCCGAAGAGATAGGCGATACGACGAAGCTCACTTCGCAAAGCGAGTTTGCCTTGCTTTCGCGAACCAAGCCGTTCCGAGGGGTGGCGTGAAGCGCCGCCCCGTGGGGGCGGAACGGCGCTGTCCCCGCTGCGCGGTGACTCGCGTTAAAATACGGTCGCTAAGTCCAATCTTGCGCAGCGAATCTGGCAGGAGCGGATTCTGTTCGTATCGCCATTGCCCGCGCCCACTTACCGAAACCGCAAATTCCCCCG
>CAZXMX010000413.1:0-2090 GCA_964641645.1 uncultured Neomegalonema sp.
ATTCAGGCCACTGAATCACGAATGCCCAAATCATTCGAGTAAATAGAGGCGCTCAGCTGCAAAATTCGCTCGCGCGATTGCGCCAAGACCCCGTCGGCCAAACCATCGAGGCCGCGCGAGAGCGCACGCGCCTGATCCGAGAGACCCACCGCGCCATGGCCCTCCGCGCCAAGCTCGAACAGCCCGAGCGCACCGCCGCCCCAGACTCCCCGATCCCGCATCTCGATCTCGCGGCGGCGGATCGCGATATTCTCGATCACCTCGCGCGGCTCGACAGGACGGAAAATGCCCATGACCAATCCGCTCAATCGCCTGCGTGAACTCGCCCCCGAAGACCGCGCGAAATTCCTGCGCAGCCTTCCGGCCAACACCCGCGCCGCGCTCCCCTACCTGTGGCACTACAAAGCCCGCCCGGAACAGCGCGCCCCCACGGGCGACTGGTCCACATGGCTGGTGATGGGCGGGCGCGGTTCCGGCAAGACCCGCGCCGGGGCCGAGTGGGTCCGCGCGCAAGTCGAAGGCGCAACGCCGCTCGACCCCGGCCCATGCCGCCGCGTCGCGCTGCTCGGCGAAACCGCCGACCAAGCCCGCGACATCATGGTGCTGGGCGATAGCGGCCTCATCGCCACCAGCCCGCCCGACCGCCGCCCCACCTTTCACGTCTCGCGCCGTCATCTGATCTGGCCCAACGGCGCCGAAGCGCATCTCTTCTCCGCCTCCGATCCCGAAAGCCTGCGCGGTCCGCAATTCGACGCCGCATGGTGCGATGAGCTCGCGAAATGGAAGCGCACCCAAAAGGCATGGGACATGCTGCAATTCGGCCTACGCCTCGGCGCGAACCCACGCACCGTTGTCACGACAACCCCGCGCGCGAACCCGACCCTCATCGCGTTGATGAATGACCCCGCCACCACACTGACTCAGATGCCCACCCGAGACAACGCCGCGAACCTCGCGCCGTCGTTCCTCAAGCAAGTCGAAGCGCGGTACAAAGGCCGCGACCTCGGACGGCAGGAACTTAAGGGAGAACTCCTTACCGAAACTCCCGACGCGATGTGGAACCGCAAGCTCATCGCCGAATGTCAGATTGCGCAAGCCCCGCCGCTGACCCGCATCATCGTCGCCGTCGATCCCCCGGTGACGTCGCGCAAAAACTCGGACGCCTGCGGCATCGTCGCCGCCGGCCTGACACCGGGAGAAAACCCAACCGCCACCGTCCTCGCCGACTGGTCCGTCCAAGGCGTCTCGCCCCAAGCCTGGGCCGAGCGCGCCGTTGCCGCCTTTCGCTATCACAACGCCGACCGACTGGTGGCCGAGGTCAACCAAGGCGGCGATATGGTCGAAGCCATCATCCGACAAATCGACCCGAACATTCCGTTCAAAGCCGTGCGCGCCACCCGAGGCAAAGCAGTGCGCGCCGAACCCGTCCTCGCGCTCTATGAGACGCACCGCGTCAATCACCTGCGCGAAGCCAAACACACGCTCATCCGCCTCGAAGATCAACTGTGCGCCTTCGCGCCCTCAGGCTTTCGGGGAGAGACAAAATCACCAGACCGCGTAGACGCTCTTGTTTGGGCGATCACCGAGCTGCTGTTGGTCAAGCGCGCCGAACCCGGAATTCGCTCTCTTTAACTCGATTGATTTCTATACAGCGTTTTTAATGTTCCGGCGACCCTCACGCGGTAAACTGCACAAAGAACAGGGATCAGCATGACCGCATCAACCGAAACGCGCCCGGAAGATCAACGCCGCTTGGACGTGGTTCGTTTTGCTGCGCCTGTTCTGGCGTTGCTGTCACTCGTTCTCGCGGTGGCAACATCAAACTTCGACGCGAAGCTGAAACACAGCGGCCTGACCCTGATGATGGTCTGCGTCAGCGCCTATGTCTTTCACGTCAAAGGCCGCCCCAGCGCCGAGCGCCCGCCCGTGATGTTCGAGCCCGTCGTGATGCTCTTGATCGTCGGCTTTTGCCTCGGCACCTTTTTCTGCGGCATCGGCATGCCCGGCGCATTCGGCTTTGCGATGCAGTTCCTCCCCACCATCACCGCCATCGTCATCGGCGCATGGCTCACCAGCCCAACGGGATTGGC
>CAZXMX010000414.1:0-2054 GCA_964641645.1 uncultured Neomegalonema sp.
GATCTTCCAAGAAGCCGTAACCGATGATTGGAATTTTCTTCCAGTTATCCGTTTTTTTGAGCGTCCGCATGTCGTCGAGACAAGATTCTGAATCAATATTAACCACGATGACGCGCGGGTACAGCGCATCGCCGGGCCGCTGTGCACTCTTGAGGCAGTGGCTTGTCAGCGCTTCTCGGCTGTCAAAGTAATTGATCCGCTTATCAATTCTCAGTTCTGTCGAAGCCTTTTTGAACAAGGAGACTTCCAGCTCTTCGAAGGAAACGAGTACGATCATATCAAGGCTCCTTGTCTTTCGAAGGAGCTTTCTACAAGCGAATGATTATGGAAAAATTAGCGCAACCGCATATTTCGTTATCGTCGGCCTTTTCCACCCTTACGGCCTTTTCCTGCGCGTCTGCCTTTTGGGATCGATGGACGGCGTTTAGCGCTGCCTTTCCCTTTTCGTGTCGGTTTGCCTGCTTCGCCGCCTTCGACGAGGGAGAACCGCAAGCCGCCGGATAACGGGGCAGCTTCTTCGAGGCGGACGAGGATGGGCATTCCCATGCGGAAGAGGGTGCCGCTTCGCTCGCCGCGCAAGGTGCGGGCATCTTCGTCAAAGGTGTAGTATTCGTCGCCGATGGTCGAGATCGGGATCAACCCGTCCGCGCCGGTTTCATTCAGCTTCACGAACATGCCGAAGCGCGCAATGCCGGAGACCGACCCCTCGAATTCGGCACCAATCCGGTTTTCCATGAAGGCGGCGAGATAGCGATCCGTTGAGTCTCGATCGGCCAACATCGCGCGGCGCTCGGTCTGTGAGATATGCGTCGCGGTGTCGCGCATATCCGAGATGTCTTCGAGGCTCAGGCCGTCTTTCTTGGGGTCGGCTCCGAGGCCGAGGGCAGAGACGAGCGCGCGGTGAACCAACAGGTCGGCGTAGCGCCGGATGGGTGAGGTGAAGTGTGCGTAGCGCGCGAGGTTCAGCCCGAAGTGTCCGAGATTGTCGGGGCCGTAATAGGCTTGCGTCTGCGAACGCAACACGGACATGCTGACCGTCTCTGAATGTTCGGTTTTTTGCGCCGCTCGCAGGGCGGTGTTGAGATTGCCGGGGGTCATGCGCTGGCCCTTGGCGAGCGGAATGCCAATGGTCTCTAGTGTCTCGCGCAGGCTCTCGATGCGTTCTTCGACGGGCGGTTCGTGGACGCGGTAGACCAACTCGCTGCGTTTGCTCTCTAGCGTTTCAGCGGCGCAAACGTTGGCAAGGACCATACATTCTTCGACGAGTTTGTGTGCGTCGAACCGTTCGCGGAACCGGACTGAGGTGACTTTGCCCTCGTCGCTCATGACGATGCGACGTTCGGGCAGGTCGAGGTCGAGTGGTTGGCGTTTCTCTTTGGCCTTTACCAACGATTTATAACAAGCGAACAGGGGGTCGATGATGTCCGTCTTGATCGGCCCATCGAGCGCGCCGTGGCCACCCGTTGCGGTGGCTTGGGCGGTCTCGTAGCTCAGGCTGGCTGCCGAGCGCATCATCGCGCGGAAGAATGTGTGGCTCGTTTTCGTGCCGTTCTCTGACAGGACGATACGAACGCCAATGCAAGGGCGTTCAACGCCTTCATGCAACGAGCATAGATCGCCCGACAGCTTATCCGGCAGCATCGGGACCACGCGGTCCGGGAAGTAGCATGAGTTGCCGCGCTTACGCGCTTCGCGGTCGAGTGCAGTGCCGGGCCGGACGTAGTGGGCAACGTCGGCAATCGCGATCCACAGGATATGCCCGCCTACGTTCTTGGGGTCGGGGTCTGCTTCGGCGAAGATCGCGTCGTCGTGGTCGCGGGCGTCTTCGGGATCGATGGTAATGAGCGGGAGTTCGCGCAAGTCGTCGCGGCCCTTGAGGGATGTGACTTCTGTTGCGGCGTTCGCCTCGGCAAGAGTTTTTTCGCCGAATTCAACCGGGATGCCATGTTCGTGGATGGCGATCAGAGAGATCGAACGCGGCGCACCGATGTCGCCGAGGCGCTCGACGACTTTGGCAGGCTGCAAGCCGTGGCGAGGACCGCGCAGCGTTTCGA
>CAZXMX010000415.1:0-2049 GCA_964641645.1 uncultured Neomegalonema sp.
TGACGCCTTGGCAGCACTTTGCGCTGTTGAGCGCTCCACTTCTTCTCGTGATGGGTTTCATTTTTGTCCCGACGGCTACAGCGACGCTTTCGCTGAGTATTCTCTTTCTTTACTGCATCGCGACGACGGGCCTCAAAGGGGCGCTTATGATCGCATCGGTAAAACCACCTCGCCAAAAAAGCACCACGAGCTTGCGGACACCCATTGTCACCCTCTTCCTCCCAGTCCACGACGAAGACCGAGCCATCGTCGCTCTCGTCGCTGAACTAAAGAATCTCGACTATCCGCCTGAGAAACTAGACATTAAATTCCTCGCTGAAGCCGATGATGCTAAAACACTCCAAGCATTGGCGGAGACTAATCTCCCTCCTCAATTCAGCGTGCTGAAAATTCCAAAGAGCTCACCGCAGACCAAACCCAAAGCGATGAACTATGCGCTACCGTTCGCGCGCGGTGAAATAATCGGAATTTACGATGCGGAAGACGCGCCGGAACCAGACCAAATCCGAAAAGCTGTCGCTGCACTCGAAGCCGCAGATGAGCGCACGGTTTGCGTCCAATCGAGATTGAATCATTACGAAGCAACCGAGACGTTCATCTCCCGCATGGCATCACTCGAATATACGCTGTGGTTCGATATGCTCTTGCGCGGCCTGAGCAATCTTCGCCTTCCAATCCCGTTGGGCGGCACGTCGCTTTTCATCGAGACCCAGGCACTCAGGGCGATCGACGGTTGGGATCCAAACAATGTGACCGAAGATGCAGACCTCGGCGTTCGGCTCGCACGCAAAGGGTGGCGGGCAGAAGTCATCGACTCCACAACGTGGGAAGAGCCCCCCGTCGCGTTCGGACAATGGACAGGACAGCGATCACGATGGATCAAGGGTTTCATGGTCACTTGGCTCGTTCATATGCGCGACCCAAAACGGCTATTCCGCGAGCTTGGCTGGAAACCGGCGACAGCCATCAATCTCATGCTCTTAGATGGCTTCGTCGCCTTCTTGCTTCAGCCGATTTTCTGGCTGGCGATTGCGTCGGCGATATTGGTCGGCCAAGCGCCATGGTCGATGCTTTTCGCTCCCTCCCTATCCGCGGCAATCGCTTGGGTGTTCATCACTGGGCACATTTTTATCCTCGCAGCGACCCTCATCGCGGTCACAAGACGCTTCGGCTTACGTCGCGCTCTCTGGAGCCCCTTCCTCTGGTTCTACTGGCAGTTGGCGACCATTCCAGCCTACCGCGCCCTGTGGGAGATGTTCGGTCAGCAATCGACGTGGCGGAAAACCGCACACGGTCTGAGTGAGGCGGCCAAGCAAAGACGCGACAATGCGCTGCAAAGCCGCTGAAACCGCTTGCGTCCCCGCGCTCCCTCCCCCAATAACCCGCCATGTCAGAACAGATTGCACCGCCCAAAATCGGAATGGTCAGCCTCGGTTGTCCCAAAGCCCTCGTCGACTCCGAGCGAATTCTCACGCGGCTTCGGGCTGAAGGCTACGCTTTCTCGACCGACTATGAAGGCGCGGACGCGGTTATCGTCAATACCTGCGGATTTCTCGACAGCGCAAAGGCCGAAAGTCTCGATGCCATTGGGGAAGCGCTGCGCGAGAATGGCAAAGTCATCGTAACCGGTTGCCTAGGCGCCGAAGCCGAAACGATCACGGACGCTCACCCCTCAGTTCTCGCGATCACAGGGCCGCAGCAGTACGAGCGGGTCATGGATGCGGTTCATTCGGTCACCCCGCCCCGCCCCAACCCGTTTACAGACCTGCTGCCAGCGCCCAAAGATGGCGTGCGCCTGACACCGCGCCACTACGCCTATTTGAAAATCTCAGAAGGCTGCAATCACTCCTGCCGGTTCTGCATTATCCCGGACATGCGCGGAAAGCTGGCCTCTCGGCCGATCCATGCCGTGCTGCAAGAGGCCGAGCGCCTGGTCGAAGCTGGCGTCAAGGAATTGCTGGTTATCAGTCAGGATACATCGGCTTACGGCGTCGACCTTCGAGGGGACGCGAGGATCGGCAAAGACTGGCACGGGCAGTCGTTTGACCC
>CAZXMX010000416.1:0-2032 GCA_964641645.1 uncultured Neomegalonema sp.
GCTGCTTCGTCTTCGGTTAGTGGGATCAGGCCCTTCTCGCCCAGATACCCGTCCTCACCAAGAGCGTCTTCACTGGTGAATTCAGCGAGGAACTCTTCAATGCCGGGAATCGTCCCGATATGCGCTTTCTTGACGTAGAAGTAGAGCGAACGGGAGACGGGATACGCGCCTTCGGCGATATCCTCGAACGTGGGTGCGTTGCCCTCGATCTTGGAGCCCTGAACCTTGTCGGAGTTTTGATCGAGGAAGCTGAACCCAAAGATGCCAAAGGCAGCTGGGTTCGCTTCGAGTTTCTGAACAATGAGGTTGTCGTTCTCGCCCGCCTCGACAAAAGCGCCGTCTTCGCGGATGGTATGGCAGAGAACTTTATAGGCGGTTTTATCGGCTTTTTTGAGGGCCGAGATCCAATCGATTGTTTTGCAACCGCCCTCCATTGCCAGCTCAACGAAAGCGTCGCGCGTGCCGGATGTTGGCGGCGGGCCAAGAACTTCAATTTTGACGTCGGGCAGCTCGGCGTTCACGTCTTTCCAAGTCTTATAGGGGTTAGGCTTGGTCTTGCCGCTCCCGTCGGGCACATCCTTGGCAAGCGCGAGAAAGATGTCTTGGCGCGTTAGGCTCAGAACATCGGATTTGCGCGAGTTGGCGAGGACGATGCCGTCGTAGCCAACTTTGACTTCGATGATCTCTTCAATCCCGTTCTTGGCGCAAAGCGCGACTTCGCTTTCCTTGATGCGGCGGGAGGCGTTTGTGATGTCAGGGGTTGCTTCGCCGATACCCGAACAGAATAGCTTAAGACCGCCGCCTGACCCTGTTGACTCCACAACGGGGGTTGGAAAATCAGTATTTTTTCCGAAGCGTTCGGCAACGGTCGTTGCGAATGGAAAAACCGTCGATGACCCAACGATAGTGATCTGGTCACGAGCATTCGCTGAGACCGATGTCGCGAGAAGCGTGAGAGCTGCTGCACAGGTGCGAAGTGTCATTCCGGACGTGTGTGTCATGATTTTCCCCTAGAGAGTGTTTTGCAAGCTGGTGTGACACGAGCAGCTATGACAGCCATCGCTGAAGCTTATGCGACAGTTTCACGACAGTTATGTGACAGGGGGCGGATTGGGGGGGGATCAGGCGCTTGCGGGCAGACACACGGTGAATGTGGTGCCCTGACCAAGCGTACTTTCGATCTGTAACCGTCCGCGATGGCGCAAGACGATGTGTTTGACAATCGCAAGGCCCAGCCCCGTGCCACCATCACTGCGTGATCGATGGGAATCGACACGGTAGAATCGTTCAGTGAGGCGCGGCAGGTGATGGGGTGCGATACCGTCGCCGCTGTCTTTCACTCGGATCACGATGGCAGGTCCAACGATGCCGTTCGCTGACGTTTCATTGGTGATGGTCATTTTGACGGCAGTGTTGTCGTCGGAATAATTCAGCGCATTTTCCAGAAGATTCTGGAAGACCTGAACCAGCTCGTCTTCATGGCCGGGGATGCCCTCAATCGGCTGCGGGACATTGAGATCAATCGACTTGCCTTGATCGGTTGCCTTGTTTTCCAGCAGCGTCTGGACCCGCTTGGCTATCGCAGCGACATCAACTTGCTCTCGGGGACGCAGGCGCTGATTGGCCTCAACTTTTGAGAGGGTCAAGAGGTCGGAGATCAACCGAACCATCCGATCTGCTTCCTGCGCCATCATACCGAGGAAACGGTTCTGCGCGGGAGGGTCGTTTTTCGCCGGGCCTCGCAAGGTTTCGATAAACCCGACAATGGTTGACAGCGGCGAGCGCAGCTCGTGGCTGACATTGGCGACGAAGTCCGAGCGAATGGCGTCTGCCTGGACCAGCTCATTCACGTCCCTCAGGCTGACGAAAATCAGCACTCCCGTTCCCGCGTCGTCGGTTAAGCGAGAAACGCGGACGTCGAATGTCCCGTTTGCAGGTTCGCCAAAAACAATCATCTTTTGATCTGAAGTCGTGCCGTCCAGAGCACCGTTCACGAGGTCTAGGCAGTCTGGGTTTCGAATGAGGTGGACGA
>CAZXMX010000417.1:0-2029 GCA_964641645.1 uncultured Neomegalonema sp.
TCGCCGCGGGATGTCGCAGCACGTATCCCGGCGATATTGAACGGGCAGACGGCCCGGCCGCCATTCGCCACATGCTTATTGATGAAGCCAATCCATCCTCTATTCGCAATTGTTTTGAGGCGGCGCGGAGTAACGCACGGGCTCAGCGGATTGCTCTGACGATTGAGGTTTGGTCATCGATCAATGAATCTTGGCGCGAGATGCGCGCGTTATCCGAGGCGGATTGTTCGGGTGCTGGGTTGCCCAGAATATTGGAGCGGGTTCGTTCTTTGGCTGCCGAGTTTCGAGGCTTGATTAGTGGGACCCAGTTGAGAAACGCGGGCTTTGACTTTTTGCGTCTTGGTGAAGCGGTCGAGCGCGCCGATGCAACCGCGCGCTTGCTCGACGTAAAGTATCATGTGCTCCTCCCTGAAGCGTTCGCCGTCGGAGGCAGCTATGACCAGCTTCAATGGAACCATATTCTGAATGCGGCCGGGGCGCGCACGTCCTACCGTTGGGCTTATCGCGCTGAAGTCTCCGCCGAGTTGGTTGTCGATTTTCTCTTGTTAAACCGACAGTTTCCTCGGTCGCTTCGCTATTGTTATGATCGTATTCTCAGGCGGTTAGAGCGGCTGTGCGAAAATGCCAATTTCGAAAGCAAAGCTCTGTTTCAAGCGACCGCGATGCGAAATTCGCTGAAACGAGACGATGCTCGATTGATCTTGCTTGGCGGACTGCACGAGTACTTGACGGATAAAATTGAACGTACCATCAAGCTGGCAACAACGATTGGCTCGGATTTTGGATTTGAGACTGTGGCGATCCAAGCCACTAGTCAAACGCAGAGTTGATCGGTTGTGGTCTATGAGGAGCGGAAGTGATGACGTACTGCGTTGCTATCAAGTTGGACGCAGGGCTCGTCTGCCTCGCAGATACCCGAACGAATGCGGGTATCGACAACATCTCAAAATTCAAAAAGCTGTTCACTTGGAAGACCCCCGGAGAGCGGGCGATCACGATGATGACTTCGGGAAATCTTGCGATCACGCAAGCGGTCATGTCGCTGTTGCAAGAAAAAATTGATACGGCGACGAACGGCGCTGAAACGCTTTTGACGGCCCCCTCAATGTTCCGCGTCGCTGAAATCGTGGGCGAGGCAATGCGGACCGTACAGACTCGGTATGGTCCCGGTCTGTCTGCTCGGGGGGAAAATTCGACGTCCTCGATCCTTGTTTCGGGCCAACGGAAAGGCGGAAAGCTCCGTCTGTTTATGATCTATTCGGCAGGAAACTTTATCGAGGCCACGCGGGATACGCCGTTTCTGCAGATCGGCGAACACAAATACGGCAAGCCCATTCTTGACCGGGTGATCGTTCCGGAAACGCCCCTGGGTCACGCGCTGACGGCATCGTTTTTGTCAATGGACTCGACGCTCAATTCAAATCTTTCCGTCGGGATGCCGCTTGATTTGACGGTACAGCGCGAGGGAGTCTTTGACTTCGACGAGGAACGTCGAATTGAGCCAGACGATAAGGCGTTTTTGGCGCTATCCAAAGCGTGGTCAGAAGGTTTGAGAGACGCCTTTCAAAAGATGCGCGACTCGATGGTGTCTTCAGGCGGTGCATCCGATTAGAGGCTCAGGTACTGTGATTGATTGGCAAGAGACACTTGATACGATTGCAACTGAAGTGCGTCCCTTGTCGGCTCAGGGCCGTGTTGCGACCTATATCCCTGCGCTATCGAGAGTTCCGCAGGACCATTTCGCGATGGCTGTTGCGACAAAGGACGGCGAAGTCTTTGCTTCGGGTGATGCAGATGTCCCCTTTTCCATTCAATCCGTCTCGAAGGTGTTTAACCTCGTCTTCGCGCTGGACATCGTTGGTGATGATTTGTGGCGTCGCGTGAGCCGAGAACCTTCTGGCATGGGCTTTAATTCGCTCATATTGCTTGAAGTCGAAAGTGGCGTACCGCGCAACCCTTTGATCAACGCTGGTGCGGTTGTCACGACTGACGCAGTATTGACGCAGGAAAAAGACTGGGCCGATACATT
>CAZXMX010000418.1:0-2021 GCA_964641645.1 uncultured Neomegalonema sp.
CCCCTCCAACCAGTCGCATAACGCAGTCTCCTGCGCGGGCGTTATCCGAGACTGGCAGCCTTGCCAGCTGTCCAGTGCAAGGACTCCCAGCCATCTTGCCGATAAGCTTTTACTAACCACGGATGGTGTCGTCGTCCAGATACAAAAACTTCGCGATCCGGATGCAACTTTCCCCGTCATCGAGCAACAGGATCGCGTTCGCACGCCGGGCTATCCCGTGATCCTCGCGCTAACGGCGAATGCAAGCTTCCAACCCGCGCCGTTCTGATGGAGAAAGAAACCTGAACGTATCATCCCCGCACATGAATCACCCGGACGAAGAACGTCAAGTCTTCCAGTTCGACTTTCTCAGGACTCGCAGTATAACATCCCGAAACTCTTTGTTTGGAAGGCACCACTAAATCCTTACGGAATCTTATCCGATCTCCGCGACAATCCTGACGATCAATTGGGAGCAAACCATGCGAAAAAATCATCTTTTCACGATCACCGGTGGTTGTGGTTTCATCGGCGCTCATCTTGCTTCGGCTTTGATCCGGCGCGGTGATCGCGTGCGCATTATTGACGACCTGTCGACTGGCCATCGCGATGCTCCCCCCGCTGAAGCGGAAATCATGGTTGCCGATATCGCCGATGCTGAAGCCGTCGCACAATCCGTCGAGGGTGCGAGCGGTGTCTTTCATCTCGCCGCCATTGCTTCGGTCGAACGGTGTAACCGCGCTTGGCGCGAGTCTCATCGTACCAATCTTTATGGCACGGTGACGGTATTCGAGGCCGCACGGGATGCTGCCGATAAACCGCTTCCCGTGGCTTGGGCGTCTTCGGCTGCGATCTATGGTGCTGCCGAGACGATGCCGATTATCGAGGACACCGTTAAACAACCGATGTCGCCTTATGGCGCCGACAAGTTAAGCGGCGAGCATCATGCGAGTGCTGCCGCTGATCTGTTCGATCTGCCGAGTACGGCGTGCCGGTTCTTTAACGTGTTTGGTCCTGGCCAAGATCCGTCTTCGCCGTATTCCGGCGTAATTTCCATCTTTGCGGACCGGCTGGCACGAGACGAGGCTGTGACCATTTTCGGCGATGGTGGGCAATCGCGAGACTTTATCTATGTCGAAGATGTTGTCGCAGGTCAGCTTGCAGCGATGGACCGCATGATGAGCGCGCAAGCAGCGGGCGAAAAAGCACGTTTTGATCCGATCAACTTTTGCACGGGCCGCTCCGTCACGGTGAAAGAGTTGGCCGAGACGATCAAGTCGCTGACCGGAACGGAAGCGGCGATCAACTTCGATGTTGTGCGTGACGGGGATATTCGCGACTCGCTGGGTAACCCTGAGCGGATGCAGCGATTGCTGAATTTCACGGCGGAGACTACGCTGGAAGACGGCCTGTCCGCTCTGCTGGCGGCGAACGCTGCGACTAAACTCGCCGCCGAATAACGCGCTACGACGTGCCGAGATAGGCCGCCAGGTCTGGTGAAGGGTTGGCAAAGACCGCCGCCGTCTCTCTCGCGCCGTCGATCGTGCCGTCGATGCAGACAGCGGTTAGCCCCGCGACCGCGCGTGCCTCTTCTGGGGCGTGTGTGATCATCAGGACAGCCATGTCTCGGCGCAGAACGAGTTTGTCGATCAGCCCGAGCATCTCGTCTCGTAAGGCAGGGCCAAGCGCGGCGAAGGGTTCATCCAACAACAAAACGGGCCGGTCTCGCAGTAAAGCGCGTGCAAGTGCTGCGCGTTGCCGTTGACCACCAGACAATTCACCGGGCAACCGCGCGCCGAGATCGCCAAGGCCAACGTCATTGAGAACGGACGCGACGGCTTCTTTTTCCGGGGATGTCATCCCGAGACCAGGGCGCAGACCAAGCCCCACGTTTTGGGCGACACTTAAATGGGGAAACAGATTGTTTTCTTGAAACAGCAGTGTCAGAGGGCGCTCGGCGGGTGGATCGGTTGAAACATCAACACCACCAATTGTCAGAGAACCCGACGTGAGCGGCAGGAACCCGGCCATTGCCTCTAGCA
>CAZXMX010000419.1:0-1997 GCA_964641645.1 uncultured Neomegalonema sp.
ATACCGGGTCCGATTGTATCGGCACCTCGATCCGTCAAGGCGCACTGTCGGTGACGCAGCTTGAGATTATGCCAGAGCCGCCGGAAAAAGAGGACAAGGCGCTGTCTTGGCCGCACTGGCCGCTAAAAATGCGCACGTCTTCCTCGCAAGCCGAGGGTGCCGAGCGTGATTTCTCGGTCACGACGACGGCGGTTCGCGGTGAAGACGGTCACGTGACGCATATTGATTGCGCCCGCGTCGGCCCTGACTTCAAACCTGTCGACGATAGCGCGTTTGAACTGAAAGCGGACCTCGTGCTGCTCGCCATGGGCTTTGTGCATCCGGTTGCCGAAGGCATGTTGGCCGAACTCGACGTCGAGCTGGATGCACGGGGCAATGTGAAGGCCGATATGGAAGCCTATGCGACAAACCGCGATAAAGTCTTCACCGCAGGCGACATGCGGCGCGGACAATCGCTCGTAGTCTGGGCCATCCGTGAAGGCCGCCAAGCTGCAAATTCTGTCGACAAATTCCTGATGGGTAAGACGGAGTTGCCGCGCTAGACAATTGGCTGCATCGTGATCGTCGGACTCGTTCTGACGATCCAATCTGAACTCCGCATCGAAAAACTGAACCCTCGGAACGATTCCGAGGGTTAGAATTCGCGAAGGTTCCTATCAGCCTATCCCCTCCGGCTTTGGCCCCCCCGTGGCCCAATCGAGCAGCGCCGCTGTGTGAACGACGGGGATACCAGTACCGCTGGCGAGTTGGGTCATACAGCCGATATTCCCGGCTGAGATCACGTCAGGCTTGGTGGCTTCGATGTTGGCGACTTTGCGGTCTTTGAGCTGGCCCGCGATTTCAGGCTGCATCAGATTGTAGGTTCCGGCGGAACCGCAACAAAGATGACCCTCTTTTGGTTCGAGCACCGTGAAACCCGCTTGTTTGAGCAGCGCTTTGGGTTCGACGGTGATCTTCTGACCATGCTGCAACGAACACGCGGCGTGATAGGCGACACGCAGTTTCGGCGCGTTGGTTTCTTTCAGACCCAGTTCCGCCAACAGCTCTGTCACGTCGCGGGTCAGACCCGAGATCGTCTCGGCGTGTTTGGCCATCGCGTCGTCGGTGCGGAACATATGGCCATAGTCTTTGACAGTCGTGCCGCAGCCAGAGGCGTTGATGACAACCGCATCCAGACCTTCACCGCGCACTTCTTTCATCCACGCGGTAATGTTTGCCGCCGCCGAGGCGTGCGAGTCAGACACTTTGCCCATGTGATGGGTGAGTGCACCACAACAACCCGCGCCCTTTGCGATAACGACTTCGGCCCCATGCCGCGTGAGCAAACGGATCGTGCTTTCATTGATGGATGGATCGAGAACTTTTTGTGCGCAGCCGGTCATCAACGCAACGCGCATCTTGCGCTCGCCTTCGGCGGGGAAGACTTGGGGTTCATCCCACGGCGCAGGGGGATGGATTGTCTTTGGCGTCAGCGCGACCATTGCCTTGAGGCGACCCGGTAGAATGCGCTGAAACGGCTGACCAAGTTTCGCTCCGAGCAGTGCCATACGGAACAACATCGGGTTTGGCAGAACCTTCGCCAACACGCCGCGTAGAACGCGCTCGGCGAGAGGGCGCTTATACGTGGCCTCGATATGCGCACGCGCGTGATCGACAAGGTGCATATAATGCACCCCCGACGGACAGGTCGTCATGCAGGCGAGGCATGAGAGGCAACGGTCGACATGCTTGACGGTTTGCTTATCGGCCGGGCGGCCCTCTTCCAACATTTGCTTGATGAGATAAATACGCCCGCGCGGGGAGTCGAGTTCATCACCGAGCAACGTGTAAGTCGGGCAGGTTGCCGTGCAAAATCCGCAATGCACACACTTGCGCAGGATGTCATTCGAGCGCGATGTGTCCGGATCACGCAGTTGGGCTTCGGTGAAATTAGTTTGCATGGGAAGCCCTCGATGATGCGAGATAAGTGATCGACCCGAGGGGGCGTGCAGCGCTGC
>CAZXMX010000420.1:0-1989 GCA_964641645.1 uncultured Neomegalonema sp.
CTTTGAATTTTGCAGATGATCGCCACGCCTCCTATGTGTATGCTTAGCGCAAAGCATAGGAGATTTATATGAACGAAGACGATTTTGATACGATGGCTCGCTTGATTGAGGCTTCCAATGCCCGCTTCGATGGTCACCTATCAATTTTGAAGTTTACGACAAACTGGCGAGTGAGCTTCTCTACTCCGAATGACCGGGATGATATAAAAGCGATGTTCGAAGGCGAGACATTCGATGAAGCGGCGTTCAATGCGCTGCGGAGTCTTGAAAATGCCTAAAGGCCCCAAAGGACAGAAGCGCAAAGCCGATGTTGTCGGCAACGCCGTTCTGATTGCTCAGATCGCGACTGGCGAGGTTGACGACGCGCCTGAAGACGATGGCAAAGACCCTGCGGCCAAGGCGCTTGGCGCAAAGGGCGGTAAGGCGCGGGCGTCTAAGCTGACACCCGAACAGCGGTCTGAGATCGCTAAAAAGGCTGCGGCTAAGCGGTGGGAAAGCTAGGCAATCTTTTTCGGCTTAGCCTTTTTTACCCTTTTCACTACTTCTTTGATTGGCTCTGCTGGCGCTAGATGCTCTGGCGGATTGGAGCCGCTGTCGATCATTGTCTGCCGGACACGCTCCGCCACCTCTTTGTTTTTTTGGATAGCTCTCACTTCGCCTTGAACATTTTCTTTCTTAATCGTTTCTGCTGCCAAGTTCATTTGGAAATCATTCGCTGAAAGCTCTAAAGCGCCCATAACGTCAAAAACGTTCGCTTTAGGATCAATTCCTTTGGACGCCATCATTTCACGCCGAGTCATTTTATAGAGACCCTGATAGCGCGCGTCGTGGAAAATGCCCTGCTTAGGCCCAGGAACTCCGACTTCCTGAGCAACACCGCTGACAACCTTGAATGACTTTTTGACCTTCTCACGAAGTCTGATCCTCTCTTCGTCATCCTCGTTAGCGTCATGACGCTCCATACGCTCAGCCTGCACAAGGAAGTACGCTTGCGCCCCAGCCACCTCGGGCTTGCTTGGATCGCCGTTCATCGCAATCAGCCTGCAAGCAGACCTACTCAGAAAATAGTCTGGCACTTCGCGTTTTGCTCCCTTGCCCACTCCCATCATGTTGCTCGTCAAAGCGATATGATGGGATGGATCGATGCCGTTCGAACGCAATGAAGAAGCCGCGCGTTCAATTACCGGCACAAACTTATCCCATACAGGGTAGCCGAGAACTGAGTGAATTTCCCTCGCCAGCCAGTAATCCATTCCTTGGCTGTTTGTTTTTTTTAAGTTTTCTAGCTCATCCATTGTGTTGCGATATGCTGGAGCTTGCTCGACTTCCGATACCATAAAAAATAATTCCTCTTGTGTGACAACCTTCTTCTGTCCCATAACATACGTCACATACAGGAGTCGATACTATGTCCGAGAGAAAGAAGATTGAAGACAAGCTGCGACGGAAGGAGCAGGAAATCGCGACGTTCGAGGACAAAATCAAAGACGCAAAGGTGTATGTGAAGGCACTTCGAGATGTTTTGAAGATGCTTGCCACTGCGGAAGTGTCAGCAGAGGAAGAACAACCTCAACTTAAATCAGGTAGTGCGGTTGCACAGGCCCGCGATGCGATAATGCAGAATGGCCGTCCATTGCACATCGACGACATTCTGAGTGCGCTAGGAAAAGAAAACACCAGAGAATCAAAGTCTTCTTTGACCAGTTCTCTCGCCGCCTACGTTCGGCGCGAGGAGATGTTTACCCGCCCCGCCCCGAACACTTTCGGCTTGGTTGAACTGGGGCATGAAACGGTGGCTTCTCCAGCGAACGAGCCACCGTCAGGCTTCGGAGGTCAAGAAGCCCGTAGCGAAAATGACTTGGACGACGAAATTCCCTTTTGACTGAACTTAATTCTTGCCACTAAGCATAAAAGTTCATAATATAAAGGCATGAACAAATTGCCTCTCGAAAAGCGCGTTATGATCCTCAACATGCTGGTTGAGGGGAT
>CAZXMX010000421.1:0-1972 GCA_964641645.1 uncultured Neomegalonema sp.
GCGCTCGAAACGTTGTTGAACCAAGCGGAGCCGCGCGTTCGCATTGATGATCTTGATGCGGACTTGGTGGCCGCTCTGATCGAAACGCACATTGTCGACTACCTGATGGCGTTGGAGACAATGCTCGGGGTCCAAATCTCGATCGAGCGTGTCGCAAAAATTCGCGACCATGGCAAGCTGGCGCACTTTGATTCGCGCTTGTTCGCCAATGGATCACCCGAACCCTATCCAGCGTCGGTGTTCGCCTCGCCGAGCATCCTCGGAATGCTGGCGGCGGCTTGGGAGCGAAGCCCGCGGGTCGATGGAATTAAGTTCGCGCATTCGGTGGTCTTCGCTGCGCGGGTTGCGGTGAGTTCCGTTTCACGAAACGGTCTCAATGGATTGGCTGTCGGTGATGCGCTTTTGTTCGACAGGGTGGCTCCTGACGGTGGAGTCGTTCTGTGTCTCGGCGAGCACCTGACCACTGTGGGCCAACTTAACGATACGGGTGAGGTCACGGTGGGCGCACCGTTCTCGGCCAACAACCCTTACTTACTCGGAGAATTTCAGATGTCGAACAATGAATTTGAGGCTGAGTCACAAGTGGCCGCTCTCGACGAGACGAGCATCGGCAACCTTCCTGTTCGATTGATCTTCGAATTGGGTCGACGTGAAATGTCGATCGACGAACTTCGCAACATTGGTGTTGGCGGTTCCATTCCCTTGGACAAGCCTGCCTCATCCGTCGTCGACATTCTCGCGAATGGCCGCCGGGTCGGTGCAGGTGAGATGGTGCTGATCGGCGATCAACTTGGCGTCAAAATTACCCGGCTTAACGGCCATGCCTGAGTTAGAATCCAACGTCCTATCGCTTATAGTCGTCGTTATGATGCTGGGCTTCCTGCCGTTTATTGCGGTGGGCGTGACGGCATTCGCAAAAATCACGGTCGTCCTACTGATTGTGCGGAACGCGTTGGGCGTGCAGCAAACACCGCCGAATATGGTTTTGTACGGGGTGGCGCTGGTGTTGACCGTCTATATCGCCGCACCACTGGCGGCGGATGTTCAAACCATCGCAACAGACCCTGCATTGCAGTTCGAAACCTTGGACGATTGGCTGTTGGTGTTTGAACGAACGTCTGAACCGGTTCGCGAATTCTTGCTTAAACATGCGCGAGCCGATGACCGCGCGTTCTTCATGGACGCCAGTACGCAGCTCTGGAATCCCGAGCAAGCCGAGAAGGTGACTGCAGACTCGCTGCCCGTTCTCGTCCCAGCTTTCTTAGTGTCCGAGTTGACGCGGGCGTTCGAGATTGGATTTCTGCTGTACCTACCATTTCTCGCCATCGACTTAATCGTATCCGCTGTGTTGATGTCTCTGGGTATGATGATGGTTTCGCCGATCATGATCGCAATCCCGTTCAAACTGTTCTTGTTCGTCGCGGTCGATGGCTGGTCACGGCTCGTGCAAGGGCTCGTGCTGAGCTACGTTTAGGAGGTTCCGTGATGACGGAAGAATTTTTGGCCCGCTACATGACGCTGACCACTTTTGCGGCGGCCAAAAGTGCGGCCCCGCCACTCATCGTCGCCGCCATCGTCGGCTTTATTGTCGCGCTGTTTCAGGGGGTGACGCAGATTCAAGATCAGAGTCTTCCGCTGACGTTGAAGATTTTGGCGGTCGCGGGTGTCTTCTTGCTCTTTGGCGCATCCTTGGCGAACCCCGTCGTTGTCTTGGCGGATGAAGCACTGCGAGTATTTCCGACTGCATCGCGGTAGCGGATCATGAACGAGTCGCTCCTCGAACTAATGACTGCATTGCTTCCCATCGTGGAAGCGGCGGCGTTAGTCGTTGCGCGGCCCCTTGGCTTTATTATCGTCTTTCCGATGTTCGGATGGCTCGGATTGGTGGGGATGATCCGAACTGTTACTGCCTTCGTTATTGGGTTTCCAATGCTTCAGGTGGCCTATCTTGATCTGGCGAATACGGGCGCGC
>CAZXMX010000422.1:0-1939 GCA_964641645.1 uncultured Neomegalonema sp.
TCCCACCTCAGCAATTGTTCCGCTGAAGTGGGGGTGGAGAGGAGAGGAAGTCAAGGGCGAGGACCATCCGGTTACTCTGCTTTCAGCAAATCAAGGCCATCGTCGCTCCACTGATAGGCCTCGGATTTGACAGGGCCATTGTTGAAGCTTCGGTGGATCAAAACGCCATCGGCCAGCGGTTGAACTGTGATTGAGCCGGGGCCGGTTCCTTCGGACCACGATTTGACGATTTGCAGACCATCGGACGTGGGCACGAGAAGTAGGTAGGCTCGTTTCACATGGTCGTATCCAACTGTTTGCTGGACGAGGATCGCCGGGCCGGTGCCTGTCTCAATCGTCTCGAATGTTACTTGAGTCGCATTCGGCTCCAAACCAACGGACCAGACGCCATCATTGACGTGAAATGTTGGTTCGTTGCCGAACGCACTAAATGGCAGGAGCGGTGAGAGCAGCATCTGTCCGCCGACATCGGCTCGGACTCGGATACCACACGGGGGTGCTGCTTTGCAGTCAAGGGTCGGCGTGACAACACCCAACGGGTCGGTGAGAACGATCGTACCGCCGCCTGCTCTCGCATGAAACGGAGATCCCAGAAAAATTAGCGTTGCGAGGATTAAACGCCCAGTTCTCATCGTGCCTCTCCTCAACGCCCTCTGTGCCATGGTCACGAGGAAGTTGGGAGGGAGTAAGGCGCGGAGGTGGCGTTAGCGCTTCGTGGCGCTCGCTGGGCTCGCACGTTCGACGCTAGAAACGGTCCACTGGACCGTTTCTTCGGCTTCGCCGTCGCGTCTCACCCCTTTTTCAACACCCGTCGCCCGAGCAGCTCTGCGATTTGTACCGCGTTCAGCGCGGCACCTTTTCTGAGGTTATCGGAGACGCACCAGAGATTGAGGCCATTTTCGATGGTCGAGTCTTCGCGGATGCGGCTGATGTAGGTTGCGTACTCGCCGACGCATTCGACCGGCGTGATGTAGCCGCCGTCTTCGCGTTTATCGACGACCATGATGCCGGGCGCTTCACGCAGAAGATCGCGGGCCTCGTCTGCCGACAGCGGGTCTTCAAACTCGATATTGACCGCTTCGGAGTGGCCGACGAAGACCGGCACACGCACGCAAGTCGCCGTGACCTTGATCGACGTGTCGACGATCTTTTTGGTCTCCGCGACCATCTTCCATTCTTCTTTGGTCGACCCGTCATCCATGAACTTGTCGATATGCGGGATGACGTTATAGGCGATCTGCTTGGTGAACTTTTTCGGTTCCACCTCTTGCCCCGGCACGTACATGCCTTTGGTCTGGTTCCACAGCTCGTCCATGGCTTCTTTGCCCGAGCCAGAAACCGACTGGTAGGTCGAGACGACGACGCGCTTGATCTTGGCGCGGTCGTGCAGTGGCTTGAGCGCAACGACCATCTGCGCCGTCGAACAGTTCGGGTTCGCGATGATGTTCTTGTTTTTATAGTCCTCAATCGCGTCCGGGTTCACTTCCGGCACGATCAAAGGAACTTTCGGATCGTAGCGATAGAGCGACGAGTTATCGATCACCACGCAGCCTGCTTCGGCGGCGATGGGCGCGTATTTTTGCGTTGCTTCGGAGCCGATGGCGAAGAGGGCCATATCCCAGCCCGTCCAGTCGAATTGCTCGATGTCTTGACACTTGATTTCTGTGTCGCCCATGTAGACTTCTTTGCCCTGCGAGCGGCGGGACGCCAGCGCAGCAACCTCGTCAATCGGAAACTCGCGCTCGGCGAGGATGTTCAGCAATTCGCGGCCCACGTTTCCGGTGGCCCCAGCAACAACGATGCGATAGCCCATCACGGCTCCTCGTGTCAGAAATGGTCTTGGAAACCGCGCTTTTATGAGATTATCGCGCTGGAGGGAAACGCTTTTCTGTGATGGTATTCATTTACTGTGTTTGCTTGAAAAGAGACCGCTCAAATG
>CAZXMX010000423.1:0-1931 GCA_964641645.1 uncultured Neomegalonema sp.
GCACCTCACTCTGATACGTCAAGCGTGAGGGCGTGCCGCCCCACCCGCAAGCCGTTTTGCGACGCGCGGCGTCGGTTTTGGGTCGAGGATTGGGGTCAGCCCGATGCCATGTTGCCACTCTCAGCCTGGCAAGCCTTGAAATTCTGGCGCGGCCAAAAGGAAAGACTGTGTTCCTCCGGTCAATTCGCGGCGCTTCGGCGCGACGGCTTGATACTCATTTGAACTGTACCAGCCATTCAATGCGTCCATGTCTGGAAAGCGAACCACAACAGACCATGTGGCGTCGGTCGATCCTTCAAGGACCTGCGCTTCGGGCGTTGCGACCAAGACTTCGCCGCCGGCTGCGATCAGTTGCGGGAAGACGGGCATGCCATATTCTTGCATGTAGGTTTGCAGATCGGTGATATTGAGCTGCGCGACAAGATAAGCCGGATTAGCCTCTTCAGAGGTGGCCGGTGATGAAGCAAATGGCAAGGTTACAGCCATTGTAGCGGCGACGATCCACGAGCGTGATGTATTCCAGACCATGATGATGATCTCCTATTGGTGATGAGATGAGTGGGGGCAGAGTCAAAGGGCACGGAACTCCCGTTCATCGTGCCTTTGTAGGGTTTAGTCGGCTTTTCGCGTGGATAGTCCCAGCAGGTAGTACATGCCGCACCGGCTGACGGCGCCGGTCATGAACCACGCCAGACCGAAGACAACCAAAACAGCCGTCAACCACGTTGGCAGGGCCATCGATGTGACGAATGGAAATGCGGCCAACGCAAGTCCCGACAGGATGCGGAACATGCGGTCAAAGGGACCGACGTTGGGATCGAAACTATAGGTGAAGAGGCGAGACGCTTGCATGGATTTTCTCCTTGAGAGTTCAGTGTCGGTTCGAAGGGCGCGAACTCATGCGCCTTCCGAAAGCTCTTATTCGGCGGCGATCCCTGCGGCATGGACGGCGCGGTCTTCACGATAGGGAAGGTCGGCGGCCAAGGGAGCGAAGGCTTCGTCCACTGGCGTCATCGCGATCTGATTGGCATAGTTCGACATCACCTTTGCGGCGATACAAGCCACGACGTCGAGGGCAGCCTGACGCGAGAAACCAGCGTCGATAAAATTCTGGAGCTGGCTTGACGACATGCGGCCTTGGTTGCGTAGAACGAGCAAAGTGAAATCGCGTAGGGCTTCCATCTTTGGGTCATCAAATGGATTGTCCTGCCGGATGGCGTTCATTTGTTCGTCTGTATTCCCGAAGATTTCCATCTTGCCGAAGGCGGTATGACCCGCCACGCAATACTGACAGGCATTTGCGTGCGCGACGCTGGTTTGAACGACGTTGATTTCCTGAGGGCTGAGCGCGGCGCTCGACAGCAAGTTTATTTGGGTCTGCCAATACGATGTCAGCAGCGCAGGACTTTCGGCGAGAACCCCGGCGAGGTTTGGCACCATGCCAAAATTCTCAACATACCAGTTGATCGGTTCTTTGGACGTTTCGGGCGCAGTATCGACTGTGTGAATCGGGAAATCTCGCTCCGTGAGATTGTGCGTCGCCATCATGCTCTCCTGTTCTGTGTTGCAATTCCAATGTACGTTGCGCAAATTCAGACCAAAACAAGCAATATTGCGTATAGTTTGGTCCGAAAACGCACCAAGGATTTCACGATGGAAACCGATTGGAATGACCTGCAAATTTTTCTGGCGCTGGAGCGGGGGAAAACGGCGCGTGAAGCAGGATCACGGTTGAAGGTCAGTCATTCGACGATTTCAAGACGCCTTGACGCCATGGAGAAGCGCTTCGGAACCAAGCTGTTCGACCGCACGCCCGACGGGTTTGTCACCAACGCTTCAGGGGCGCGCATCTTGGCGCGCGCTCAACAAATCGAAGCAGAGATGATGGAGTTGGAGCGCCTTGTCATTGGCAGCGACATTCGTCTTCAAGG
>CAZXMX010000424.1:0-1915 GCA_964641645.1 uncultured Neomegalonema sp.
TTGGACAAGCGCTGATCAACATTTCCAGTCCCGGTGGTTACGACCTCTTCATCCTAATGTCGGTGTTGGTCTCGATCTCATTCGCACCGATCCTCCTCAGTGCTGCCCCGGCACCGGTCGCCACGATGGGCGAGCGAATGTCGATGACTGAACTTTTCAAGTCATCTCCGCTTAGCTGCGTTGGTTCGATTTTGTTGGGTGGAATTTTCTCCGCCTTGTTTGGGATGTCCGTTGTCTATGCGGGCGAGTTAGATTTTTCGGTTGAAACAACGTCCGCGTTTGTCTCGGCGATCTATGTTGGCGGGATGCTGTTGCAATATCCCATCGGTTGGATCTCAGACCGAATGGATCGTCGGCGCGTGATTATGTTGGTTACGGTTTTGGGCACGGCAGCTTGCGTCTTGGGGATCGTCGGCGCGCCGTCAAAGCCGGCCCTCTTTCTTGCCGCCTATATCTTGGGGGGCGTCGCAAATCCGCTGTATAGTTTGCTGCTGGCACACTCGAACGATTTTCTCCCACCGGAGAAGATGGCATCGGCGAGCAGCGGATTGGTTTTTCTGAACGGCTTGGGCGCGATGTTCGGACCCGTTACCGTGGGTTACATGATGCAGTGGTTCGGTCCGAACGGATTCTTCCTCTTCAACGCGGTTTTATGTGCGGCGATCTCGGCCTATGCTGCGTATCGAATGACACAGCGCGCAGCGGTCGATCCGGAAGAAGCAGGCAGCTACGTTGCGGTTCCAACACGGTCGCTCGTCGCAGCCGAGGTCGCTGCTGAAATCTATTCGGAAGAGGTGATTGAGAATGAGTGATGCGCACGAAGTAATCGACTTTTGGCTTCAGGAAATTGGGCCGACGGGTTGGTATGTCACTTCGTTCGGAGTCGATGAACACATCCGAGAGCGTTTTGGCGCGATGGTCGAAAAAGCCAAAGGCGGTGAGTTTGATGACTGGTGCGAGACCGCCGATGGTACGCTCGCGTTGCTGATCTTACTCGATCAATTCTCGCGTAACTTACATCGAGGCAAAGCGGAGGCCTTTGCTGCGGACCCGAAGGCGCGCGAGATTGCCCGCGCCGCCATTGCCAAGAAGCAAGACTTGGAAATTGCGGAACCGGGGCGACAGTTCTTTTACCTGCCTTTTGAACACTCCGAAGACTTGGCCGATCAAGACTTGTCCGTCGAACTGTTTACAGATCGCATGAAAGGCATGTCTGAGACCATGATGTATCACGTCAATCAACACCGCGAGATCATCAAGCGGTTCGGACGATTTCCCTTTCGGAACGAAGCGCTCGGGCGGGAATCGACGGCAGAAGAGGCCGCCTTCTTGGCCGAGGGTGGATACACACCCGGAAAGAACGCATAAAGTGTATTGTTCTGAATGCACACCTCATTAAGTTAGGTCTGCGGGTTTAGTTCGGAGCATAAAATGAAAGTCGATGGCGTTCCCTATCGGTCGATTTGGCCATCTGGTGATGGTGAGACGGTCGAGATCATCGACCAAACGCATTTGCCCTTCGCGTTCAAAATCAAACGTCTCGTGACCTACATCGAAGCTGCAGAAGCGATCAGCGTCATGCGGGTGCGCGGCGCGCCGCTGATTGGCGTCACCGCTGCCTACGGAATGGCGCTGGCGATGCGCGAGGATTCCAGCGATGCGCAACTGACGAAAGCGTATGAAACGCTGCTCGCAACCCGTCCCACGGCGGTTAATCTCCGCTGGGCTTTGGAGGATATGTGCGCTCGATTGACGCCGCTCGCTCCCGCTGAACGCTTCGCGGCTGCTTATGCGCGCGCTGCTGAGATTGCCGATGAAGACGTCGAGATCAACCGTCAGATCGGTGCCAACGGCTTGCCTTTGCTGCGTGAAGTGGCCGAACGCAAAGGCCGCGTCAACGTCCTAACCCATTGTA
>CAZXMX010000425.1:0-1909 GCA_964641645.1 uncultured Neomegalonema sp.
GAGAGCATAACCGCAGAGATTGGGCGAGGAAATGGCAGAGAAAACGCTGTTTTGTTTTGGATACGGGTTTTCAGCCCGGTGTTTAGCGCAGCGGTTACAGACAAAAGGCTGGAAAATCGTGACGACTGCGCGATCCACGGAAAAGGTTGCCGCTCTGCAAGCTGAAGGCATCGAAGCGCATCTGTGGCCGCTTCCTTCGCTGACCGACGTCTGGACCGGCGAAGTTCACGTCTTGATTTCGGCGGCCCCGGATGCCGATGGCGACCCGGTTTTGGCGCAGCACCGCGATGAGATCATAGCCCTCGCAGACCAGATTGCATGGCTTGGGTACCTTTCCACGACCGCCGTCTATGGCAATCGCGACGGCGGCGAAGTGGATGAAACCAGCGAACTGCGCCCCGCCAGTGCGCGCGGGGCCAGACGGGTTGAGGCCGAAAAGGAATGGCTCGCCCTAGCGCCAACGATCCCAGCCCATGTCTTTCGCTTGGCGGGAATTTACGGACCGGGACGCGGACCGTTGGAAAAGGTGCAAGCCCCAAACGCCAAGCGTGTCATCAAAGCTGATCAAGTCTTTGGCCGCATTCATATCGAAGACATCGCCAACACATGCGAAGCATCTATCGCGCGACCCAATCCCGGCGCAGCGTACAACGTCACCGATGACTTGACCTGCCCCCCGCAAGAGGTGCTGGAATACGCCGCTGATTTGCTCGGCATTCCGCATCCGCCCACCGTCGATTTCGAGACTGCTGAGATGTCAGCCATGGCACGTAGCTTTTACGGTGAGAACAAGCGGGTCTTGAATGATCGAATTAAGCGAGAGCTTGACGTAACGCTCACCTACCCGACCTACCGCGAAGGTTTAAAGGCGGACCTTGCGGCAAAATGAACGCCATAGAGCGCAAAGCACCCCGTGGAATCACGAAGTGCTTCACCGCTACGATCAGGCGCTGGCCGGATTAAAGACGTAGCTCTTGCCGTCTTTCTCAATCTTACCAGCATTCGGGAATCCGAAATGATAACCGCCGATGGTCATGCCATCGCTGACGGCTTGATCGACAATCCCCATCCGGGTTTTGGTGGCCTGATCCTTGTCGGCATCGAACGCAAGCTGCCAATCCAGATTGGCAAGGAACAGCGCAGGCACAATAATCGCATCGCCGATCAACATCATCTCATCGTCGCCGGAACTAATGTGGAAGCTCGTGTGTCCGGGAGCATGACCAAAGCTGTCAACGGCCCGGATACCCGGTGCCACTTCGGTATCGCCAGAGAACCGAGACACGTTTTTCCACTTCGGGAACGTCGCTTGAATTCGCTGAGCTAGTGGTTTCCGGCGCTCTGGCAAAGATTCGAGGATAGATGGGTCAGTCCAAAAGTCATATTCGGTTTCGCCGACAAGAATTTCGGCATTGGGGAAGACCTGCGCGTTGGTCTCTTTTTCCATCAGCCCGAAGATATGATCGGGATGCAAGTGTGACACGAGAACAGTATCAACATCGGCTGGGTCGATACCTGCGGCGGCGAAACCTCCCTTCGCAGCGAGGCCAGCCGACGGCGCAAGCTGCCCCCCGGTTCCGGCATCAATCAAAATGGTTTTGCTCCCCGTCTTTACCGCCGTGAACGCAAACTCAATCGGTACGAATTCATCAGTTTGCCCCGCGTCACTCAAGGCGGATTTCATTTCGGGGATGGTCTTACCAACGGCGAAACCGTCAGCGTGCGCTTTCTCCCATACGCCGTCGTAGAGAGAAATCACTTCGATATCGCCAACCTTATAACTGTAATAGCCTTTTTTCCGGACGTCTTTGGCATGTGCAGCAGGTAAAAATGCGAGCTGGCCCGTCAATCCGAGTGCAGCAACACCCGCACCCGACGCAAGGACATGGCGACGTGAAAGAGTACTCAT
>CAZXMX010000426.1:0-1903 GCA_964641645.1 uncultured Neomegalonema sp.
ACCGTGCTGACCTGCTCCGGGTTGTTGCGTGGCTGTTTACTTGGGCGAAGATCGAGGTTGGTGGGTCGGTTGAGACTCTCCCGCGTATCAAACGTCGGACGCTGCTGTTTGTTCTGCGGCCTTCGGAATCGGCGCTGCGCCGGATCATTTTTGTCGCGACGCTCGTTTGGGGAACCGTTGCCCTGCCGTTGAAAGCGCGAGCCGTCACGTCCAAGCCTGCCAAGTGCCGCGCTGAAACTGAACGCCGAGAGCGAACGGCGGTGCCTTCGTTCAAGCTGATTGATCCACGCAAAAACTTTGATCTCTTCCCCAACAAACCCAAACGCGCCCCCGGAATGGGGCCTCAGATTACGGACCTCTGGTCGGACAATCCGATTTACGATCGCTCGGCGCTATATGCGTACCAAGAGCGGATCGCGCGGGCGAAGGCGCAGGCAGAAGACGACATCATCAGTGCGAAAGCGCTCTGCCATCGGCTGAATGCGGTGATGGCGGCGCTGGAAGATATTCCGGCGCAAGCACTTCGGATGGTGACGTTGCAAGCGCGGATGAAACAGCGGTTTGAACGCGGCGGGAAGCCTGACTTGGCTCCGCTGCGGCCCGGTTCTCCGCCGGGGTATCGCCGTCGCCACAAGCACGAGGTCGATGAGATCTTGCGTGAGTGCCATCAGGTCGCGCTGAGGGCAATGCGAGAGCCGCCGAATACGTCTTGAACGGTGCAAATTTACGTTTTTTGGCTCGCTCCCGCACTGCGGAAGCGAGGTGGACGTGTTGGAGCGCTTACCCGAGCGGATACCCGCGCTTACTGGCGGTTCTCAGCAACTTATCCAACTGGCGTTGATCCTTCGCCAGCTTGTCCAGCAGATCACGACGATCAAGGACCAATCGTTCAAGCTGATTGGGCGAAAAACGTCCGGATTTGATATTGCGATCCAAGACGTTGACGGCGGCTGATCGCTCCGCAATGGATTGATTTTCCTTGAAAACTTCGTCTCCGAGCCGCCGCCCTCTTCTAAAGCCTTTCGTGAGGGACCGAGGACACGTGCCCGCGTTCGGTGCGCCGTTCGCCGCGACCACGAAGCCATTTTCTTCGGTACAATACCGCGCAATGCCGTCGTTCCAGCCAGCGCGATAGGCATCCAGCGTTCTTTGCTGCGCAATCGCTGGGCACCGTCGGTACTCTTGGACTCTTTCGGTCGGGAAACCGTTCGTTCCGTCCTCGAACCCGACTTCGTACCAATTGGCGGCCCGACAATTCGGAACGCCGCCGCTCGAGGTCGAGCTGACTTGGACAGTTCCCCCCGCGCAAGCATTCAGGATCATTAGACCGAGCGCACCAACGGCCCAACCGACGAGCTTGTTTTGAGTAATCATGAGCGATTCCCCTCTTATTTCATTCCGATCGAACTCTAACGATTTTTTATTCAAACGAGGAAATGCTTTACGCCGAAAGACCCTGCGCACTATAACGCCGGGAAAATGTTGTTCACGGCGCACACATGCCGTGCGTCATAACAGGATACCGCGATGTTCGGCCTTTTCGGCATGTTTTCGACAGATATGGCCATCGACCTCGGCACGGCGAATACGCTCGTCTATGTCAAAGGCAAAGGCATCATTCTGAATGAACCTTCGGTCGTCGCCATCCTGAACAAGGGCGATAAGAAAACCGTTGAGGCTGTTGGTGCCCCCGCGAAGGCGATGTTGGGCCGGACACCCGGACGGATCGAGGCCATTCGCCCGATGCGCGATGGCGTGATTGCCGATTTTGATGTTGCCAAGGCGATGATTAAGGACTTTATCGGTCGAGTCCATAAATCCAGCATTTTCTCCCGCCCTTTCATTCTGATTTGCGTGCCATCGGGCGCAACCGCCGTTGAGCAGCGCGCGATCCGGGATGCGG
>CAZXMX010000427.1:0-1891 GCA_964641645.1 uncultured Neomegalonema sp.
CCATTGACGTCCATCGCCTGAAAGCGGGCTGCTCTGCGGGATCCACGGCGTTCTTGACGGGTCACCGTGCCGTCGCCATTCGCATCCATCGAGGCAAAGCGCTGCGTGAGGCCGTTGCGGGCTTCGTCGCGGGTAATCGTGCCGTCGTTGTTCAGGTCAAAGCTGAGGAGCATGACTCCGATTGAACGTCCGTCAGGCCTTTGATTGGTCTGGGCAGCGCTCGCTGTGGTCAACCCTGCGAGTGCGGCAAACCCAATGATTTGAATGAGTTTCCGTTTCATCGCGCTTGTTTCCTTCGTCTGCTCGACAGGGTGCGTGCCTGTCAGAAAAATTGGAGGCCATTTGCTGGGCCATTGCATCTCTAACGGGGTTGGCCGACGATTCCGTCGCGATCTGAGTAAGTTTTACGGCAAAGAGCGATGAAATACAGGTTGCATGGGCTGAATTCCGATAAAAACTTTGGTTTTCAGCGGTTTCGACACTAATTGGATGGGCAAGCAATCATCTGAAAATGTGTGAACGATGACAGAACAAACTCTTCCTACCGGTCCGAAACGTCCGGTTTGGCCCGCCTTGTCGTTGGGAATGCGGCGCAAATGCCCGCGTTGCGGTGAGGGTAAGATGTTTAGCGGCTATTTGTCTGTTCGCGATGCGTGCTCGTCGTGTGGTCAGGCGTTTCATCACCATCGCGCCGACGATATGCACCCGTGGATTACGATCATGATCACGGGGCATTTGATCGTACCGTTGATGCTGTACGGCACCCTGAATTGGACGTTGCCGGATTGGATTCACATGGTGATGTGGCCGGTTCTGACAGGGTTGATCGCTCTGGTCATTTTGCCGTTCGCGAAGGGCTTTGTCATCGCGTTGCAATGGGCGTGGCGGATGCACGGCTTTGAGGCGGAGGCTTAGACGAGATGGCGAAGTGGTTGTTCAAATCGGAACCGGATGCGTTTTCGTGGGATGATCTCGTCGCGAAGGGTGAAGCCGGCGAGGAATGGGACGGCGTTCGCAATTATCAGGCGCGCAACAACATGCGGGCAATGGCGGTTGGCGACCGAGGGTTCTTTTATCACTCCGTCAATGAAAAGCAGATCGTCGGTATCGTTGAAGTCTGTGCGGAGGCGCATCCGGACTCGACCACGGATGATGAGCGTTGGGATTGTGTTGATGTGCGTGCGGTTTGTGCCGTGGAGACTCCGGTGACGTTGGCCGAGGTCAAGGCGCATCCAAAGTTGCAAGAGATGGCTTTGGTCAAACAGGCGCGGTTGTCAGTTGTGCCGGTGTCTGATGCAGAGTGGAAAACGCTGTGCAAGATGCTTGGCGTCAAAGCCTAGACGGTTTCGACAAGGCGATAGCCGCAATCGAGTTCGTTGAGGGTAAGCAGGTCGGCATAGCGCTGGGACCATGCGCCGCTTTCCAAATCGGATTGGAGCCGCTGTAAGCCATCCGACAAATCGCCCATTTTCCAAAACGACGACATGGCGGCGCGGGCGTGCTCATCAAGGTACGCGGCGGGGCGCTTCCAATATCCGGCCAAGAAGCCATCCGTGCAGTCGTGCGGGATCGGAACGGGTGTGATCTTCACCGGGCCGAGCCATGTTTCGTAATCCGAGAGTGCGGGCATTTGGCCCTCGTCGAGCGTGATGAGCGCGGGGAAGTAGTCTGCCAGCCAAAAACCCCGGAAGGCAGGGTCGAACGTCAAAAAGACGATCTTGCCGCGTGCGACCCGGCGCATTTCGCGCACGCCTTTGGCTTTGTCGGACCAGTGGTGAATGGTGAGCGTTGCCATGGCGGCATCGAAGATATTGTCGGGGAAGGGCAGGTTTTCAGCGTGGCCTTGTATGATGGTTGCGCCAGAAGCCGGGCGTTGCGCGATCATTTTGGC
>CAZXMX010000428.1:0-1880 GCA_964641645.1 uncultured Neomegalonema sp.
GCGGATGGTGCTTTCGCCAAACGCATTCTCGAAGAGGTCGTCGCGCGGCAAGTCTTTATCCGTATGCCGGGACCAGAGGGCCTGAACCGTTGTATCCGCGTCAGCGTCGGACGCGATGACGAGCTTGATCTCTTTGAACAGGTCTTGCCGGATGCCCTCGCCGCCGCTCGCTGATTCAATCGCTCACTCGCCGAACATTAATACGGGCAGCGCGCGCAGTTCATCACTGTCATGCCGTGCCCGCGCGAGCATCCAGCCGCCTTGCAGGACGACAAACAGATGCTTCGCACTGCCCCGAGCATTCCTTGGTGTTTCGCCCAGCCGTTCGGCGTGTTTGGCAATCTGATCTATCCAATCGTTAAAGACCTCAGACGTGCGATCGCGAAATTCGATATTCTCCGGCCCGGCAAACAGGATGTATGAGACGGGGCAGGCCGTGTGCTTTCCCATAAACTCAAACAGCTTCGCGAGTTTGTGGAACAGCGTCGTCGCGCCGTCCTGAAAACTCGCTGCATCAGCAAACGCTTCGTCGATGATCCGAGTCATTTGCCCGTGGGCAAAAGCCGCCGCCGCGAGCGCAAGATCAGACTTACCATTCGGAAAATGATGATAGAGCGACCCTTTCGGTATCCCCGCAGCGGTGAGAATTTCGCTCAGTCCAACGCCGTTATAGCCCTTTTCCTGAAAGAGCTTTGCCGCCGTCCAAATCAAATTGTTCTTCGTCGAGCGTTCCATGCGTGGTTTCCAATTGACACAAATAGACCGTTCGGTCTAGCGATATATAGACCAATCGGTCTAATGATTGAGGCCCAGCATGAATGTCATTCATACAGACTTTGCACAAGGCACGGTTACGGTCGAAGACGTCTCATTCGACTCCGGCGATCATCGCTTGCAGGGAAAGCTCTTTCGCCCGTCTGCTGAACCCAAAGCCATCGTCATTCTGAACGGTGCAACGGGGGTGCCAGCCCGGTTCTACAGGGCCTTCGCGATGTGGCTGGCGACGGAAAAGAACCTCGCCTGTCTGACCTATGATTATCGGGATTTTGGCGCATCCGCACAACGCAGCCTTCGCCAATCAACGGCAACGATGGCCGATTGGGGCGTCCACGATCAGCAGGCCGCACGCGATTTTGCAGTGTCACAGGTTCCGAAGGCGCCCATCTGGATCATCGGTCATTCGCTTGGCGCTTTGTGTCTGCCGTTTCAGAAAGAACTCGATCAAATCTCGCGGGTGATTGCGGTTGCGAGTGGCCCCGTCCATGTGCGGGAACACCCTTGGCCCTATCAGATTTTGGCGCGTCTCTTTTGGTTCGGCCATGCGCCGGTGGCGACGTGGCTTGCCGGTTACATGCCGGGAAAGAAGCTGGGATTGGGTGCGGACCTTCCAGCCGGGGTCTATTGGCAATGGCGTCGCTGGTGCACGCGAACAGATTTCTTCGTCCGTGAAATTGGATCGCAACTTCCCCAACCGGACTGGACGGGCATGAAGGCCGACATGAAGTTTGTCGCAATGGCTGACGATGTGATGATGCCCCCGAGGTCCGTGTGGAAGCTGATGGAATTCTATCCAGCGGCCAGAAAAGAGCAGGTGGTCCTTCGCCCCAAAGAGTTCGGTCTCGCCAAGCTGGGCCACATCGAAGCGTTCGCCGAAAAGAACAGTGCGGTCTGGGACGCGATACTCGCATGACGGTGCGCCGCCCAAGCCGCCAGATTGACGGGGCCAATGCTCGCGAAGGAGTGTCTCGCTAATTTTGTTGCAGTGCGGTATAGCGCCCGCAATGCACAATATTTACGAGGACTACTATGCTTACCGGAAAAGTCGCCGTCGTCACCGGATCAACCAGTGGAATCGGCCTCGGTATTGCCAAATCCTTGGC
>CAZXMX010000429.1:0-1861 GCA_964641645.1 uncultured Neomegalonema sp.
CGCAACTTGGCTCCCGCGTCACTCGGCAAAGCAGACACGCGCTCAACGACGGGGTGGCCGACGAAATCGCACTGCAGCCCTTCTTTCTGAAAATACGGTGGCTCAAAAGGAAAGAGCGCGAGAACGCGGTCGAGATAGCCTGCCAGCTTTCGCGCCCGCCAAGGCTTCCATGCCCAAACTGTCGGAGCGACATAGTGGATCAGAGCTGTATGCGGTGCAGCGCGCTTGATGCGTTTTGCGAGCAAGCCTGAAAAGACCTGTGCATCAATCGTGACCAGCGCATCAGGTTGTGTCTCCAAAATCGCTTCGGTCGCCTGCTTCATCCGCGCTCGGATGCGGCGCAGGTGAGGAACGATCTCCACCAAGCCCATGACGACAATATCCTGCATGGGAAAAACGGACTCGAGACCTTCAGCGATCATCGCTTCGCCGCCGACCCCGCTGATCCGAACCGCGCCGTTCGTTTCTTCGCGCAATCGACGCATTAGGGCCGCGCCGAGGCGATCTCCTGAACTTTCCCCGGCCAGGATAAAGATATGCGGTTTGGTACTCACTCGGCGGTCGGGGTTAGGCCCACGAGAAAAATCCCGGCTTCATCACAGAGCCGAATTGTTTCTTCCCGCTCCAAGATGAATCCATTGCCCGCTTCAACCGCGATGCCCGAAAGGTTTGCAGCCGCGACGGCGATTGCGGTTTTGGGACCAATCGTTGGAAGATCGACGCGCCTGTCCTGTCCAACCTTAGGCAGCTTCGCCAGCACCCCTGCCGAGGCTTCTCCCGCCCGTAGATCGGCAACCCTAGCCAACATTTCGGCGGTTCCTTCTGCTGCTTCAATGGCAATACAAATGCCATTAGCGACAACGACCGCCTGCCCGACATCATGAGGGCTGAGCGCTGAGAGAATATCTTTCGCCATGGCGATGTCTTGAGACGCCTCGCTTTGCGGTGACACTTTCGTCAAAACCCCCGCCTCTGCAATCACTTCATGCAGGACCGTTTCAGGACCGACGACGCGAAACCCATTTTCCTCGAACAGCTCGGCGATCCCGCGCAGCAGCGCATCATCGCCCCTTCGGAATAACTTCGCCAAGCGCGGCAACATTTTCGTCCCGCGCCAATCGAACCTGACGTTTGAAAGTTGTGGCCTCGCGAGCGGCCCTGCCATCGTCACTGCGTCGCAACCCTCGGCTTTCAAGGTATCGAGCAGTCGCCCGACTTGCCCAAGCGAAACCGCGAAGGGATTGTGATCCTTTATCCACGATCCCGCCGTACCGCCCAGATCGACCGCTAGGTAAGGGATTTGGTCGCGAACACACGCCTCCACGACCTGTTTTGGCAAAACACCACCCCCCGCCAAAACCGCGAGTTTGTTGGGCCTGCCAGACATATCAGGCGGCAGGCATACAGAAACGGCGGCTGCTATCGGCAAGGATAAAGTCAACCATGTCTCGCGCAGGGCCAGAAGCTGGTAACGTTGCTCGCAACGCCTCGGCCCGATCCATCAATTCGCCATCTTGGGACTCGAATACCTCTCGATACGCGGCCCGGAGCGTATGGATATCATCCTTCGGAATATCTCTGCGCTTAAGACCCGTTAGGTTCAATCCGGCAAGGTGCGCACGGTTCCCCATGACGGTTCCTGCAGGGATCACATCCCGCTCAACGCCGCTCATCCCGCCAATCATCGCATGCGCGCCAATCCGCACAAATTGGTGAACGGCAGACAGCCCTCCGAGCACCGCAAAATCGCCGATCTCTACATGCCCGGCGAGAACGGAATTGTTCACCATGATCACGTTCGACCCAATCATGCAGTCGTGGGCAACGTGCGTACCAATCATGAAGAGGCAGCGATCACCGA
>CAZXMX010000430.1:0-1856 GCA_964641645.1 uncultured Neomegalonema sp.
ACCAGACAGTCGTGTGGCCCCCGCGTCCGGAATTAAACTCGCCCCCGAGAATTTTAGGGTCGTTTGTCATATCGGGCCGTCGGCGCAGCGATGTGGGTGCCAACAGCTCAATCAGGCCGTAAAGCGCGCAGATGCCGCCAATCAGCAAAGCGACTGCGACAACAAATCCGGTCATGCGCTGGTCTCAGGCGCGGCGGTTTGCAGCGCGAGGGCGTGAAGTTCACCTGCCGACCCGTCCATTTTACCCTTGAGTGCGGCATAGACCATCTGATGCTGCGCAACGCGTGATTTTCCGCGGAAACTCTCGTCGGTGACCGATGCGGAGTAGTGATTGCCATCTCCGGCAAGATCGCGAATATCGATCTCGGCCTCTGGAAAGGCTTCGCGGATCAGGGCTTCGATTTCTCCGGCTTGCATCGGCATCGGTGGGTCGCTCCGTCAGGGGTTGTTCCTGAAGATTTAGGGTGTTTGAGGGGCAAGGGCAATGCGAGGCGCGGCAGCTAAACGCTATTTCGCCCGGAACATCTCCCAGTGGAGTCCGATTTGCGGCATGAAAAAGATGAAAAAGCCGAAATAGAACCAGACCATCACCATCCCTGGAATCCAGAGAATCGAGATGATTAACCCCACAAATCCGGTGATTTTCAAAGCGAGGAGCGGATGCAAGAACCGGCGGAGCAGCAAGTGAAGCAGCTTGCCGCCGTCCAGCGGTTGAACCGGCAGCATGTTCAACGCGAAAAGCGCCAGATTAACGACCTTGACCTGCCAAAGAATGATCGAGAGCCAACCACCCTCGACGAGCGGCAACGCCAGCGATGCGAGCGCCCAGAGGACGATATTGACGATGGGGCCCATCGCAACGATTAGTTCGTCCTCGCGATGGGACGGCGAGCGGGCGGGTTGGCAAAATCCGCCGCCGCCATAGAGCATGACTCGCGCAACCGGGATTCCCTGAACCACACAGCCCCAAGCGTGACCCAGCTCATGCAAAAAGATGGAGGCGACGATCACAACGATGAAGCCGAGAATGAACGGACTTGGCCCACCGTTTACGGCCAGTAACAAGACGGCCAGCAAGGGAAGCGAGCTGCCGATCTCGATCGGCACGCCCCAAGGGCCGTTGAAGCGGGCAATCGGAGTGTCGTTAAACATTGTCGCGGACACCTTGCCCCGTTGTTGGTAACTGGCGCTTCTCTAACTTAGATTTGTTAATCGGTCTAACTCGCCATGTACTCAGGGAACCAGCCTTCATGCGCGGTGCGAAGGTCGGCGAGTGCCACGGACGATCCGCCGAGTATAACCGTGTCGCCGCCGGTTTCTCCGATCCACGGAGCCGCGATGCCTGCGCCGGTGGACAGCTCGGTCAAAGCGTCGAAGCCGTTCGGGTCCGTGAGGGTCACGACATAGCGGCCTTGGTCTTCGCCAAAGAAGGTCTCGTGATCTGCGCCGCCCGGCGTGCGGACTTCGCAGCCGATGTTGCCCGCCAGTGCCATCTCAGCCAGCGCGACACCGAGGCCACCGTCGGACACGTCATGGCAAGCGGTGACAAGTCCGTTTTCGATCAAGGCTTGAACCAGCTCTCCGGCGAGGCGTTCGGCGTTGAGATTGACAGGGGGCGGCGCGCCCTCTTCCCGTCCGAACAATTCGCGCAGGTACATCGACTGTCCCATGTGACCGCCGCTGCCCGCGCCGATCAGAACGATGGGCTGACCTGCCGCCTTAAATCCAACGGTCATCATCTTGGACGAGTCAGACAGGAGGCCGACGCCGCCGATGGTTGGGGTCGGCAAAATGCCCTGCCCTTCGGTCTCGTTATAGAGGCTGACATTGCCGCTGACGATGGGCATGTCGAGCGC
>CAZXMX010000431.1:0-1854 GCA_964641645.1 uncultured Neomegalonema sp.
TCTATGGCGGTGCCGGAAAAGAGCCATCCGACGTATCACAATCGACATTTGAAGATTACGGCACCGCTCGACATTGCCCGTCCGGGGCCGATTGCTGCTCTGACCGACTTGATCGAAAAGGCCGTTGCCGACTATCGCGCCGCTCGGTCCACGCTCGATCATCCGTTCTTCGCGCGTTGGCCGCGCTCGTCGGGGCTAGAGGGTTGGGGGACGCTGTTGGAAGGCGAGGGGACCGTCGATGCCCATATCCACCTCGAAGGGTATTTGGGGGTGGTCTATTATCCTGAGCTGCCGCCTGAAGTTTCAGACGGGCAGGGGTGGTTAGAGCTGGGGCGTCCGCCAGACGACTTTCCTGTTCAAGTCGATGCCATCACGAAGTGGATCGAGCCTGCTGTCGGGCGATTGGTGCTATTTCCCGGATATCTGTTCCACCGGACCACGCCTTTTAACTCACAACACCGGCGCATCTCGGTCGCCTATGATGTGGTCGTTCGCTGAGCCGACAACCGCAAAAACCTACAACGGTTTCATGCACATGTGTGGAGGAAGCTCTGGATAGAGTTGCTCGTAGGGGATTTCGATGCTGATCTCGCCCATCATGTCCGCAGGCGTATCGGCATCAGAGTAGTAAATGCCGTCGGCGATTTCTCTGCCCGCATAACTGCCGGCAACCCCGCCGCCGACCCCACCGACGAGGCCGCAGGCGAGCAGCCCCCAGCCGCTCGTCGCGATGCCGAATATGATGCAGGCGGCAACGCCAGCCCCAGCCCCAAGCGCCCCGCCAGCCACGCCGCCAATCTCTTCGCCGATGACGCGTGGCAACTCTTCGTCAGTCGCGTTCCATATTCGGGCCGCAGAAATAGCGACGCCAACGACCATGACGACGCGGCCCCCATGTTTGAGGAATTTGGCCCCGTTCATGGCAGCATTGTTGACATCGGTATTCGACCTCAACGCGCCTTCAATGATTTCTTGGTGCATCGCAGAGCCGGTATATCCCCGTTGCTGATAGCGGCGGGTGATGTTGTCCCAAGTTCGTCCGCCCATGCCGTATTCGCGCCAGTCGCGGATTGCGTAGAGCGGCTGCGTTGCGGCGCCTGTCATCTTGCGGAGATCACTCAAGATGCTGTTGCGTTCCGCTGATACCCACCGTGCGACGCTTTCAGCGGACTCTCCAGCGTCTACTCGGCGAGCAATTTCAGCGACCATCGATTCAACGCGCTGTTTGTAAGCCGCGCGAACCGCCGGTGCGTTGACACCGATCCGGCTCATCGCGTGCCCGGCACCCGCCGAACCGCTGCCAATCCCCTGCAAAAATGAATTTGCCGCCGCCGGACTGTCCAGTGGTAGGCGCATCGTTCCCGTCGTGCCTTCACTCATCTCTGACGAGCACATCAGTTCTTCCCGGTGGGATGGTAGGCACTGCTCAGCGTAATTGATTGAGCCGCATACAAGTTCATCACCCATCGCTAAGCCTCCGCACTAATTCGTAACTCGTTTAATCTGCTCATCGGCATTTTTACGAAGCCGGGCGTCGAGTAAAGACGCAGCCCCAGCCATCCCGGTTTTCTGAAGCCCCAGGGTAGGCGGTTCACCGTGACCGTGCGCTCTCGCGTTGTGGGCCGCGCCTTCAGAAGATCATCAATGGCCTTGAGGCCGCCTGCGACAAACGGGCCAATCAGCCAAAAGTAATCCGTGAAATGGATGATATGGAATTCTTCGTCCCCTTGCATGATGGGGTCGGCCAGTTGGCATAGATCAACCTGCTGGATCTCAGCCGCATCTATACGGTCTGAACCCGCGCGTGATTGGAACTCAAGCGCATTGTCGACAAATCTCACGGATTCAATCATG
>CAZXMX010000432.1:0-1839 GCA_964641645.1 uncultured Neomegalonema sp.
CTGGACGCTCAGATAATTTCTTTAGCGTCTCTCAGGACGGTTACGGCAATAACGCGATTGGCGAGCAAATCGGTGCCGCGAACGATGGCTCGATCGAGCAATCTGGAGACGGGAATTCTGCGGTTCTTGGACAATATGGCGGGTCGAACAATTCGGTGATCGCCCAAGAGGGCAATGGATTGGTCGCTCAGAGTTTGCAATTCGGCAACTTTACCGATGCCATCACGATCCATCAAAGCGCTGGCGCGCCACCTGTTAGCGTGACACGGGGGACGCCATGACCTGGCGTATAGGACAGCAGATCAAAATAACGGGCGTGGCTGCGCTCATTTTGGGGACCGCTCTGATCCTCACATCAGGCGTGATCGCTCAATCTGGTGCGAACTTGGATGTCCCGGAGCAAATTGGGCAACCAGATAGAGCAGACATTGTCGTCGAAGATATTCGGTTGCCGGATGCACCGGCAATGTCTCCAATCATTGTCGATTCCATCGCGACGACCACTGACTCTCAGCCGACCATCGTTATGCAGTCCGAAGGTGGACGAGATATTTGTGGTCCAGAAGTTAGTGAATGGGAGCGGCGACAAGCAGGTGTCGATTGCTCGAAACTCTCCGAAAGGGTGAAGCCGAGAATGCTGCCTTTGATTGAAGAGAAACGCGATCCCTTGATCTCGACTGACAAAGGGGACGCACGCGAAGCCCTCGAAAATTTAGGCCTCGGCGCTGACGTGCCAGCGACCATCATTCTCCAGCAGTAATGCCCAGATTTTTCTCCAGAACCTGAGATAGGAGCACAACATGAAACCTACGCTTATCGGAGGACTCGTTGCGTTGGGTATTTCTACGCATAACACGGCTTTTGCTGAAGATCGCGCGGCCTGGATCGCAAGCAGTCAGAATAGCGACACCGTTACTTTACAGGCGCATGCCCACCTCAAAGAGGGAGAGAGCGGGCGCTATAATCTGATGGTGAAAAAAAGTGGGCAAAGTGGAACGTCGACGACGCGTCAAGCGGGACGTATTCCTGCGGGCGATGGATTGACCGCAGTCGGTCCGCTGATGACCTCACGGCTGTCCTTTCGGCGCGGCGAAACCCTCACCGCTGACCTAGTCGTGGAAACCTCGACGGGCCGTGAAATTCGAGACGTCGTAACCCTGTCAAATGATCCTTAGAAATAGTGGGAAGTTGATTGATTAAATGAGTTGTCGGCTTGGCAACGTTTGATCGAGTTGGATTTGTACACCTGATAGCGGTTTCAAAGTTTGCCGCTAAGAACGAAAGCCGGGGGAGACCCCCTCTTGCTCCGGCTTTCCATGGAAGTTACGCGGACGGTTGACCTCTTCACCCTTCATACAACCGTTCGCGTAACTTCCGCTTTAGAGCGAAGTAGAATTTTTGTCATGACATTGGCTGTCATGTGGACTTCGGATGCGTCGTTTGCCCATTAAGGTTGGGTCACCGGAGAAAACCTCAGGCTCAAGCATGACATTCCGCCGTCAATTTTCGCGGCTTCCTCATTGGGTAGTTCTGCAAGACGATACCCTTTCTCTAGAAGCATTGCCGCCGTTTTTGGAAAACCTCGGGGAAAAAGTATGATGTCGTTGAACCGAACGCAGTTCGCGCAGGCTTCCTCGCCCTCAGCAACGTGCAGCACCTGATATCCGTCAAAGCAACCGCTTCTTGCCAAGCGCTCCGTCGATAAAACAGTTTCGGCGTCGAGCAGGCCACAATCGGTTTTGAAATGGAGGACGTCTGCTGGCGTTTGTAGTTCGCGCACGCTCCAGTCCCAATCCGATGTGAGTGTTCGTAAGCAGTCGACGCCTGCTTTGTCGGTTC
>CAZXMX010000433.1:0-1831 GCA_964641645.1 uncultured Neomegalonema sp.
GTCGGCTCGCATTATGATTTGCCGATTGCCCTTGCCCTCCTATCCGCGATGGAGGCGATCCCGTCGGACGAGTCCGGTCATTTCGTGACGCTTGGCGAACTCAGCCTTGATGGAGCGCTCAATCCGGTGCTCGGCGTGATGCCCGCCGCGCTGTTGGCCGCCGAAAAAGATCGCGGATTGATTTGCCCCGAAGCCTGCGGACCCGAGGCCGCTTGGGTCGGCGCGGTCGAAGTGCTGGCCCCGCCATCACTGCTCGCGCTCGTTAATCATCTCAATGGTCGGCAACCGCTTTCCGCTCCGCAACCCGGTGAGGCTTCGCGTGACACCAAGGCCCCTGACTTGCTGGATGTGAAAGGCCAAGAGAGCGCCCGCCGTGCACTCGAAGTCACCGCTGCGGGCGGTCATAACATGATGATGATCGGACCGCCGGGCGCGGGCAAATCGATGCTCGCCGCGCGGCTCCCCGGTATCCTCCCGCCGCTCTCAGCAGAAGAAGCCCTCGAAACAAGCCTCATTCATTCCCTCGCAGGACTGATCGAAGAGGGCAGGGTGTCGATGCTTCGTCCCTATCGCGCGCCGCATCATTCCGCTTCGATGCCCGCGATTGTTGGCGGCGGCAAACAAGCGTTGCCCGGCGAAGTCAGCCTTGCGCACAACGGAGTCCTTTTCCTCGATGAACTGCCCGAATTTGCGCGGCCCGTTTTAGAGTCCCTCCGCCAACCGCTCGAGACCGGCGAGACCGTCGTTGCCCGCGCCAATGCCCATGCGCGGTATCCCAGCCGCGTTCAATTGATCGCCGCGATGAACCCCTGCAAGTGCGGCCATCTCAGTGATCCCGCGCTCGCTTGTTCCCGCGCCCCAAATTGCGGGCTGGATTATCAGGCGCGCATTTCCGGCCCGCTGATGGATCGCATCGATGTGCAGATCGAAGTCGCTGCCGTGTCCGCCGCCGACCTTTCCTTACCGCCCCCCAAAGAAGGCTCGCGTGAAGTTGCCGCCCGCATCGCCGCCGCGCGAGACATCCAAACCAAACGCTATGCAAAATTCGATGTCGAGGGATTGCGCCTGAACGCCCATGCGGATGGCGAGGTGCTCGATGCCGTGGCCTCGCCCGATCCCGAGGGCAAAAAACTGCTCACCGAAGCGGCCGAGAAATTACGCCTCAGCGCGCGTGGATATCATCGTGTTCTCCGGCTCGCGCGAACCATCGCAGACTTGGAAACCGCAGAGATTGTTGGCGCGCGGCATATCGCCGAGGCCGCGTCGTATCGCCGTGCCCCGTTGATCCGCTAAAGTATTGTGTACAAAGCTCTTTATTAACCTCTCGTTCGCTTCCTCTTAATCTCTCCTGTGTACCTTCACGCCATCGAAGCGATGACTCGGAGAATCCATGTCTTCTAGCCCCCGAATTCTTCTTGCCGAAGATACGGAAGTGAATGCCCGTCTACTGATCGCCGTGCTTGAGAAAGCCGGTTACGAAGTGACGTTGGCTGTCGATGGGGCGCAGGCCGTGAAATTCGGCGAGATCGGTGATTTCGATCTGATCCTCATGGACGTGAACATGCCAGAGATGGATGGCTTGGAAGCAACCCGACAAATTCGGTCCGGTGCCGCGCCGATGCGCGATGTCACGATCCTTGCGCTGACGGCGGATGATGATCCCGCGATGCAGCGCCGCTGTGTCGAGGCCGGTATGAACGGTTGCCTCAGCAAGCCAATTCAAATGGCAACTCTGCTCAAAGCCTGCGAGCGTTCGCTGGAGAAAACCACCCGCAAATCCGCTTAACGCGATTGCCCAAGCGCAAGCCACTCCACCTCGTTCATCGAGGGG
>CAZXMX010000434.1:0-1829 GCA_964641645.1 uncultured Neomegalonema sp.
ACGTCAGCAGCGTCTTTTCCGCCCTCGATCTCGAACGCGAAGTTCGACACATCTTCGCCGTTCAGCGCGATGTTTTTTACAAGGTCGGCAATGGCTGGCGAGCGGTCTGCAAGCGAGTTCGAGTAGGCGATCTGAACTTGCTTCAATGCGTCTTCGGTTTGGACTTTCGAGTTTTCGAACCAATCCGGATCGTCGCTCGGTTGCAGCGCCTTGTATTTCGACGCATCGAACGCAGGCTCTTCCAAACGCACGATGTCATGCTGGAACCAAATGGCGTGCGGCGAATAGCAATAGAATGCGTAGCCAATGCCCTTTTTGATCGAATCGCCAACGGTCGCCGTCATAACGGATTGGTCTGCACGGATTGGCTCCATGAAGGGCATCAAGCCGTAATCGCGGACTTTAACTTGGTTCACGTTGGCCGACGCCCAACCGGGTGCACCGATCCAAATTTCACCTTTGCCGTTGCCGTCGCTGTCCATCATCTCAGCAATTTCAGGACGAGCGAGGTCAAAGATCGAGGTGACGCCGTTCTTTTCGGAGAACTCTTTGGAAACGCAGAAGCTTTGCTTTCCTTCATAAGAGTTCTTGGACAGCGTGACGTTTCCGGTGCCGTCTACGTATTTGTCCGTGAAGCTCTTTTGGTTCGGCAGCCAGACATCGGGGTGGATGTCGATATCCCCTTTGCCTGCGTCCATCGCAGCGAAGATCGCAGCATTGTTGCCGGGAACGAGGGTCGCTTCACCACCGATTCTCGACACGACAATTTCTTGAACAAGGTGGGCAATCGCCTGAGCACCCGTCCATGAAGGCGCGCCAATGTTGATTTTCTCGGCGGCGAAAGAGGTCGAAGCAGTCGACATTGCGAGGGCGCAAACGGCCCCAAACAGTTTCGTTTTCATTCTTATCTCCCTTGATGTGCCGACAAAGTGAGCGCACTTCGAAGCGGTTGGCCAGCATTTTGTCTCGGAATCGTGGCGACCGTCGCTAGTTCTGCCGGCTTTGAAACGAATACGATGCCTCGAAAGGCTGCATTTGCGGGGTTTCCAGGATGTAATCGGCAGCGCGTGCCGCGATCATTTGAGTCGGAGCGTTGAGGTTAGCGCTGAGAATTTGCGGGATGACGGAGGCGTCAACCACCCGCAGACCGCTGATTCCGTGGACTCTGAAATTGCCGTCGACGACGGCATCCGACCCCGTCCCCATCCGGCAGGTTCCGCAAGGATGATAATCGGTGCCGAGGTGCTCTCTGATGCCTGCGGCGATCTCCGTGTCGGTTTGGCGGTCTGAGCCAATCGCGACCTCGCGCCCGCGCAAACCATCGAAAGCCGACTGAGCCACCAGTTCGCGGGTTTTGCGAACGCCCTCGATCAACTCGCATAGGTCGTGACGGTCGGAGAGGTATTCGAACTGTAATGCGGGTTTGTCGGTTGGGTTGGCAGAGCGCAGCGTGATTTGCCCTCGGCTGCTGGGCCGCAATTGATCGATGTGAATACTGAAACCATCGTAGAGGGCGAGGTCATTGCCCGTTTCCTCGATGCCAACGGGGGCCATGTGGTATTGCAGGTTGGGGTAATGAACATCGTCATTGCTGCGGATCAGCCCACCCGCTTCCCAAACATTAGACGAGACGACACCTTTGCGGGTGAGCAGCCACTTTGCTCCCGCGACGCCTTTTTGGATCAGGCCTGAATAACGGGCCATCGTGATTGGCTTTGGACAGGTCCACTGCATGATGACGGTCGCATGGTCTTGTAGGTTTTGGCCAACCCCAGGCAGATCAACCACTGGTTCGATGTCATGGGCGCGCAGGTGATCGGCTGGGCCAA
>CAZXMX010000435.1:0-1824 GCA_964641645.1 uncultured Neomegalonema sp.
GAGAAATCCGTGCGCTTTTTGCCCTCGCCGTTCAGCTTGCGCTCAACGACCATTTGCGTGGCAATACCCGCGTGGTCGGTGCCGGGTTGCCAGAGCGTGTCAAAGCCGCGCATCCGATGCCAGCGGACCAGAATGTCTTGGAGTGTGTTGTTGAGCGCGTGGCCCATGTGCAGGCTGCCCGTGACGTTGGGCGGCGGGATCACGATGGTAAAGGTCTCGTCGCGCTTTTTGTTCGCGCCAGCCGCGAAGCATTTGGCGTCTTCCCAAGCTTGATAGATGCGCGGTTCAGCCTCGGCGGCGTCAAAGGTCTTTTCCATCGCCATTGTGGCGGTCTCCTGCTCGGTCACTCTCGGTGAGGCGCACTGCGCCTTCTTTGAGGGTGGCTTTACCGTAGGAGCGCGGGAAACGAAAGGGTTGCGGGGTTAACCCTCTTACACAGTCTTCATGAGGCCATCTGCCGCCGATTCGGTTGCTGCATCAGCCAAAAGCTGGGCTTTGAGGCCGTCGATGCCCGTCGGGGTGATCGGGTCGCCCGCAACGACGGCGTCGACGAAGTGCTGAAGCTCGATTTTGTAGGCGAGGCTGTAGCGTTCGAGGAAGAAATGCTGCGTCGGGGCGCGCTGAAAGCCTGCCTCGGTCGCCAATTCCACCGTGTTTTCCAGCATATTTTCGGCCCGGAGCAGACCTTTTGCGCCATGAACCTCGATCCGCTGGTCATAGCCATAGGTCGCGCGGCGGGAATTGCTGATCTGGCAGAGCTTACCAGAGGCGGTTTTGAGGGTGACGACAGCAGTGTCAAAGTCGCCTGCTTTGCCGATCTCAGGGTCCACGAGGCACGAGGCGCTGGCGTGGAGTTCGGTGGGTTCCTCGCCCAACAGGAACCGCGCCATGTCGAAATCGTGGATCATCATATCTCGGAAGATGCCGCCCGAGGACTCGATATAGCTGATTGGGGGTGGGGACGGGTCGCGTGAGAGGATGTTGATGATCTCGATGTCGCCGATGACGCCTTCGCGGAGTTGATGCTCTAAATGCGCGAAATTGGGGTCAAAACGGCGGTTGAAGGCCGTGAAGAACGGGACTCCGCCGGATTCGACGGCTTTGAGGCAATCACGAATGCGGTCGGCGCTCAGATCGATGGGCTTTTCGCAGAAGATCGCTTTGCCCGCTGCCGCCGCGCTGTGGATCAAATCGTAGTGCGTGGTTGTTGGCGAGGCGACGATCACGGCGTCGATGGCGGCATCAGCGATGATCGCTTCCGGTGACTTCGCCGCAGCGCCATGTTCTTGCGCGAGGGCTTCCGCTGCGTCGGACATCGCATCTGCGACAGCACCGAGCCGCGCGTTGGGAATGGCGGCAATGCTGGCCGCATGGACTTTACCAATCCGGCCACAGCCGAGAATTCCGATGGTGAGCATGGGGAGGCTTTCTGTCTAGCTCACCCTGAGGAGGACTGAGTTCGGCTTCGAGGGGGGTGGATACGTAAGGGTGCATCCATCGAAACAAAACCGCAGTCCGCCTCAGAGTGAGGACGGGTTGGAGAGCGCCCGAATAACGATACGGGCAGCGGCTTCGACGGGGTCGTGAGTCTCTTTTAGAATCGCCACACGGTCGAAGCGGTCAGAATCTCTGTTCACAGCATCGCGCATTGCGGCGCCGAAAGCCATACGCAGTTCGGTTCCGATGTTAAATTTGCAAATCGCCGAGGTTTTGGCCAGGTGGGACCGCTGGGCAACCGGGACCCCGGAGCCGCCGTGAATCACGAGGGCAACGTCAGTTTGAGCCTCGATCAGTGCGATACGGTCCTCGTCCAAGCCGCCTTCC
>CAZXMX010000436.1:0-1813 GCA_964641645.1 uncultured Neomegalonema sp.
CTTCTGCTGGGGTCGAGCCTGCGCCCTCGACGCCCGCGAGGATTTCTTGCTCGCGCAGCGGGATGCCAAGTTTGGTGTAGGTTTCGAGCAGTTTGGGATCGACCTCATCGAGGGACTTTGGCTTTTCCTCGAAGGATTTCGGCTGCGCGTAGTAATACTGATCCTGAAAGTCGATCTTCGGATAGTCGATCATCGCCCATTCGGGTTCCTCTAACGTCAGCCAACGGCGATACGCTTCGAGACGCCAATCAAGCATCCATTGTGGCTCGTTCTTTTTCTCAGAGATGAGGCGCACGATGTCTTCGTTCAGACCCTTCGGCGCGTAGTCCATCTCGATGTCAGTTTCCCAGCCGTACTTATACGCACCGGACAGCGCCTTAACCTGATCGACGGTTTCGGCGTCGACGCCTTCTTTGACCTGAACTTCAGCATGTGCTGACATATTATCCGTTCCCGTGAGATGGGCCGCTTACGCGGCGCGCGTTTTCATTCGTTTATATAGGCTGGTCCACGCATCTATGAAGCGTGAGACTTCGTCTTTTGTCGTGGTCGGCCCCATGCTGACCCGGATGGCCGATGATGCCGTGTTGTCGTCAAAGCCCATGGCTTTCAGAACGCGGGACGGCCCGACTTTTCCAGAAGAGCACGCCGAGCCTGCGCTGACCGCAAACCCCGCAAGATCAAGCTGCATGACTTGGGTTTCGCCCTTCCAACCCGGAATGGCGAAGCAAGAAGTGTTGGGCAGGCGCGGGGCGCTTTCGCCGAAGATCGTGAGGTCGTCGCCCGCGCAATCGCGGAGCGCGGCTTCGAGGTCGTTACGCAGTTCTTCGATGGGCTCCCATGCGCCTCCATCAAGGTCGCGCTGTGCGGCTTCGGCGGCGGCGCCAAAACCCGCGATGCCGATGACGTTTTCCGTGCCGGAGCGCTGACCACGTTCTTGCCCACCACCATGAATCAAAGGGTGAGCTTCGGGCACGGAACCCAGTCGACGAACCAGAGCGCCCACACCTTTTGCACCCCCGAACTTATGACTCGAAAGGCATCCGCTCATCATCGCTTCGCGTGAAAAATTGATTGGCACTTTCCCAGCAGACTGAACGAAGTCGGAAAATAGAGCGACAAGCCAATTCTCTGAAATAGCGTCAAGGAATTTGTCGATCCGTTGCAAAGCACCTGTCTCGCTATTCGCGGATTGGATTGCGAGAACAACGTGTGGCCGATCTCTTACTAGGGCCGCAAGCGTCTCATCGACGCCGGCCCACGAAACTTGACCATTGCGAAACACTCGCAGACCAGCGTCCGTGGTCAAATGAGGCGATATGCAATCATGCTCAATTTCGGTTCCTACGATATGTTCGGTGAATTTCACGCCTTCCAAACGTACATGCATTGGTCGCGTCATTCCCTCGACCGCCGGTCGACCAACATTCCAAACCTCGATAGAAAGAGATTGTTCCGCAGCCTCGGTCGCCCCACTCGTGAACACCACCTCTTCAGACGCACAACCAACCAGCGCCGCAACCTGCTCGCGAGCTTTTTCGACGATCATCTTTGCAGCGCGGCCTTCGGTGTGGACGCTGGATGGATTGCCAACGACATCCATCGCCTCGATCATTGCGGCACGGGCTTCCGGGCGTAGAGGGGCGGTGGCGTTCCAGTCGAGGTAGGTGCGACTAGGCATCGGTGCCTCCGCGCATGGGGATCGACTTCGATAGAACCTGCGAACGCGTGCAAGCGTGGTGAAGTGGATTCCCGCCTGCGCGGGAATGACAAACAGACAACGCGGTTAGAAAAAAGCGACCGACCGGGCGGA
>CAZXMX010000437.1:0-1803 GCA_964641645.1 uncultured Neomegalonema sp.
CGCTGTGTTTTTTATTCCACGCGTCGAGAGGCGTCAGCCGGTTCGGACGGAAGTGCTGTCCCACGCTTCGCCCGGCAAGCGCCCCAATCGAAATCGGCGAGTACGGGGGACGGAAGGTCGTCGTTCCGGTTTTTGAAACGGGCGCGCCGGTTGCGGCGGCCATCAGTGCGATGCCGATTACATTGCCGACCTTGCCCTGATCGGTTGCCATACCGAGCGTGGTATACCGCTTCATATGCTCGACGGAGACAAAGCCCTCTTGATGGGCGAGGCGAATATCGCCGGTCGTCACGTCATGTTGAGGGTCGACAAAGGATTTGAGTTTTTTGCCGGGTAGCGTGACTTCATAGAGTGCCATCGTTGGCGTGTTCGTGCGGCGCGGTTCAGGTTTTTCGAGAACCGGCGCGGTGACACCGATATCGCGTGCTGCCTCTACGCCTGCTGCCGCGCCGGACACCGCGCAGTCTTCTTCGTCCCATAGGCCTGCCGCAGATCCACAGACTTTGATCGGTTCGTTCGTTTCGCCGGGTAAAAAACAATCGAGCTCTTCATTCCAAATCGGCTTTACGCCCCGATGCGACGTCAAGTTCACCACCGGAGACCAACCGCCAGAGATTGCGGCAAGATCACAGTCGATGGATTTAACAACGCGTACTTCGCCGGCTTCAGAAATTTTTCCGATTTGTAAGCCTTGCAACTCCGAATAGCCTTCGCCTTTCACCGGAACGCGGCCGCGCAAAACCTCAACGCCTTCAGGTGCATCCGGCCCATGCGTTCGGGCATCCAGCAGCGTGACCCGTGCGCCGGCGGCTTTCAAATCTGCAGCGGTGACATATCCGGAATCGTTGGTTGTCGCGATGACGGCTTCTTGTCCCGGCATGATTGCGTAGCGGTTGAGATAGCTACGAAGTCCCGATGAACCCATAATGCCGGGGCGGTCATTGTTGCCAAAGGCGACGGGGCGTTCGATGGCACCGGTCGCAATGATGATCTGACGGGGCCTTACGATCCACATGCGCTGACGCACCTGCATCCCGGTTTCCTGATCTGTGACACTCTCGATCATGCCCGCGACGCATCCGTCGTAGAGACCGAAAACTTGGGTGCGAAGCATGGTGGTTGCGCCGCGATCCCGAAGCTTGCGGATCGCCTCAAGGGCTCGGCTCGCGCCATCCGGTTGCGAAAGGTAGTCGCCGCCGAACGTGAAGTCCTGTTCAGCTAAAATGACATCAAGCCCAGCTTCTGCGGCCTGTTGGGCCGCCGCAATCCCGGCTGGACCAGACCCGACAACCAGCACATCGCAGCTCGCATGAGCGGTTTCGTAATGTGCAGGGTCCGGCTCGCGCGAGGCGACGCCCATGCCAGCAGCCTTACGGATCAACTTCTCAAAGAGCATCCAGTCTTTGGTGCCGCCGCGAAGACCAAAAAAAGTCTTGTAGTAAAAACCAGCGCCGAGGAATCGACTGCCAAGGTCATTGATCCGACCAACGTCGAGGGCAACCGAGGGCCAAGCGTTTTGACCGAAACTTTCGAGATCGCCATAGAGCGGCTGCATCGTCGCCTTCACGTTCGGCTCGCGGCGCGCGCCTGTCCCAACGGTCAGAATTGCACCGCCTTCTTCTTGCCCGGCGCTCATGACGCCGCGAGGGCGGTGGTATTTGAAACCGCGCCCGACAATCTTCACATCATTGGCGAGTAACGCGGAGGCCAGACTATCGCCGGGATGACCCGCGTATTCTTTGCCGTCGAACTTGAACTTGAGCGTTTCAGCCCGATTGATGATGCCGCCTTTGCTGAGGCGTG
>CAZXMX010000438.1:0-1800 GCA_964641645.1 uncultured Neomegalonema sp.
AGAATTTTTCCTTATGTTTCAGTACCTGTGACCTGAGACCCAACTTCCCTCCAGCTATTTGGAGAATTCGTCGGTTGGTTTTTGGCCTCATGCAGCCTGTTTTTGCAAACCCATTTTCATGGCGAATTCGTTGGGCGTGATGTTTCCCAGTGATGAATGTGGTCTTTGGCTGTTGTAATCCTCCTTCCATTCAGCGATCTGCTGGCGTGCTTGGGAGAGCGAAGAGAACAACGTCTCGTTCAAGCACTCGTCCCTGAAGCTGCCGTTGAAGCTTTCGATGAATCCATTCTGCTGTGGCTTACCGGGAGCGATGTAGTGCCATTCAATGCCGGTTTCCTGACACCAGTTCAGCACCGCCGTACTGGTCATCTCGGTGCCGTTGTCGCTGACAATCGTGCGAGGCTTGCTTCTTTGCGTCATGATCAGGTCCAGTTCTCGCGTCAGACGTAAGCCCGATAAGGACGTGTCAGCAACGAGCGCCAGGCATTCGCGGCTGTAATCATCAACGACAGCCAAAACCCGAAACCGGCGGCCATCTGTGAAAGCGTCTGACACAAAGTCCAAGCTCCACCGTTCATTAGCGCAACTGGGAAGAACCATCGGTCTGCGTGTTCCCAAAGCCCGTTTACGACCGCCACGCTTGCGCACTTGCAGCTTTTCCTCGCGATACAGCCGACGTAACTTCTTCTGGTTCATAACGATCCCCTGACGCTCCAGCATCACGTGGATGCGCCTGTAACCAAAGCGGCGGCGTTCAGCCGCCACCTCCCTCATAGCCACGCGCAGATGCTCATCGTCCGGTCGAACGCTTTTGTAACGAACACTCGATCGATCAACACTGAGCACATCACACGCCCGACGCTCGCTCACCCCATGCGCTTCGCAAAGATGAGCCACGGCTTGCCTTCCGGCGGCGGGCGTCACCACTAATGGGATGGTCCGCTCCGCACACCGGTGCCAAACTGGTGTCCGGAGCATTATAAAGGAGCTGAAGTGATGCGTACTCAACCCAAAGCCGAAGCTGTTGCCTACGGCATAGACATTAGCAAGAAGGTCTTCCACGTATCAGCAGTCGATAAAGATGGCGCGCCGATCCAACGGACGAAGTTCTCGCGTGAGACCCTGCTCAAATTCTTTGCCGCAGCACCGGCGGCCCGGATTGGAATGGAGGCCTGCGCGGGATCACAATGGCTAGCACGCAAACTCATCGAACTTGGCCATGACGCAAAGATCATCCCTGCGCGGTTCGTCAAACCTTACGTCAAATCGAACAAGACTGATGCTGTGGATGCGGAAGCGATCGCAGAAGCAGTCACGAGACCGACGATGCGATTTGTTCAGGCGAGAACCAAAGAGCAGGTCGATATGCAAGCTCTTCATCGCATCCGCGATCGTTTGATTCGTAACCGAACGGGACTCATGAATCAGGCGCGGGCATTTTGCATAGAATACGGCCTGACGATGCGCGTCGGTGCTGGCGGCTTTCATGCAGATAGGCGATCAAGAATTGCCCCGGTCAGGCGTTCTGATCCAAACACCTCGGTCCACTCATCGAATGGCAAATTTGACGTGACGATGATTGATCCGCGCTCGTAACGCTGAGATATTACCTCGAAGAGCAATTCAGCGCCGGTTTTGCTAAGGGGTACAAAACCCAGTTCGTCGATAATCAGTAAGTCCTGGGCCGCCAGCTGTTTTTGGTGCCGCTGCAGATGGCGCTCATCGACAGCCTCGATCATCTCATGAACCAGCGCAGCGGCCGTTGTGAAGCGAACCTTTAGCCCTTTCTGACAGGCCGCC
>CAZXMX010000439.1:0-1796 GCA_964641645.1 uncultured Neomegalonema sp.
CCGTAATGCGAAAATAGATCGATGGCGTGCCGCAAGATATGGCAACGCGGGTCATCCTGATTTTCGATTTGCTCGTTCACCAGAACACCGCCAACGTTGCCCGCAGGAAGTGATCGTCTTGCAAGTCGTCTGCCAGCGAGTCCTCATCTGTATTGAGGAAAGCGCCTGCTTCAACTGAGAGTTTCGCAATCTCACCAATGCGTCTTTCGCCCTCGATCCGTAACAATGTTTCGGCGGTGCTGGTATCGACCGCTGCGGTGAAAAGAGCTGATGTGTCTTGGGTATCGTTCAGTGCCAAGCGCGCGCCGAAGACGACGTCGTTTTCGAAAACGGTCAACGCATCATCGCCCCGCGAGTCGTAAGCGTATTCGGCAATCAGACCAAGATCGGCGTTGCTGTCGGCGATGCCAAACAAGGTGTGCTCAAGCCCGGCAATGGCCGCGACGTAGTTTTCTCGCTCAAAGGACAGATTGCGCTGATCCAAGCGTCCAATGACTTCGGCTTTCCAAAGGGTGGCGTCGGAGGTGAGTTGTCCATCAAAGCCAAGTTGGGTGATGCGACCATAAACGGGGCGCAGATCAAACTCGCCTGTTGCCGGATCAAAGGAAGCCGGGTTTGCCTCGAACGCCGGATCGCGGCTAAGCCCGTGGAAAGCAGAGACGCCAATGTCAAAGTCGCCGTAAAATCCGGCAAGCCGAGCGGCGAAACCGGGCGTCCATTCTTCTTGGCTGGTTTCATAACGGACCGCGTCGCTGTCCACGATCGCGCCACCGCGCAATCGGCTCTCTTCGCCCAAGAAGGTCCGCTCTCTAAAATAGGGGAGATAGAAGACGCTGACATCGCCGGAGAACTCTCCGATATCGACCAAGCGGCTGACGCGGATCATCGGTTGGCCGAGTTTATCCTCGCCGTCGGTTCCTTCGACACCATCAGTCTGATTGATGATATCGACGATCTGATCGACTTCAGTTTTTCCCCAGAAGATAAAGTCGTTGCCGATGGTCACGTCGGTATCGCCGAAGCGCAAATCAACTTTCGCCTCGCGAAAATCGCCGCGTGTGCGCTCATTGTCTTGCGGATCAAAACGAAGAAACGGCGCAATGGTGACGGAGGCCGAGTCAGCGCCGAACGACGTGTCGTCCCAATCCAAGATCAATCGAGACCGCACCGCTGTCGAAACAAAGTTGTCATCTTGACCCGCGAAGCGAGGGTCTTCAGCGAAAAAAGTACCTTCAACTTCGACGGAGCCGGAAAAGGACACGGCATCATTGCCGAGAAACGACTCCTCGGCCATCGACGGAGACGCCCCGACGGACGTGAGCAGAATCGCTGCGGTGAATTTTGATAAGTAGCGCCGCCCCGTGGGGGCAAGGCGGCGCTCATCACCGCGACGCGGCGACGTTGTCTCAGCGGCATCGGACGAGATCATTTCTCTATGTCGCTTCCATTGCTTTGCGTTCAACATTGAACACGGCCTCCAATGACCATGAGGAATCTTACCGCGACAGGCGAGGCAGACGTTGGGCGTTGAAGTCGCCTTCCTTCAGACCCGCGTTAAACTGATAGGAGGGGAAGTTCAGCACGGTTGATTTTCCGGTCTGAAGGTTTTGCATTAGCAGCGAATCCGGACGCCAGAATTTTCCGAGGTATTGTTGATAGCCACTCGACGTCAGAGATTTTTCCAGATCACCGCGGCGGTTGTAGAACTCGACTTTCCATTGGCGGTATTCGGTCGAGTCCGTCCACGCGATGCGTTTTGAATATCCCGAACGGGCGTTTTTCGGATAACTCTCCGT
>CAZXMX010000440.1:0-1793 GCA_964641645.1 uncultured Neomegalonema sp.
CCGCCCTCATAGAACAGCTCGCTCTCGACATGCTCGGCGCTGCGTTCGTCGCGCAGTAAAATACGCACACCGGAGTTCAAGAACGCCAACTCGCGCAGGCGGTGTTCCAGCGTCTTAAAGTTATATTCGGTCATCGTGAAGGTTGCAGCCGAGGCGTGGAAAGTCACCCGCGTCCCTTTGCGCCCCCCTTCGGCATCGCCGACCACTTCGAGCGATTTTGCCGTCTCGCCATGCTCAAAACGGCAGATGTGTTCTTTGCCGTTGCGCCAGATCGTCAGCTCCAGCCAGTCCGACAGAGCGTTCACGACCGACACGCCCACGCCGTGCAGACCGCCCGATACCTTGTAGGAGTTCTGATCGAACTTACCGCCCGCGTGAAGCTGGGTCATGATGACCTCGGCGGCGGAGATGCCTTCTTCCTCGTGGATGTCCACAGGAATGCCGCGCCCGTTGTCGTCGACCATCACCGACCCGTCAGGGTTCAGCACGACCATCACGCGGTCGGCATGACCGGCGAGCGCCTCGTCAATCGCATTATCGACGACCTCATAGACCATGTGATGCAGGCCAGACCCGTCATCGGTGTCGCCGATATACATGCCGGGGCGTTTGCGAACGGCCTCCAGCCCGCGCAGCACCTTGATGCTATCCGCGCCGTATGTTTCGGGGTCCGCGCCTTCGGGGATTGTATCTTCAGCCATGTCTGTTCTCTCGTCTAGCTCGCCGCGATGACGGCACCTGCGCCGATCATCACGCCTCCGGTGGCACGGTTCACCCGCTGCACCGATTTATCATTCTTAAGAAGGGTTCGCGCTTTCGCGCCTGCGTAAGCGTAGGAAGTGTCCAATGCTAATCCGATGGGCAGCGTCACCGCGAGGATCGCCACCGCATCCCAAGCGCCAAGCGCCGTCATGTCAAAAAAGCCCGGAAAGATTGCCATGTAGAACAAGGCGGCTTTCGGGTTTCCAAGATTGATGAGCGCCCCGCCCCAGAACGCGCGCACGGAGCTTGGGTTGCTCGGCGCTTTGCCGTCGGCATCCACAACGCTCGCGCGGCTGCTCAGTAGGGTCCAGCCAATCCAAACCAGCCAAGCGGCCCCAACCCAGCGCAATAGTTCCAAAGCCCAAGCATGGGTCGCTGCCAGCGCCGCCAGACCGAACACGGCCAGGACGACATAGACGCACTCTGCGATGCAGGCTCCCAACGCCATCATGAAGCCATTGCGAAACCCGAACGCGGCAGAGCGCGCGGCAATCGCGGCCACAAACGGCCCCGGAGAAACGACCATCACTGCGAAGGCGAGGGCAAACAGCGCGAGTTGATACAGCTCGATACTCACACCGAATCCTCGCACAAATCAGCGCGATATCGTCGTTGGTCAAAAGGCTTGAAAACTGGGCTTTTCACGATCACGAGACTACCCGCTTTCAGGGGGTAATGTCCAAGTTTTCCTTACGTTTTTCCGTTTTTAAGGGGTACTCGGACGATCCCGTTCGATCTTGGCTCAAAGGGCTGGAAGTCATGGCGATGTTATCAACCGCATCGACAGTGCCAGTGCCATTGATATGTTGGCCAAAATGCCCCGTGTTTCATAATAACAACCGTAGTTCTCGTTTCAAAATTTTCCCGTACGCCGACTTGGGTAACGCTGTCTGCGGGATGTATCGCTTCGGACGTTTGAACCGGGCAATTCGTTTGCGGCAGAGCGCATCGAGTTCGGCCTCCGGCACCGATTCTCCGTCCCGCGTGACAACGAAGGCGACGACCTGCTCGCCCCAATCAGGATCGGGCGC
>CAZXMX010000441.1:0-1762 GCA_964641645.1 uncultured Neomegalonema sp.
CGCTGAATGAAATGGTCGCTGATCTGGTTGGCGTGTCGCTGTGTGTGGAGCCGGGAACCGCGTGCTACATTCCGCTCGCGCATACCGATGGCGAAGACAGCGGCGATCTTTTTGGCGAGGCCAAACTGGCCGATGGGCAGATGCCGTTGGATGCTGCACTGGCGATCCTGAAACCCGTGCTTGAAGACCCGTCGATCCTGAAGATCGGGCAGAACCTGAAATACGATATGAAGGTTCTGGGGCGCAACGGCATTTGGCTGACGCCGATTGATGACACCATGCTGATCTCTTACGCGCAAGCGTCGGGCGAGCAAGGCGGGCATGGCATGGACGCCCTGTCTGAACGGCATCTGAACCACAAGCCAATCCCAATCAAGGAGCTGATTGGGACCGGAAAATCTCAGGTCACGTTTGACAAGGTGCCCATCGACAAGGCCGCGCCCTATGCCGCCGAGGACGCCGACGTCACGCTGCGCCTGTGGAAAATTCTCAAGCCATCATTGGTCACCAACCGTGCAACGACGGTCTACGAAACATTAGAGCGTCCACTGTCGCCGATCCTGCGCGAAATGGAGATGCACGGGATCAAAGTCGACCGCGATATGCTCTCGCGGCTGTCCAACGGGTTCTCGCAAAAGATGGCGGGGCTTGAGGATGAGATTTACGAGTTGGCGGGCGAGAAATTCAATGTCGGCTCGCCCAAGCAACTCGGTGAAATTTTGTTCGACAAGATGTCGATGCCGGGGGGTAAACAGACGAAGACGGGTGCGTGGGGAACGGGTGCGGATGTGCTCGAAGACCTCGCGATGACGCACGACCTGCCCCGACGGATTTTGGATTGGCGCAGCGTTTCCAAGCTGAAATCGACTTACACCGACAGCCTGCAAAACCATATCAACGAAGAGACGGGCCGGGTGCATACCTCGTTCTCGATGGCGTCGACGTCCACGGGGCGATTGGCTTCGACCGAGCCGAATGTGCAAAACATTCCTGTGCGCACAGAAGAAGGTCGCCAAATTCGCGAGGCTTTTATTGCCGAGCCGGGGAATGTTCTGGTCAGCCTCGATTACTCGCAGATCGAGTTGCGCATTCTCGCGCATATCGCCGGGATCGACGCGCTGAAAAAAGCCTTCGATGACGGGCAAGATATTCACGCCGCCACCGCGAGCGAGATGTTCGGCGTGCCGCTGGACGAGATGACGCCTGAAATCCGGCGACAGGCGAAGGCGATCAACTTCGGGGTGATCTATGGCATTTCCGGTCATGGGTTGGGGCGGAACTTGCGCATTCCTCGCGGTGAGGCGCAGCAGTTCATCAACACCTATTTCGAGAAGTTCCCCGGCATCAAAGACTATATGACCGAGATGAAGGAACGCGCAAAACGCGATGGCTATGTCGAGAGCCTGTTTGGGCGGCGCATCCATACGCCGGGTATCAATTCAAAAGGCCCGATGCGCGGATACTCTGAGCGTGCCGCAATCAACGCGCCGATCCAAGGCACCGCCGCCGATGTGATCCGCCGCGCGATGATCCGTATTCCTGCGGCGCTGGGCGAGGCGAAGCTCTCGGCCCGGATGCTGTTGCAAGTGCATGATGAGCTGATCTTTGAAACGCCAGAGGGCGAAGCGGATGCTTTGATCGACACGGTTCGCACCGTCATGGAAAACGCGAGCGAGCCAGTGATTAAGTTCACCACGCCGCTCGTTGTCGATGGCGGCAAGGGGTCAAGTTGGGCCGAAGCGCACTGATCTTGCGCTTAATC
>CAZXMX010000442.1:0-1762 GCA_964641645.1 uncultured Neomegalonema sp.
TGATTTCAGAGATGCTCGCTTGCATCACTTCAACCTGCTTTTTGAACATCGACTGATAGCCTTCAGCCGCAACGCGGTTGGCGTCGACAAAAGCCTGAACGTTTTTCTTCTGAGCGTCGGTGACAGCTTCGGTGTCAAAGCCTGGAACCGTTGCGCCTTCGAACATCTTCGTCATGTCAGCGCTTTTCATCATCTCAACGTAGGTGTTCGGGTCGAACCAGTTTTTATCGGCGGTCATATCAGTTCTCCAACAAATCAGCTTTTGTGTCTCTGTTGATGCCAATATTGTGCATCGCAACAAAAAGGTCAAGGAGTTTTTGTGTGCACTGCAACAATTTCATCAAGAACGCAGTTCACGACTGCGGTTTGCGGCGGCTGAGACCGTCTTTCGCATCAGCGAAGTGAGGCCTGATTCAGAGTCCATTAACGCAACGAGCCCGGCTTCGGTCGTTCCTTTTGGGCTGGTCACGTTGACGCGCAGGGTTTCTGCGGTTTCGGGGCTGGCCCCGGCGAGGGCTGCTGCGCCAATGACGGTTTGACGGGCCAAGGCTAAGGCAAGATCAGGGGCGAGGCCTTCGGCTTCTGCCGCTGCTGTTAGGGCTTCGATCATGTGGAATACATAGGCTGGGCCTGATCCGGAGACGCCGGTGACGGCATCCATCTGGTCCTCGTGGTCGAGCCAGACCGAGATACCGGCAGCATCGGTGAGTGCGGCGGCGAGCGTTTTGTCTTCGGCGGAACAGGCCTCGTTCGCGATGAGGGCGGAGGCGCCAGCACCGACGGCGGCGGGGGTGTTGGGCATGACGCGGATTACGGGGGTTGCCGCGCCCAGAATGCCTTCGAAATACGCCAGCGGTTTCCCAGCAGCGATCGAGATGTAGAGGGTGTCGGGGCTGGCCATCTTGGAAACGCTCGGCAGGGCGTCATCCATCATTTGCGGTTTGACCGCTAGCATGACGGCGCGGGGCGCGGGGCCGCTGTAAACGCCATCGGTGATGAGACTCAGCCCGTCAATCGCCTTGAGCGCATCGCTGGGGAAGGGGTCCAGAATGGTCGTCGCGCGCGGGTCCAGCCCGTTCGCAAGCCACCCGTCGAGCAAAGCGCCGCCCATCTTTCCACAGCCGAGCAGCAGCAAAGGCCGCTCGGGTGTGAACGCGGATAAATCAGTGGAGCTGGAAGCTGGCTGGTCCGAAGTTGAGGCGGTCAAGAGCGGTCTCCGCATTGATTTCCGCCCATGCAACGCAGTGGAACGCCGGGAAGAGCAGCATATCGCATGTTCCAACCGCCGCTCGCATGGCCTCGATCACGTCGAGGTTCGACGGATCATGCGACCCTGCCATGGGCACCCAGTCGGTATAGGTGCCATGATCTTCATCAATGCGCAATTCCAGCAAACCGCGATGAAAGCTGCGGTTCAGGCTGTCGGCCAGTTTCGCGACCTCAACCCAGCGTTCGCGGGGCGGGGCGAGGGCAAAGACGCAGCGGACCTCGATGCTGTCTTGGTCTTCGATCATGCGCAGGGTCAGTTCGTAATCGCTCCACTCGCCGCAAACACGCAGCGAGGTTGATGCGTCAGCCGAGCGGTCGTTAAAGCGCCAGCCATAGTCTTTTGCAGCGCGTTCGATTTTCGCTGCCATTGGGGAAGAAAGCGGCGCGTGCGCCTCCGCCGTCCCGTTTAATCGGGTATCCATGCCTCGTCATCCTGCTCTCTGTCAGCCTCGTTTGAGCGTCGCGCACAGGGATGACCAATCCATTACGGCGT
>CAZXMX010000443.1:0-1757 GCA_964641645.1 uncultured Neomegalonema sp.
GTTGAGGCCGTCGAATGGAAAGACGGCGCGGCGCATCCTGCGGGGGCCAATGCAGGAAGTTTTGAACCATTGCCCCTTGCCGAAATCGCAGCGAATTCGGGCAGTACCGGTGGCCCCATTTCAGGCCACTCCGAGATCAATGCGGATGGTGCGGGCGTCAGCTTCGGCACTCACATCTGTGATTCCGAAGTCGACAAAGAGACAGGCCGTACGACCATAACCCGCTACACCGTCATTCAAGACGCGGGTAAGGCCATCCACCCCGACTATGTCGAGGGACAGTTTCAAGGCGGTGCCGTGCAAGGCATCGGCTGGGCGCTCAACGAGGAATACATCTACGGCGACGATGGACGCCTCCAGAACGCGGGCTTCCTCGACTATCGCATTCCCGTTGCATCGGACCTTCCGATGATCGACACTCAAATCTTGGAGATCCCTAATCCCGGCCACCCCTATGGTGTGCGCGGAGTCGGCGAGACGCCAATCGTCCCGCCTTTGGCTGCGGTCGCCCATTCAATCAAGGGTTCTTGCGGGCAACGCATGACATCAATTCCGATGTCCCCACCCAAAGTCCTTGCCGCGATCAAGGCGAATGCTTGACGTTAAGCTATGGGGCTCGATGAAGCCCCTCGCAGATGGCAAAGACAGCGTAGAGATTGACGCAAAGACCGTCGGCGAACTGCTCAGAAAACTCGTCGAGACCCATCCGGGTCTCGAACCCATCGCAGCCGAAGGCATCGCTGTTTCTATCGACGGCGTGCTCTATCAAAACTCGCACAATCAAACCATTCCACCGGCCAGCGAGGTCTACCTGCTTCCCCAATTAAAGGGCGGCTAGAACTTGCTCCACAGCGCAACAAAGAACCCCTGCTCCCGTAAAACGTTCCGTCCATACGCGGTCAACTGACTACCCGCCTGCAAGGACCACCGATCATCGATCCGATATACGGTACTCACAGCGATCTTATGCTCTTGGGTATCCGCAAAGGGGAAGTCAGCCGTGCCGACAGAAAAGCGATTGAAGCTCTGCACAACAGCTAACGAGCGCTCCGTGATATCGAGGCCAAGGGTCAAATCTGCGATCACCTCGTCTGCGGGCTCATCGAACCGATGACGATAGCCGACCTGTAGATCGAGAAAGCCATGACGTGACCACAAGTCGAACCCGCGCCCGTAAAGCGCCCGCGCCTCCAGTTCCCAATCCGTATCCCCACCGTTCAGCGGAGCCAACTCGTCCGATTGGCCGGGCGCACTAACACTCCCCTCGATCGAGGCAACAGCATAGTCATCATGCCAAAGTCGCGTCCGTAAACCGAGATCAAACCGGCCCAAGCCTTCGCTGTTCTCGTCGCCCTGCCCTTTGAAGCGCACCTCCGGCTGGACGACCAACGTCGCCCAATCTGTCAGCCCATATTCGGCAAATGCGCGGAGCTCGTACTTCTCAAACGGTTCTACGGCAACGGCTCGCCCATCCTCATCGAATGCATCGCCAGCGAATGAATAGGCCAGCGTGACGATTGCTTGCCCTTCGCCCTTTGGCTGCGTCCAAGCACCGGCGTGGACCGCTGAGACCGAAAGAAGTGAAAGGATCAAGGCGTCAAACAACATCCGCATACAGAGCAATTACATCAAATGCGCTCTAAACGCGAGTCCGTTGTCGGAAGAAGCTATTGATATGCCTGACGAACCGCTTCGATCTCCGTCAGCTTCTTCTCAAATGGCGCCCAGTTATCGTCAACGTCTATTGCGTCCCAGAT
>CAZXMX010000444.1:0-1750 GCA_964641645.1 uncultured Neomegalonema sp.
CTGAGGTGAAAAGCGTGACTGGAGCGGGGGATGCCTTGACGGCGACGACCCTTTTTGCTCTTGGCGCAGGACGACCCTTGAAGGACGCGGTCCAACTCGGCATCGGGGCCGCCCGCGCCATTCTCGCGGTGGACGGACCGTATCGCGCTGATCTCGCGCAAGCCATCGGAGTTTCATCATGACCCCTGTTTTCTCGCGCGCTGTTGCGGATGCAAAATCTGACGGAAAGCCGTTGGTTGCGCTGGAATCGACCATCATCACGCATGGAATGCCTTGGCCGCAGAATGTGGAAACGGCACGTGCGGTGGAAGCGGTGGTTCGCGGGGAAGGGGCGGAACCGGCGACGATGGCGGTGCTGGATGGCGCTTTGCATGTTGGTCTTGAGGACAGCGAGCTTGAGCGTTTGGCGCAAACCAAAGACGTCTTGAAACTCTCCCGCGCTGATTTCGCTCATGCTATCGCGCGCGGCCTAACCGGATCGACCACCGTGGCGGCGACGATGATCGCGGCGCGCTTGGCCGGGATCTCGGTCTTTGCGACGGGGGGTATTGGCGGCGTCCATCGCGGGGCGGAAATGTCGTTCGATATTTCCGCAGACCTATTGGAGTTGGCGCAGACCGATGTGATTGTCGTTTGTGCTGGGGCGAAGGCCATTCTTGATTTACCGAAAACGCTCGAAGTGTTGGAAACGCAAGGCGTGCCGGTCATTGGCTACGGCACAGATACTTTGCCGGCTTTTTGGTCGCGCGACAGCGGTCTGTCAGCGCCGATCCGTCTCGACACGCCCGAGCAGATCGCCGCCCATGCGCAAACCCGTGCGGCGATGGAAATACGCGGCGGCGTTCTCGTCACGAACCCCGTGCCAACGGAAAGCGAAATCCCGGCGAGTGAGATCGCAATCCATATTGAGGCCGCGTTGACCGAGGCTGAAGGGCAGGGCATCACCGGGAAAGACGTAACGCCGTTCCTTCTGTCGCGGATGGTCGAGTTGACGGATGGACGCAGTCTGGAAACCAACATCGCGTTTATCAAAAATAATGCCCGGTTGGCGGCTCAGATTGCCGTGGCGATGGAGGCTGGAGCCGCTGGGTAAGGCCTAGTTGTTCAGGCTGTCGCGTAGCCGCGTCGCTGTTGGCGCATCGATTCGCCCTGCGTCCTCGGCGAGATCGACGGTTTGCTGGCAGTGCATTCGATAAAAGGCAAGGCGTTCGTCGCCCATCGCCCGCAAGGCATCGATATGTGCAGCAACGGTTTCTTCGTCTCCCCGTGACACGGGGCCGGGCATGCCTCCAGCGATGCCATCTTTTTCGATGGCATCCAGCGTTCCTCGGATCATTGGCAAGATTGCTCGAACAACGTCCTCTTCCGACGCGCCCCAGTCGCGCCAGATCGTTGCGGTTTCGGCCAGCAAGACATTCACGAATTGAGAGCCATAGCCCGCCGACGCATGGTAGAGCGCACGCTTGCCTTCGGGGAGGTGATTGATCCGACAGCCAAGGTTTTCCGCTATGGTGATTAAAGTACCGTTCAGCGGCTCATCGGCTTCGATGGTGATCGTCGATCCGGTGAGGGCCTGTGCGGAAATCTCGGGGTCACCGAAACTCTGCATGGGATGAAAGCCACCGATTGTTGCCCCGGCTGCGGCGGCGCTGGCCAAGGCCAAAACCTCTGTCGCGCCTGAGCAATGGACGACCGATTGTCCGGCGCGCCAAGTGATGGCGTTCGTCGTGGCTGAGATCGCGCCATCCGG
>CAZXMX010000445.1:0-1734 GCA_964641645.1 uncultured Neomegalonema sp.
CGCCTTCGGCTCGGCGTCACGGGTCTGAACCGTGCGGGCAAAACCGTCTTCATTACCTCACTACTCGCGAACCTGATGCAACGGGGCCGGATGACCCTGCTCTCCGCCGAGGGCGAGCGCCGGATCGAAGCCGCGATGCTCCGCCCGCAGCCCAACCCCGACATCCCTCGTTTTGAGTATGAAGAACACCTCGCCGCACTCTCCGGCGCCGACCCGCAGTGGCCCGAGAGCACCTGGCGCATTAGCGAGGTTCGCCTTTCCCTGCGCTATCGCCGCACTGGTTTTCTTGGCGGCTTGAGCGAGAGCCTGACCGGGCCCGGCATCCTTCATCTCGATATCGTGGACTATCCCGGCGAGTGGCTACTCGATCTACCGCTCATGACGCAAAGCTGGGCGGATTGGTCTGCTGCGGCCCTGATCTCCGCGCGTCTGCCAGAGCGCACGCCTTTCTCGGGCCCCTTCCTCGCATGGGCCGACGCGCTGTCCGCGAAAGCCCCCGCTGATGAGATGGTCGCCAAAGAAGGCGCGCGCCTGTTCGCATATTACCTCAAGCAAGCGCGTGCGGCGGGCCTGACCGCCGTTTCACCCGGACGCTTCCTTATGCCCGGCGATCTCGACGGCTCTCCCGCTTTGACGTTTGCCCCAATGCTCGGCGGCGAGGGCCTCGGACAATTGATGGCCGAACGTTTCGAAGCGTATAAGCGCGTTGTCGTCAAACCGTTCTTCCGCGATCACTTCACCAAGGTCGACCGACAAGTCGTTCTGATTGATGCCCTCGACGCCATCGACGCCGGACCGCGTGCGATTGGCGATCTGAAAAAAGCACTGACCGACATTCTTTCTTGTTTCCGTCATGGTGAGAACGGTTGGCTCGCGCCCTTGATGGGCCGGAAGATCGAACGCCTTCTGTTCGCGGCAACCAAAGCCGATCACATTCATCATTCGCAGCATGACCGCCTTGAAGCAATCTTGAGCAGCTTGCTGCGCGAGAGCGTGGAGAAAGCCGCTTATAATGGAGCGAAAGTCGAAGCGATGGCGCTCGCGGCCTTGCGCGCGACTGTCGAACAAACTGTCACCCAAGACGGCGAAACCCTCGACTGCGTCAGAGGCCGCGACCCGAAGACCGGAGAAGAAGTCGCGGTCTTTCCGGGGACCCTCCCTGCCAATGCCGCTGAGATCGTCAACGCTGCGGTGGATCGCGAAACCGGATGGCTGTCCGAAGATTACCAGTTCATGCGTTTCGCGCCACCAATCCTAACAGGCCGCCCCGGCTTCGGCCCGCCCCACCTGCGCCTCGACCGAGCCGCCGAGTTCCTGATCGGCGATCGGTTGGTGTAACGGGTCAAACCTATTCGGAGACTTCGTCGATCCAGCCAAAATCGGCGTCACAGAACAATTCGCTTTGGACCGTGACGTCATCCCCATCAATATAGATGACGCCATAGGCGGGCGGTTCTTTTGTTGGGCTGAACTTGTCCCAATCCCAAGTGGTTCCCGGGCCGGGGGCTTGGAACGAGACGGCTTGCAGTGTTGTAAACGGTACTCCCGCAACAACGCCGGAGGCGCGGCGGTGGACGTGACCCGTAAAGATATGCTGGACGGTTGACCCTTTGATGACATCGAGAAATGCGGCGCGGTTGCTTAGGCCAATGTCATCGAACTGCGAATGGAGCAGCGCAGGCGGATGGTGCATGAAGATAAAAATCGGTCGCTCGGCGTATTCGGTCAGCTTTC
>CAZXMX010000446.1:0-1729 GCA_964641645.1 uncultured Neomegalonema sp.
TTTGTTCACTTTATGTTCAATAACTGGAAATCGCACATCGGATGGACTGGACGCTGGCGCTTCAACTCAATCAACAGGCTTTGCAGCGTAGTATTGCGTGGCTGTTCACTTGGTTGGGCTTGGAGATCGGAGGCTCGATGGAGAGGATGCCTCGGCATAAGTGGCGGACGGTCTTGTTTGTTTTGCGACCTTCGGAATCGGCGCTCCGGCGGCTGGTTCTTGTGGCGGTCTTTGTGTGGGGAACGAAAGCGCCGCCCCTCTTGCAGCGGGCGGCCCAATCCGCTCGGCCGAAGCAAAAGTCTCCGCGAGAGGCGCGCGCGTCCTCTGCCCCGCCGCCCTTCAAACTGATCGACCCGCGCAAACAGTTTGACCTGAACCCCAACAAACCCAAGCGGGTGACAGGACCGGGGCCTCGGATTACGGATATGTGGTCGGATGATCCAATTTATGATCGCAGTGATCTTTATGCGTATCAGGAACGTCAGAACCGCCCCGTGAGCGAAGACATGAGCGCGAAGGCGATTTGTCATCGGCTGAATGCTTTGAAGGCTGCGCTGGACGACTTGCCCAAGCAAGCGCTGCGCATGGTGACCCTGCAAGCGCGGTTGGAACGACGGTTTCAGCGGACGGGGCAGCCGAACTTAACGCCAATGCGGCCCGGCCTTCCGCCTGGGTATCGGCGACGTCCCTTACACGAAGTAGATGCGGTGCTGGCCGAATGTCACACGCTGGCAAAACGGGTGCTGTACGAGGCACCCGATACGTCTTGAGGCCATCAAAAAGTCGAAGGCGCGCGCGGTTTGCTGGTGCAAATGGCGGGTTTCGGGCTGTCCGCCGCTAACCCGCCGCCGGGTGGGTCGCACAGTCCGCTGTGAGCGACGGCGTTGACGCCGGGGCCGTGCTGACAATGGCACAATCGATGGCGCGGCTGGTGGCCGCAAAGCCCTCTTCAATCGTGGCGGTGCAAGCAGAGACAGAACCCGCCGCAGCCAACAGGACCGCCACTCGGGACAATAATTTTACAGACTGAAGCATGATCTCTCTCCGCTTACCATGAACAATGTTCACAACGAGCAAGATACATGATTCTGAACGGTGTTCAAGAAAAAAATGAACGGTGTTCAGTTTTTCCAGTCGATCTCCCTGAGAATCTCATCGGTATGCTCGCCCAGACGCGGTGCGCCTCGGTTTAGGACGAGTTCAGCTTCGGAGAACTTCACCGGCGTCCGAACGTAGGATTTCGAGCCGCCTTTGACACCGGTATGGGGCAAATCGACGACGAGGCCGCGATGCTGGATTTGCGGGTCCTCAAAGGCTTGGGCCACCGAGTTGATCGGCCCCGCCGGGACGCCCGCCGCCTCTAAGGTTTCGAGCAGCGTATCGCGCTCGATCTTTCCGCAGAGCGCGGCGAGGGCTTCGGTCAAGGCATCGCGGTTGCTGACCCGATCCGCGTTGGTCAGATAGCGCGGGTCATCGGCCATCTCGGGCGCACCGAGGGCCGCGACGAAACGCCGAAACTGTCCGTCATTGCCGACCGTGACGATCACGGGATAGTCGGCACATTGCAGCGATTGATAGGGCGCGATGGCGGGGTGATAGTTGCCGGTGCGCTGAGGCGACTTTCCGGTCGAAAGATAGCTTTGGGCTTGGTTCGCCAAGACCGAGGTCATTGTGTCGAGCAAGGCCATGTCGATGTGCTGTCCACGTCCGGTTTTCTCGCGTTGGATCA
>CAZXMX010000447.1:0-1709 GCA_964641645.1 uncultured Neomegalonema sp.
GAGGCGACCTGCGAATGCGACCTGAACTTTGTTGCTGCGGGTGATGGCGCGGCATTGCTCGGGCGCGTGCGGCTGGAAGGCAAACGAAGCGACGCGGATATCGTACTTGGCCTTGACGCGAACCTTGTTGCCAAAGCGCGCGAAACGGAACTCTTCAGCCCCCATGGACTCGACTTGCCAGAGACGGCGGTTCCCGGTGGATGGGAAGACGACACGTTTGCCGCCTATGACTGGGGATATTTCGCCTTCGTCTATGACGAAACCCGCCTGAAGAACGCACCGACCAGTTTTGACGAATTACTGAATGCCCCCGACGATGTGACCATCGTCATTCAAGACCCGCGCACGTCGACACCCGGTTTGGGTCTGATGCTTTGGGTTCAGCATGTCTACGGCGATGAAGCTGACGAGGTTTGGGCGAAGCTGTCGCCGCGCATTGTCACGGTCACGAAGGGCTGGTGGGAGGCTTATTCAGCCTTCCTCGAAGGCGAAGCCATGATGGCGTTGTCCTACACAACATCCCCCGCATACCATGTCATCGCGGAAGAAGATTCGACCAAACGTGCCGCCGCTTTTTCGGACGGCCATTACATGCAGATCGAAGTCGCTGCGAAACTGAAATCAAGCGACCAATCCGAATTGGCCGGCACGTTCCTTGCTTTTATGGCGGGCAAAGAATTTCAGTCGATCATCCCGACCACGAATTGGATGTATCCCGCTTACAAGACCGGCGATGATCTGCCCGAAGCTTTCGAGGCCTTGGCCTCACCGGAAAAATCCCTGATATACGCAGTCGAAGAGACACCGGAAATTCGCGATGAAGCCTTGAAGGGCTGGCTCGACGCTCTCAGCCAGTAAGGGCTGTGACACAGCCTCTCCCCCTTCGCGTAACCATCGGCGGCGGCATCGCACTGGTGCTGCTGTTGATGCTGACCTTGGGGGCCTTGGTGGTTGTCGGTTCGCATGGCGGTGAAGCCGGTGGTTTAACGACACCCGACATCAGAGCGCTGGTCTTTACGCTGAAGCAGGCGTTCCTCTCTGCCGCGCTCTCCGTGCTGCTCGCGATCCCCCTCGCACGAGCATTGGCGCGACGTCGGTTTTTCGGGCGCGACACGCTCACTAGCCTGTTGGGCGCTCCATTTCTCTTGCCAGTCATCGTTGCCATTCTGGGCATTATCGCCGTTTGGGGTCGGTCGGGCTGGATTGCCGATTCAATGCAATGGGCCGGGCTTGGGCGCTTGAACGTCTACGGAATGCCGGGCGTTCTTATCGCCCATGTGTTCTTCAATCTACCGCTCGCCGCGAGGCTTATCCTCCAAGGATTTTCGGAACTTCCGGCTGAGCGATGGCGTGTCGCGGCTCAGCTTGGTATCGAAGGTCGAGCTTTGTTTCGAATTATCGAATGGCCCGCGATCCGCGCCAGCGCGCCCGGCGCGTTTGCTTTGGTCTTTCTCGTATGCGCCACCAGCTTTGCCGTCGCTCTGGCGTTAGGCGGGGGACCGAGGGCTACAACACTGGAACTCGCGATCTATGAAGCCGCCAGCTATGACTTCGATCTTGCCCGCGCTGCTATGTTGGCCGGGGTGCAATTCGCCGTTTGCGCCATCGCCGCACTTTTGGCTTTTGCCGCACAGGCCCCGGTCGCGTCCTCCCCAGGAAATCTAACATTGATCGAACGATGGGATGGTCGTTCAGCCGTGTCCCGTTGG
>CAZXMX010000448.1:0-1665 GCA_964641645.1 uncultured Neomegalonema sp.
GGCGGTTCTCAGCTTCATCGAAGATCACCGATTGCGGGCCATCCATGACGCTCGCGGTTGCCTCGTCGCCCCGGTGCGCCGGAAGATCGTGCATGAAGATGGCATCGGGCTTTGCCGCCGCCATCAATGCATCATCGACTCGGAACGGGGTGAGTTGGTTATGGCGTAGTTTGCGCGCCTCTTCGGGATCGTTCATCGAGACCCAAGTATCGGTCACGACACAATCCGCGCCCTCAACCGCGTCATAGGGGTCATTGGTCACCCGCACCTGCGCGCCTTGCGATTGCGCCCAAGCAACGACATCCGCGTTGGGCATAAGAGCTTCGGGACAGGCCAGATCGAGGGAAAAGCCGAAACGTTGCGCGGCATGGACCCAACTGGTTGCGACGTTATTGCCGTCACCTGACCACGCCACTTTCTTACCCGCGATGGGACCGCGATGTTCTTCGAACGTCATCACATCCGCCATGAGCTGACATGGATGCGAGTCATCGGTTAGGCCATTGATAACCGGGACGCTGGCATATTCCGCCATCTCCAGCAGCATATCGTGGCCTTTGCAGCGGATCATGATCGCGTCGACGTAGCGCGAGAGAACCCGCGCGGTATCAGCAATCGTTTCGCCGCGCCCGATCTGCATGTCATTGGCCGAGAGCAACAAGGTTTCACCGCCGAGCTGACGCATCCCGACATCAAACGAGACGCGCGTGCGGGTCGACGGCTTCTCGAAGATCATCGCGAGCAATTTGCCCTTGAGCGGCGCATCCGTGTCTGTCAGCACCTTGCCGAGGCCAAGGCGCGCCGTTTTACGCGCCTTGCTATCGTCGAGGATGCCGCGCAGTTCGGCAGCATCAACGGTGTGCAAATCAAGGAAATGCTTCGCCGTGCCGGTCCCTGCGGACCGGGGATTAGATCCATCCATGACCTGCTCCTACTTCGCCGCGACGGATGCGTCGGCGCGCATCACTTCACAGGCGGTTTGAATCGCCGTGACGGCAGCCTCGATATGCTCGGCTTCGATGATCAGCGGCGGCAACAATCGAACGACGTTATCGCCCGCTGGAACGGTGATGAGTTTGACCGCGCGCGCCGCTTCGACAAACGCGCCGTTCGGGGCTTTGAGCTTGAGGCCTAACATCAAGCCTTCACCGCGCACTTCTTCGATCACGTCGCCGAACTCGTCTTGCACTTGCGCCAAGCGTTGACGCAGCAAGCCCGCCATCTCGGAGACATGCGCGAGGAAGCCCTCTTCCGTCATGACGTCAACAACCGCATTTCCTACGGCCATCGCGAGGGGATTGCCGCCATAAGTCGAGCCATGCGAGCCCGCCGTCATACCGGATGCCGCGCGCTCGGTCGCCATGCAAGCACCGAGCGGGAAACCGCCGCCGATGCCTTTCGCAACGCCCATGATGTCAGGCGTGCAGCCCGCCAATTCATGAGCGAACAAGGCTCCGGTTCGGCCCATGCCGGTTTGGATCTCATCGAAGATCAGCAAGATGCCATGCTCGTCGCACAATTCGCGCAAGCCGCGCAGACATTGCGGCGGCACGGGACGGATACCGCCCTCACCCTGCACGGGTTCAATCATAATCGCAGCGGTCTCGTCAGTGATCGCGGCCTTGAGCGCGTCGTGATCGCCGAACGGCACATGGTCAAAGCCAC
>CAZXMX010000449.1:0-1665 GCA_964641645.1 uncultured Neomegalonema sp.
AGAGGCGAATTTTACGTTGCAAACAGTTGGTGTGATGCCAAAAAGATTCAAATCAAGCCGATCCGAGCCCGAATTGCCTCATCGCGCAAAGAAACGTCATCTCCACGGAACTCTTTCGCGTCGTCGCTGCACAGCCATACCAAGGCCTTCCCGACCCATTCTGGCGTGATGTGGACGGACCAATCGAGCTGGCTGACGACATTGATGCCGGAGTCTTTGATCACCGTCTGCATTTCGGTCGCGACCGTGCCGGGGCTGAGGCCGACCACCCGGATCGCGTCCGGCGTTTCGTTCTCGGCAGTTTTTGTGAGGCTCAAAACGGCTGCTTTCGAGCAGTTGTAGTGGCTCCACCCTTCGAGTGCGCCGCCAGCGGCTCCCGAGCTGATGTTCACGATCACACCCCCGCCGCTCATGGCAGGAATGGCCGCGCGCAGGCCGTGATAAACGCCTTTGACGTTGATATCGATGACCTTGCCCCACGCCTCGGGATCAGATGCTTCCAGCTTGGCAATTGGATCGATCACGCCCGCATTGTTGATGAGAAAATCCAGTCCGCCGAAGTGGGACACGGCTTTTTCGACCGCCGCACTGACGTCACCAAAGCGGCTGACATCGCAAGTCACGGCCAATGCCCTTTCGCCGATCTCGGCTGCGAGTGCTTCGATCTCTGACGCGGTGCGAGCTGCAAGAACCACATTTGCACCAGCCGCCGCAAATTCGCGTGCGGTTGCCGCGCCGATGCCACGGCTTGCGCCGGTAATGAGTACCGTTTTGCCTGTCATGTTCGTCATTTCGCGTTCCCTGCTGGACTTCTATATCGGCATAGATAAGACGCCGCAGCACAAGGGGGAAGGCTCGTGTGGTCGGCGAATCCGCCCTCAACTGAGTTCGGTGCTTGAATGACCGGTAGGAAGCAGGGTAACCGTTGCTCGCCTTTGTCGATCATGGAGAACTTATGCACGTTCAACTTATTCTGTCGCTCGCCGCCCTTTCGATTGTTTCGGGCTGCGCATCGATTACGCGCGGGTCAACGAATGAAGTCAGGTTCACGTCAAATCCTGTCGGAGCGTCAATCGAAACGTCGACGGGCCAGTCCTGCACAACTCCCTGTACGATGATTTTCCCAAGACGCGGTGATTTTACCGCGACGTTCTCAAATGGTGACGAGACTCGGACTATCGAAGTTGTCTCAGACATTGCAGCGGCGGGTGTTGGGGCGGCTGTTGGCGGCAACCTTCTGTTTGGCGGACCGATTGGGGCGGGTATTGATGTCGCGACCGGTGCCGGGCTCGATCACTTTCCAGATCCTGTGCATGCCGACTTTAGCAAACCGCAAAGCGAGCAAGTGCAAGGGATCGAATCGCTTCGTGAGATCAACACGGCAGGCTCCTGATCTAAGAACATGGCGGCTTCGATTTAGCGTTGCCACTCGCGAAGCTCGGGGCGTTCGTCAGTTCAATCGGTCCACTGGACCGATTGATACGCTGCGCGCACCCTTCCTCACTCCCACTCAATCGTTCCCGGCGGCTTCGACGTGATGTCATAGACGACGCGATTGATGCCGTTGACCTCATTGATGATCCGGTTCGCGGTTCGACCAAGGAAATCGTGCGGGTACGGGTAGTAATCCGCCGTCATCCCGTCGGTCGAGGTCACGGCGCGCAG
>CAZXMX010000450.1:0-1657 GCA_964641645.1 uncultured Neomegalonema sp.
CCCGCCGGGCGTTACCCGGCACCGTGCCTTCATGGAGCCCGGACTTTCCTCGAACGCCCTCCTCCGAGGAGTCAAACGCACGCGACCGTCCAGCCTTCCGACGCGGCGGGTGTAATTCATTGTTGAGAAAATGGGAATGGAAAGCTGTCGACCACCAAAGGGTCGATTGAAAAGTCACCGAGGCACGAAACCGCGCCCCGGTTTTGAAGCACGAAGCGGTTAGCCGCCCGTCAGTTTAGCCATGATGTCTTCGACCGACAGGCCCATGCCTTCGAGCATAGAAAGGTCGATGCCTTTATCCGCCAAGAAGGACGTCACGCCGCCAACATCCATTCCTTCGATTGCCGAAGCGTCGATGCCCTTTTCGCTGAGCATGCCCATAATGTCGCCGCCGCCAGCGATCCCGCCAAGCATATCACCTAGACCCATTGTCGTTCTCCTATTGGTATGATCGGAGCATTGCTCCTGTGGCAAAGCGGTAGAGCATTTAGAGTTAACAGCGCCTTAACGAAAGGTTACCGCGTTAACAGGTTGTTAGGAAACGTCCGACGCTCGGCCTGTCAGTTCAGCCGATCCCCCGGTGTCTTCCCAGCGAAGAAGGCATCGAGATTGTCGAGCGCGCGGAAGCCCATCGCATCGCGGGTTTCTTGGGTTGCGCTGCCGATATGCGGAAGCATGAAGATGTTATCCAATTCGCGATAGCCGGGGTGGATTTCGGGTTCGTCGTTGAAGACATCGAGCCCAGCGGCCCAAGGGCGGTTGGCTTTCAATCCAGCGATCAACGCCTCATCATCTATCACGCCGCCGCGCGCCGTGTTCACAACGATGGCGCCTTCAGGGAGGAGCGCGAGACGTTCGGGGGTCATCATGCCCTTTGTCTCATCGGTCACTGGGCAGTGAATCGAAAGCACATCGCAATGCGGCAGCAAGGCATCGACGCTGGCGTGATAGGTGGCCTCGCCTGCCTCGGCGACTTCGCGTCGATTGTGATAGTGGATCGTCATTCCAAACCCGCGGGCGCGCTGTGCGGCAACAAGCCCGACGCGGCCCATGCCGATGATGCCAAAGCGTTTGCCGGTGGTTTGTCGGCCCACCATGAAGCTGGGGCTCCAGTCTTTCCATTCCCCGGACCGAACGAGGCGGTCGCCTTCGCTGGCGCGGCGTGCGGCGGCGAGCATCAGAAGAATGGCGATTTCCGCCGTCGCATCGGAGAGAACGTCGGGCGTGTTGGTCACAACGATCCCCCGCGCGCCCAGCGCCTCAAGATCGCAATGATCAACGCCGACGGAATGGTTCGCGATGATCTTGACCCGCTCTGATAGCCGCGCGCTGACGGCGGCGTCGAAGGTCTCAGAATGACAGGGCAAGATCGCATCGACTTTGCCGCTCATCTCGACGATTTCGTCAGCGGTAAAGGTGCCGTCGTCCGGGTTCGCGATCACCTCGTAGGTTTGCGCCGCGCGTTGCATCGTCTTGTCTGAGAGCTTTCGCGTGATCCACAGAACCGGTTTGTCGGGCATTCAAGTCTCCATGATCTTCAGATTTAGTCCGCGTCTACGATTTGATGGACTTCGATGACATTTCCATCGGGGTCATAAAAGAAGACCTGATGCCAGCCCTTCACGGCATTGCTGCCCCAATCTGAATAGGGCACGCC
>CAZXMX010000451.1:0-1656 GCA_964641645.1 uncultured Neomegalonema sp.
ATCCGCAAACCGTCCTTCATTCTGGGCGGATAATGCACAATCCAGCGACCGCAGCGCATACTCGTCCTGTGCCTCGCGGCTGAACTGATATTTCTCGGCGCAGTCCTCGGCGAAAGTGCCCATCAGACGCCCCTGATCGAAAGCGTCCTCCAACCCGTCGAGAAACATATGATCGACCGCGCCGACATGGCCCAGCCGTGCCCCGCCGCGCATCTTCGGCAACAGGTAGGGCGCGTTGGTCATCGACTCCATGCCACCTGCCACGACGACCGAGCCGTTTCCGGCGCGAAGCTGATCCATCGCGACCATCGTCGTCTTCATACCCGAGCCGCACATCTTATTGAGTGTCGAGCAAGGCACCCCCAGCGGCAAACCCGCACCCAATGCGGCTTGACGCGCGGGCGCTTGCCCCTGACCGGCGGGCAAGACACAGCCCATCAGCACTTCGTCGACATCTTCCGGCGCGATCCCCCCGCGCTCAACAGCGGCGCGAATAGCCGCCGCGCCGAGTTCAGGACAGGTCGCGTCCGACAAATCACCCTGAAACCCACCCATCGGCGTGCGGGCGGCAGAGACGATGGCAATGGCTTCGGTCATGATGGCCCCTTGTGGTCGGAATTGAAGAACGAACTCTCAGATAACTATCTGTGAAATCGATAAAAAATCAAGGCGATTGACTTTAACGTAACTTACGCATCACTCTTCTTTGCAACGCGATGATAAAGGGGTCCCCATGTTCCACGCCAGCATGAATTTCGCCTTGGGCGAAGAGATCGAAGCCCTGCGTGACATGGTGCACAAATTTGCGCAGGAACGCATCGCGCCGATGGCGGCGCAAATCGACTCCTCCAACGATTTCCCTTCCGAGCTTTGGGAAGAAATGGGCGCCCTCGGTTTGCACGGCATCACCGTCGAAGAAGAATACGGCGGCGCGGGCATGGGCTATCTCGCCCATTGCGTGGCGGTCGAAGAGATCAGCCGCGCTTCGGCGTCGGTGGGCCTCAGCTATGGCGCGCATTCGAACCTCTGCGTCAATCAAATCCGGCGCAACGGCAGCCCTGAGCAAAAAGCAAAGTACCTACCCAAACTGATCTCTGGCGAGCATGTCGGCTCCCTCGCGATGAGCGAACCGGGCGCTGGGTCGGATGTCGTGTCGATGAAGCTGCACGCCGATAAACGCAACGACCGCTATATTCTCAACGGCAATAAAATGTGGATCACCAATGGTCCCGACGCCGAGACGCTGGTGGTCTACGCCAAGACCGATTTGGAGAGTGGTCCGCGCGGCATGACCGCGTTTCTGATCGAAAAAGACATGGCCGGATTTTCCACGGCGCAGAAACTCGACAAGCTGGGAATGCGGGGATCGAACACGTGTGAGCTGGTGTTCGAAGACTGCGAAGTGCCGTATGAGAATGTGCTTGGCGAAGAGGGGCGGGGCGTCAACGTCCTGATGAGCGGTCTCGATTATGAACGCGTGGTGCTGTCAGGTGGCCCTGTCGGGATCATGGCCGCGTGCCTCGACGTGGTGATGCCGTATGTTCATGAGCGCGAACAATTCGGGCGACCCATCGGCACGTTCCAACTGATGCAAGGCAAAGTCGCCGATATGTACGCGGCGATGAACTCCGCCCGCGCCTACACGTATGCTGTTGC
>CAZXMX010000452.1:0-1630 GCA_964641645.1 uncultured Neomegalonema sp.
TTGCAAGAGATCGGATGAGAGCATGTCGTATTCGTGCTTGGAGCCGAGCAAAGAATGATAAAAGCGCCCGAGGCGTCGTTCGGCATTTTCGCGCATTTCTTCTGTTTGCGAGCGAAGAACCTCGGCGTCAAAACCGGGGAGGTTTTCTTTGGCTGCATCGCGAACGCGGGGATCGCCATTGATAATACGGTCCCAATCGGCTTCATCAAAGAATTCGAAACGAGCACCGCGTTCTGGATCGCCGGGCACATTGATCCGCATGCTCGTCACAACGGATGTCCAAGGGTTCACATCAGACGGGAGGAACCCAATATCGCCGATCAGGGCGTTTAACGTCGATGATTTTCCGGCCTTGACCTGTCCGATGGCGGCAACACGGGCCTTCCATTCGTCTACATCGTTGAGCTTTTTTTCAAACGCACCAACAAACTCGCCCGATGAAATCTCGGCAAGTTCGCTGAAGACTTTGCGCAGTGAGTCTAGCTCGTTGTGATGTTCAAGACCAATTTTCATAGGACCGTTTTCATCTCGTTGGCACCGGCATTGACCGGTATGGGTTAACTTAGGCGACAATCACTGAAGGCGGGGTGAAGGAATCACGGACTGCGCTAAGATGTAGCGACAAACTTGGTTTAATTCGGCTGCCGTCGGGCGTGTTTCTTGCTTCTGGGAAAGCGCAGCCGATATGACGCGAAGGAAGCGCCGGTCAAATCGTTCAGAGTGCTGTGACAATTCGCCTTCGATCTTGCTTCTCTCGACCCCGGCGTTTCCACTTTCAGGCGCAGCTCCGGCGACCATGTGATACAGCGTCGCCCCCAAAGAGTAGATATCGCTCGCGGATGTTGGAAAGACGCGCCGATCATAAAGCTCAGGTGGAGAATACCCTTCTTTAATCGCTCGGAGTTTCGCGGGCGCTTGGTTGACCGGACCGCTGTCATCGGTAAAGAGCGAAGATCCGAAATCGATCAAAACGGGGTCTTCCGCGCCGCGCATAATCACGTTGTCAGGCGAGACATCACCGTGAACGACGCCGTTCATGTGCAGGTAGTGCAATCCTTCGCAAAGAATAGTCGCAATTTGAACGATCTGATGCGGTTCCAACCAATCAGGGTGGTGCTCCATAATGTCTTGGAGATCGGCTCCCGCAATATATTCTAAGACGATATATCCGGTGCTGTTTTCCTCAAAGTAGTCCAGCACACGCAAGATATTCGGGTGGCTCAGAAGACCCGGCCACCAGCCTTCTTCACCGAACAGCGATTTGAGTTCGTTGATCTCGGCGGCGTAATGCGGCGGAGTGAGTACAGTTCCATCGGGCGCACGCGATGAGAAACCCTCGACAAAAAATTCCTTGATCGCGAAGACGGCCTCGTTTTTGTCACGAGCACGATAAACGATCCCAAACCCGCCACTGCAGAGGGCGGACTCGATGCAATACTTGCCGTGCCCCAGAAGCGTGCCGGGGGGCAAATCGTCGTCCATCCCGACAGAATTTTCCAGTGCAGCGGCCAATCGTTTGGTCTCCTACGCCAAGGCATTGTCCTCGGACATGATCAAAGTTCGTCTCGGGTGTTTCTTACAAGCGATCCCGAAGGGCGCCCAACCGCAACTCAAGTTCGTCAAAACGATC
>CAZXMX010000453.1:0-1630 GCA_964641645.1 uncultured Neomegalonema sp.
TTGGCGCTGGATCGGGATGCTTTTTCGGCGGCGGTGACCGCTGCGCTGGAAGCCGACCCACTGGTAACGATAGAGCGCGAAGAGATTGCGGGCCTGCCACCTGCAGAATGGGGTAACGTTGTTGTCGCAACGGGACCGCTGACGTCCGAACCCTTGGCACAGGCGATTGGCGAGTTGACGGGAACCGAGAGCCTCGCGTTCTTCGATGCCATTGCACCGATTGTTCACGCCGAGAGCGTCGACCTCAGCAAAGCGTGGTTCCAATCGCGCTACGACAAGGGCGACACAGAAGCAGAGCAGAAAGCCTATCTCAACTGCCCGATGGATGCCGAGCAGTACGAGGCGTTCATTGATGCTTTGATCAACGCACCCAAGACCGAATTCAAAGATTGGGAAAAAGACACGCCCTATTTCGAGGGCTGTCTGCCGATTGAAGTGATGGCAGAGCGGGGGCGAGAAACGTTGCGCTGGGGACCGATGAAGCCTGTCGGTCTGACCAATCCGCATAATCCTACGGTTAAGGCTCACGCCATCGTGCAGTTGCGACAAGAAAACGCACTGGGCACGTTACTGAACTTGGTGGGTTTCCAGACCAAGATGAAACATGGCGCTCAGGTCGAAGTGCTGCGCACAATCCCCGGTCTGGAGAACGCGGAGTTCGCGCGCTTGGGCGGGATTCATCGTAATACCTTCCTGAACAGCCCTACTCTGTTGGACGAGTCGATGCGCTTGAAAGCTGATCCGCGTTTGCGCTTTGCCGGTCAGATCACCGGGGTCGAGGGATATGTGGAATCGGCAGCGATGGGATTGCTGGCTGGACGGTTTGCCGCCGCTGATGCGCGGGGCGAGACGCCTGTGCTGCCGCCGCGTGACACCTCGCACGGGGCGCTGCTCAATCATATCACACAAGGGGCCGAGGCGACGCTTTTCCAGCCGATGAACGCCAATTTCGGCCTGTTCCCCCCGCTCACCGACGAAATTCGCAAAGGGCGCAAAGGCAAGCGTGAACGGGCGCGGGCGTACACGGAACGGGCGAAAGCATCATGGGATGGATGGCTTGGGGTTTCGGCGGCGGCTTGACTCCTTCGAACGGTGGAAAAGCACGAGGACTACACGTGGTACTTAACTCAATCATCATGAGACTCGTGTAGGCTGGAATCCGTCCCGGAAAATGGTGGATCCAACGATGATTAACTTGCCTTTTCTAGCTAATTTCATGGTAATGCCGGGGTCCGGCACCTGCTTAATTGGCAAAGTAGAGCTTAGTTTGATCCAATGCGCGCTGTTCATAGCAGGCGTGCTGACGGCGGTTTTCTTGCACAGCCTCGGGATCGTAGCCGCCTTCATGGCATGGACATGGTCGATCGACACCGTGAAGGACCATTTCCGCTAAGCTGGAACTAATGGGTAGAGCCTCCGCCGTAGCTTGACTCCTTCAACGCATCCGCAAGGATGTCCCTAAGGAGTACCCGATGCCAAAACCCGACGATTTCTTCAACGATATCTACCAACTGACCTCTCTAGAGCAAACCGCCGCTCATTACGCGAAGTTCGCCGCCGATTACGAAGCCGCGATGGAGGCTGGCGGCTATGTCACCCCCGGTCGCTGCGCCGAAGCCTTGGTCGAATC
>CAZXMX010000454.1:0-1627 GCA_964641645.1 uncultured Neomegalonema sp.
ATTGTGAAGTTCGGCGGGATGGCCTCGAAAACCGTTGGTGCGCTGATGATCGTCGGCGCGATGGCGCTGGCGATCTTTTCGGTGGTTCAATTCCAAAAGGCTGAGACGCCAGTGCATCCGCGCCGCAAACCGACGACGCTCTTGACCGATGGCCTCTATGAGTATTCGCGCAATCCGATTTACCTCGCGATGGTCACGCTCGCCTTTGGCGCGGCGCTGTGCTTTGGCTCGATTGGTGCGCTGATCCCGGTGATGGCGCTGTTCTGGATTTTGCAGGACTTGTTTATCGCGGGTGAGGAACACCACATCGAACAGAACTTCGGGGATGAGTGGCGCGAGTATGCCGCGAAGACGAGAAGGTGGATTTAGGGGATTAGAAGAAAGCGATATTCGTTATCGTACAGCCCCTTGGACTTGGGCTGAGGGGTTTTTCTTTGCGTTCGGAGCTGGGCTGGCTCGTCGGAACCGGTACGACGTGGGCAGGTCGCGCTAATCCAAAATTCTTTGGCACTAGAGAGCGCCGATGTGATCTCTCAACAAATCAGCGGCATCGCCGATACCACTCGCTTCCATTTTGAGTAACAAATCTTCCGCTGCAATTTCGGGGTTGTTGAAACGCAGGCGCATCACTGCAAGGGCTTCAGCTGCTTTCTCGGGCTTAAGGTCTATCGTATCGGCGAGAAAATCGTTCGCACTCTTCGCCTCGATCCCATGATTGTTCAGGATGTCTGCCGGGAAATCTTTTAGGTTGTTCGTAACAATGATTGACGCTGATGTTTCAATCGCTGCTGCGATCACGTGTGCGTCGCCCGGATCAGGAAGATTTGCAAGTCCAGCTTCGATAGGCGCGAAACCTGTCACTAATGCATCTTCAAATGCTCGTTCCATCGCAAGGCGTGCGCGTCTCGCATCGCCTTCCGGATCAGGTCTTTCACGCTTATGCCGTAACTTCGCAATGGTTCGTTCAGTTTCATCCATAATTTGCTCGCTCCAACGTGGGCGGAAGAACTGTGCTTCTGCCAACTATAAGAGCATGTTTCGCGTGAGAGCCGGTGCGAGGACATTGGCGTCCAGAAGCGCAGTGAAGCGATTAGCGAACACGTTAGAGCGTATCCCCATCCATCGCGGCCAATTCGCTTAGAGCTTCCGAACGGCGTTCATCGCGTTCACGTTTATAGGCGAATAGATCGTCAGCACGGATGCGCCGATGTCTGCCCGTCATTGTGTGATCGATCTGACCGCTATCCAAAATTTTGATAAGGTGTGGGCGTGAGACGTTTAGAATATCTGCCGCTTGCTGTGTGGTTAACATTTCGCCCATTGGCACCAACGTCACCGCTTCGCCTTTCGCAAGGTGTCGCAATAGCTCCAACATTACTTGGGAGATCAGCGGCGTGAGGGTAATTGGTTCCGGTTCAGCATCCGGTTGATGGAGGAATAACGTCGGTTTCTCATTATTGCCGGTCAAGCTTTGAGCGATGATCGTGCGAAGTTGATCCGCCGCCGCCCTTTCAAGTTCAGTCGGTAGTTGCTCTGTAAAAGGCTGTGCCGAGGCTGGGACTGTCATTGTGCGCTCTCCGGGTTTTTCCTTATATGAGTCTTATTCGAAATAAACGCAACGGATGAA
>CAZXMX010000455.1:0-1623 GCA_964641645.1 uncultured Neomegalonema sp.
GCGGGGAGTTCCAGCCCTTCGAGCGCCTCCATCATATCGCCGAACACGGTGCCAACCGCACAGCCGGAGGTGCGGGTTTTCTTTTTCAGCTTCTCTTCGTAATCGGTCGCCCGTTCGGTACGGATGACAATGGTCTCAAGGTCTTCATCGTAATCTGCCCCGGTGAGTTGATCGTCGGGCTGCAACATGCCTTGATTGAGCAGATAGCCGATGGCGAGTTCTTCGGGGTAATCGCCGATGGTCATGGCCGTGACGATCTCTTGCGCATTGAGGAAGATCGTGAGCGGGCGTTCTTCGACGACGCGCAAGTCTGCTTTTGCTCCGGTGTGATCGGTGCCGGTGACCGCACGGGTCAGGCGCGGGGCCGATGGATCGGGGGCGATGATAAAATCGCTCACTCTGCCATCTCTGCGTGGCCAGTTTTCAAGAACGCGACGGTGGCCTCAGCGACTGAACGGCTGAGAGGCAGGCCGGTATGGATGGTCGGCGCGGCAAGGCGGACGCTGGCCTCGCGCCCCCAAGCGGAGTTGGCCGTGACCAACCCGTCATTCGGCCCCACCACGCCAAGCACTTTGGCCAAGCCCGCTGGCGAGCTGACCCCGGCAATCGCGGCGACATCGGGATCGCGTTGTTCGGAGAGCGTGAGGTCTTCGGAAAGTTCCGCGAGGACCGGACCGAAAAACCAACTCGCAAGGCTGTTTCCCTTGAGGGTATCGGCCGCAGGGGAACCAAGATTTGGTGAGCCGAGCTGGACGACTCTTTTGATGTTCAGCTCGGGGTATTCCCGTTTGAGTCGCAACGCGATCAGGCCGCCCAATGAGTGCCCGACGAGATGGACGGGGCCTTTCCAATGGGCTGTCTTGCGTTCGACTTGCCGGGCGACCGATGCCGTGGATTGTCTCAGCGTTTGCGTGAGGGACCAATAGCCGACAAGCGCCGTCTCGAACCCGCTTTGCTGTAAGCGATAAGCGACCGGCATCATCGACACGCGGGTCCGGCCTAATCCGTGGATCAGGACGACCATTTCTTTTGATTCAGTTTGTCCAGACATACTGTTCAGTTGCGCGTTCAGTCCGCAGGCGTCAAGGGTTAGCGTAACAGGGTGATTAGATCACGGGAGCGAAGTCATGACGAAGCCTCTGAAGTTTTATACGAATCCGATGTCTCGGGGTCGAATCGCCCGCTGGATGCTGGAAGAGATCGGCGCGCCTTATGAGACCGAAGTGCTGGAATACGGCGGGTCGATGAAGGGGGAGGACTATCTGGCGATCAATCCGATGGGCAAAGTTCCGTGTATCACCCACGGCGATCAGGTGATCTCGGAGACTCCGGCGATCTGTGCGTATCTCGCCGATGCGTTTCCCGATGCGGGGATGGCTCCGCCGCTGGATCAGCGCGGCGCTTACTATCGCTGGCTGTTCTTCACCGCTGGGCCGGTTGAGCAGGCGGTTGTGAATCGGGCGCTTGGGTTCGAGGTGCCAGAGGGTAAGAATATGATGGCGGGCTATGGGTGCTATGAAGATGCCAGCAATGCGCTGGAGCAAGCCGTCTCTGGGCCGGGATATATCGCGGGCGATCGGTTTACCGCCGCTGATGTTTATGTCGGGATGCAAATTGGTTGGG
>CAZXMX010000456.1:0-1607 GCA_964641645.1 uncultured Neomegalonema sp.
GCGACCTTCACCCCAATCAACGCGCCATGAGTCACGTCGGGATCATCCCCGGCATCCTTCTCGATGAACGCCGTCGCCCAGCCCTCGCCGATCTCCGCATCCAATACCGGAAACGTCGGCGTCTCTCCCTTGGGCAAGGTAATCGTCACCTCCTTAGGCAATTCACCCGTGCACAAGCCCAGCATCGCCGCGCGCGTCGCCGCGGCGGCACAAGCCCCGGTGGTCCAGCCATATCTGAGGGTCGGCGTTTCAGTCATATCTCACTCTATCCGCTGAACCCTATGCAACGAAACAGCGATCTGCGACGGAAAGCGTCAGTTTTTCGTCGGAATGAGGTCTTCGCAAGCGGCTCAACTCCGCTTATGCAGGGGGAATGGAAACGCCGCTGACCTTGCCGCAGAACACCGAATGGCCGGTTTTAGAACCGGGCTGGGTCTGGCTTGTCGGCGCGGGACCAGGCGACGCAGGGCTTTTGACCCTCCATGGCCTCAATGCGATCCAGCAAGCCGACGTCATCGTCTATGATGCGTTGGTCGGCGAAGACATTTTGAAATGGGCGCGTCCGGGTACTCAGATTGACTACGCGGGCAAACGCGGCGGAAAACCGTCACCAAAACAACGCGATATATCCCTTCGCCTCATCGAACATGCGCAAGCTGGAAAGCGCGTTCTTCGGCTGAAAGGTGGCGATCCGTTCGTTTTTGGGCGCGGCGGTGAAGAGGCTCAAACTCTTGTTGAAGCTGGGGTTCCTTTCAGAATCGTCCCCGGAATCAGCGCTGGAATTGGCGGTTTGGCTTATGCCGGTATTCCCGTCACGCACCGCGATGTAAACCAAGCGGTTACGTTCGTCACCGGACACGACGCCAGCGGAAACGCCCCGAGCGGCGTGAACTGGCAGGCGCTCGCACAATCCTCGCCTGTGATTGTTTGCTATATGTCGATGAAAACTCTGCCGACGATCACCGGCAGCTTGATGGCGGGCGGGCGCGAGGCGACCGAGCCTGTCGCCATCGTCACCAATGCCACGCGTCCCGATCAGCACGTCCTAGAAACCACCCTCGCCAAAGCCGTTGAAGACGTCGAGTTAGCAAGGCTTTCTCCACCCGCCATCATCTGCATTGGCCGCGTCGCTCTCATGCGACAAACCCTCGACTGGGTGTCCCAGATGGCCGGACAGCCCGCGCGCAGCCTAGACCCGCTCGGTGTGCGCGAGGGTAAATTACGCGACGTATCGTGAGCGAAACCCGCAAAGGTTTTGTCATCTCAGCACCCTCTTCGGGTGCCGGAAAAACCACCGTGACCCTTGGCTTACTGGCCGCCCTTAAAGCGGCAGGCGAAGATGTCGGCTCCGCCAAAACGGGCCCCGACTACATCGATCCAACCTTCCACGCCACCGCCACAGGTCGCCCTTGCCTGACCCTCGATCCGTGGTGCGCCAGCCCAGATAATCTGCGCGCCCGCGCCGCGGAAATCCAAGGCGCGTTTACGGTTGTCGAGGGCGCGATGGGCCTGTTCGACGGCGCCCCGTCTGATGAGCCAATGGGCCACGGCTCGACCGCCGATGTCGCACAAGCTCTTGATATTCCGATTATCCTCGTCATCGATGC
>CAZXMX010000457.1:0-1594 GCA_964641645.1 uncultured Neomegalonema sp.
CCCATGTGGAGACCTCGGCGGGAATCATCCTGCCCGACGATTACATTCGCCAACTAGCTGCAGCGACTCACGCGGTCGGCGGTTTGTTCGTTCTGGACTGCATCGCGTCCGGTGCGATCTGGGTGGACATGAAAGCGACCGGCGTCGATGTACTGATTAGTGCGCCGCAAAAGGGGTGGAGTTCGACGCCCTCTTCCGGTCTCGTGATGATGAGTGCTGAAGCGACTAAGCGAATGGCCGATACGCAAAGCACCAGCTTCGCCTGTGATCTCGGCAAGTGGCACTCGATCATGCAAGCCTATGAAGGCGGTGGCTTCGGCTATCATGCGACGATGCCGACAGATGGACTGGTCCATTTCCGCGATGCGATGCTGGAAACGAAGGCCATCGGCTTTGACGTTGTAAAAGCGCGCCAACAAGAGCTTGGCGATAAGACCCGCGCCATGCTGGCCGAGATGGGGTTTGTCAGCGTTGCCGCCGAGGGCTTCGGTGCGCCGGGTGTCGTGGTCAGCTATACCGATGATGCCGATATCAAATCAGGCGCGAAGTTCACTGCGCAAGGCGTTCAGATCGCAGCGGGCGTTCCGCTGCAATGCGATGAACCAGCAGATTTCAGCACCTTCCGCATTGGCCTCTTTGGTCTCGATAAACTCGCCGACGTGGATGCGACGCTCGCGACGCTGAAGGGCAAGTTTGAGGACGTGATGGCGGGATAGATTGTCAGAGCTGAAACGAGCGATCACCCCGTCGCATCAATCCTGATTTCGCCTTCATGGAGAAAGCAGGTCTTGTTGAAGAAGGTTAGATCGAGTGGGTTTGGCAATCGGACATCTTCCAAACCGGGCAGCGGCTTTTTCGACATCTCATAGGATCGGTCAATCTGTGAGATGAAGACGATGATGAAGCCTCTTTGCTGCGCGAACGCCTTCAACGAGCGAACCTGAGTCATTAAATCTGGATGAGATCGATTCTGGTCCAATAACTGGAGGTAGTCGATCACGGCGAGCGTACCGCGCGGTTCCGATGCCATTCGACTCATGACGTAGGGCGCGCTGATTTCATCAGAATTGTCGAACGCAAAGGTGCCATCGCGGGCCGCGGCTGCGCCAATGGCATCAAAGCGTTTCACAACATCGGCGTCGTTGTACTCGAGACTAAAGAAAATTCCTTTCCGCCCCGCCGCGATGGCTTCCGCAAGCAATTCGAGACCCATCACCGTTTTTCCGTGACCGGGGCGCGCGCCAAGCAAGACCAAGTCTCCGGGGGCCAATCGAGACAGCAGCGCTTGCGCGGGAGCATTGGCCGACGCCTTGGCAGAAAGCAGGCTCCAACTGACAAAACCCTCCTCCTTCGCAATGCGATCAAGGGCGCTGTGGAGTGGAATCATCTTTTCGCGAGAGAGAATTTTAGCGCGACGTTTCAGGCGGTAAAGGGGTGCAGATAGCCTCATCGAGAAACCTCCTATTGCGAGCGGTCGTCACAATCCCTCCTCATGCGTGGTGCTCGAACAGACGGTTCGATGGTAAGTCCGCCCCGAATGTGTCATCCTTTCCCAATGGAGGGGGGAGGCGTGGGCAATCGCCTTTCTTCACTA
>CAZXMX010000458.1:0-1593 GCA_964641645.1 uncultured Neomegalonema sp.
GTGACACCGCGATCAACCATGATCTTCTCGAAACTATGGAGGGACACCATGTACCGAACGTAGAAGAAGACCGCAAACAGGATCACGTCTTTCGGAAAGTGTGTCCTTTGAGCGTGATCATCGCCGGCTCATCAACAAGAACCAAATCTTCGCCCCGGCTGGCCACCATAACCTGAGCGTCAACTCGACAAATTTTGCGACAGACCATCGAGAATGGTTAAAAATTATCGAAATTCTTCCCGAGAAAGCATTTATTTGTAAAGGTTTTAAAAACCACACACTGACTAAACGAACGGCGATCTGCCCCAAAGGATTGCTGAATGTCACATATTGTAAGCTTGGTCGCAAAGCCGTTGAATCTCATGCGGCGGGCGACGCGCCGGATCGCCGAGATTGATCTTTCCAGTTCAGAGAACCCGCGCTCTGCGAATGGTGCCTTGCGAAAAATCAACAAGCCGCTTGCCCATCAGGTGACCACAGACTTTGATGCTCCGGTCGCATTGACGACCCCAGCGGCCGCTAAATTGGGTGCACGTGAACGAGCACGTGCTGCCGCGCGCTACGTTGCGCATTCCGCGTCGGTGTTGATTCGATACGTCAGCGCCTTACGTTGCTGCATTGCGGCGCCCATTGGCTCGTTCATGTCTGGAAGCAATCGCAAGGCCGCTTCGCTGTTTGCAGTGCTCTGTCTGACCGTTGGATTTTCGACGAAAGGCGACGATGCCTACGCTCAATCGACGTTACCAGATTTCGGCTGCGTATCGGATTTCTACGAGGTCATCGATGGCCAGCTATCGCTGCTGAACATTGCGACGGGTGTGTATGCGCCGATAGGTCCCGACCAGCTTCAATATAACGCTACCGGCCACAACCTGAACGACAATTACGTCTATGGACTTGGGCAAGAAGGCGCAATTGACGGGCACCTCATCCGGGTGGGCAGCGACGGCAACATCGAAGACCTCGGTGACTTCGGGATTACATCGCCGCGCGGTGCAATGGATCGCAACAATCGGTTGTTTTACTCGGGGAATTCTGGGCAGCTCAATTTCATCGATGTTGTGACACTGACGACGGGATCAGTTCCTTTCACATTGACGCCTGGGTCATCAAATCTTCAAAATACCCTTGATTATGCCTACGTTGAATCCGCTGGTAACAACCTGATCGTAGGTGCTAGAAACAGCGACCTTCAGATTTGGAATCTGTCGACGGGCTTCTCGAGACGCATAACAGTTCCGGGCTTGGCAAACGACGGTTTTGGTGCCGCGTGGGCTGCAAGCAATGGCAGTCTCTATTTTAGTGCTAACGGTGATGGGACCATCTACGAAGTCTTGGACGCTACGACAGGAACGCCATCGGTGGGTGCAACCTTAAGCGCGGCACGATCCAGTGCTCATGACGGTATGTCTTGTGTGGATGCGCCGCCACCATTCGTTGCTGGCCCCGGTCTTACGATTAACAAAGTCGCTTCCTCAGATACCAATGTACCCGTCGGCGACACCGTCACCTACACGTACACAGTCACCAACACTGGTATGGTCAATATCAACGACGTAACCGTGTCTGACGTACATGGCGGTGCTGGTACGC
>CAZXMX010000459.1:0-1589 GCA_964641645.1 uncultured Neomegalonema sp.
TGATCTCGACCGGCTTTTCCGTCGGCGGCGGCCTGTTGGTTGATGATGATGCCGTAGCTGAAGTGTTGTCACGTGAAGCCATCTCGCTCGCTGGTGAACGAAAGGTCGAGAGCCTTGAGCTGCGCAGTGAAAAGGCGCGGTTTGAGGGATGGCCAACAAAGGCCGAGACCTATGCGAGCTATGTCGCGCCGTTGTCTGCTGATGCTGACGAGCGCCTCAAAGCCATCCCGCGCAAGAAACGCGCTGACGTTCGTAAGGGGATCAAAGCTGATTTCCCAGTTGATGCCAGTGCGTCAGTCGATGCGTTCTTTGAACTCTACGCGCGTAACCTTCATGCCCTCGGCACGCCAATCATGCCGAAGAAATGGTATGCAGCATTGAAAGATGCCTTCGGCGACGATTGCGAAGTGGCGACGGTTCAGGGACCGGATGGACCCGTGGTCGGTCTGCTGAGTTTTTATCACAAAGACACCGTCTATCCTTACTACGTGGGCGCGAATGCTGATGCCCGGAAACTGCACGCATTCGACCATGTTTATTGGACCCTCATGGAACGGGCTGTTCAGCGCGGCTGCACAAAGTTTGACTTTGGACGTTCGAAGATTGGAACCGGTGCGGCGGACTATAAGAAGCATTGGGGTTTTGAAGGTGTGCCGCTCGAATATCAATTCCACTTGTTCGGCGACAACGCCATGCCAGACCTGAACCCGAACAATCCCAAATACGCACGCTTCGTGAAGATTTGGAAGAAATTGCCCTTCGGCGCGACCAAAGTCATTGGTCCTTTCCTTGCGAGACAAATGGCATGAGTAAACCCTCGCTCCTTTTTCTCGCCCACCGTATTCCTTACCCGCCCACCAAAGGCGAGAAGCTGCGGGCCTATAACCTGCTTAAAGGGTTGGCCGAGACCTACGATATTTGGATGGGCGCACCGCTTGATGATCCCGACGATTGGGAACACCGTCACGCGCTGGATGAATATTGCGTCGAAACACATATCGCGGACATTCGCGGACGGACTCGCCATCGTGCCGCCATCGAAGCAATCGCGAAGGGTGAGCCTGTTTCTTATGCCTATTTCCGTGAACGCGGGATGATGGATTGGGTCGCGAAGGTTTCGAGTGAGCGCAGTTTTGATGCGGTATTCGTCTACTCGTCCGGTGCTGCGCCCTATCTGAAAGCGCTGCGCCGCGCACCGGGTGCGACGATTATGGATTTTGTCGACGTCGATTCCGAGAAATGGCGGGTTTTGGGTGAAACCGCCAAAGGCCCGATGAAGCATGTCTATGGACGGGAAGCAAAGCTCCTGCGCGCCGAAGAAAAACGTTTGGGTGCCTTGGCGGATACGAACTTGCTCGTGACGGATGCGGAGTGCGCTTTATTCACCGAGTTGACAGACTTGCCGGCGCAAACTGTCGGCAATGGCGTTGATACCGAATACTGGGGCGCGGCGAAGTCTATCGTATCCCCTTACACCGACAAACGGCCTCGTGTGATCTTTACCGGCGTGATGGATTATGAACCAAACGTCGAGGCCGTCACATGGTTCGCCGCCGAAGCGATGCCGAAATTACGTGAGATGGGCCGGA
>CAZXMX010000460.1:0-1585 GCA_964641645.1 uncultured Neomegalonema sp.
GACTTCGGTTTTCTCGGCTGACCACGCCATGCCCACTCTCCTATCGTTTTAGGAGCGATAGGAGCGATCCGGACGGAGAAATACAAGTCTTATCTGGACCCTCTGACGCGTCAAAAACGACGCTTACTAGGCCACACGCGGTTCAATCGGTAGATGGTTCAGCGCCAGCGCGTCTTGCAATACACCCGCCGCCGACAGCAGCGCCGCTTCGCCGCGCGGGCCGCCGATCATTTGCAAACCAACCGGCAAGCCAGCCTCCGTAAATCCGCATGGCAGCGACAGCGCCGGCACCGAGACATTGGTGATGGCATACACAATCGCGAGCCAGTCGATATAGGTGTCGAACGTCACGCCATTGCACTCGGTGACATAGCGTTCTTCGACCGGGAACGGCGGGACGATGGTCGCAGGGGAGAGCAGCAAGTCATAGGTCTCAAAGAACGTGGCAGTCGCCTGAACCATCTTACCCCGCGCAATCTCGGCGCGGCCAATCTCTGCCGAGGTCAGCGCCAGTCCTTTTTCAACATTCCAGATCACTTCGGGTTTCAGCTTGTCGCGATGCGCCTCCAACAAGGGGGTCAGCGCAGTCGCGAAGTAATGCGCGCGTAAGGTCTGGAAGACATCATGCGCATCACTAAAATCAGGATGCGCCGTTTCGACGATCACCCCCATCGCCTCGAATTGGCGCGCGGCCTTTTCGCAAATCTGAGCGACCTCCGGATCAACGGGAGTAATGCCGAAATCAGAACTGAACGCCACCCGCAATGGTTTCGTCCGACGCGCGGCGGCATCGGCAAAAGACTCCGCCGGGCGCGGCAGAGAAATCGGCGCGCGCCGCTCGTCTCCGCACAGCGCATCGAAAAACAGCGCCAGATCATCGACATCCCGTGCCATCGGTCCCTCGACACCCAGCGTCGAATAGGGGTCCGCGCTCGGTCCACCGGGAACCCGCCCCGGCGAGGGCCGCATCCCGACGATGCCGCAGAAACTCGCCGGATTGCGCAAGCTCCCGCCCATATCAGACCCATTCGCGAGCCACGCCGTCCCGGTCGCCAACGCAACCGCCGACCCGCCTGAAGAACCCGCCGCTGACAGCGCCGTGTTCCAAGGGTTGCGCGTCGCACCGAACACTTCGTTGAACGTGTTGGCCCCTGCGCCGAACTCGGGCGTGTTGGTCTTCGCATAGACGACACCGCCTTCGTCCTCGATCCGTTGCACCAGATGGCATGATTCTTCCGGGATAAAGTCAGCAAAGATTGGCGAGCCGTGGGTACTCAGTACCCCTTCCACATCGGACAAGTCCTTGATCGCCACAGGAATCCCGCCCAATAAGCCCCGCTCCTCAACCGGCTTGGCATCCAGCGCCTTCGCATGGTCTCGCGCACGGTCAAAACAGAGCGTTGGCAGCGCATTGACCGGTCCATCCACCGCAGAAACCCGCGATTCCAGTGCATCGAGCAACTCGACCCCGCTGACCTCGCCCTTGGTCAGCAGATCACGGATTGAACGGGCGGATTGAGAAATCAGGTCCATTTGAGCGGTCTCTTTTCAAGCAAACACAGTAAATGAATACCATCACAGAAAA
>CAZXMX010000461.1:0-1581 GCA_964641645.1 uncultured Neomegalonema sp.
CTTTCCAGCAGTAGCTGTAAGTCAGTGCTCACGCTCGCCAATCCCCGGTTGTAAACTCTCCCATAGAAACGTTAGCTGAAAATTTACCCATTTGGAAAGCTAGAAAGGGATTAAACCCTTGAGAGAATTTTCTTTACTTCGATCCGTGGAGTATTGGTGATTTTCGAGTAGACGCGGCATTCAAAATCCAAATTTCATATGTTTTTGACATCAGATGATGTCTCTAAAAATATATGTCTGCTCAATGGTGATCGTCGGAGCAAAAGGCATAGGACGACCAGCCCTTAGCTTGAAGCCAAGGCCGGTCCCCGTGCCTTCGCGTAAAGCCTGCTCAACGGAGCCACGCCATCGCTTAACATCCAGCGCTGACAACTCTCGTGCTTTCTTTGGCATGGTTCGATTCCCGCAATGTCCGGCATATGCAGGAATGCAATCCGCCATCCTGCCCGCCATAAAGGATCGCATTGAATGTTACGAAGCGCAACGACCTGATACGAGTGAAGGAGGCAAGATGATGAAGTATATAGAAAAATAATTCGTATGGTTACATGACGTTACAGGTTTTAGGCGGCCTGTCTCTCCGCCATTTTCTTATTTGCTGAATTGTCTCCGTTCGGAAAATGGCTTGACTGCGCGGCGCTGGGTTGTCCTTCACCCATCCCTCATCTGGGCAGGGCGTATCATAAAGCGGATTTCGTCGGTTTTGAAACCGAGTGCCATGGGGCGGCGCACGCCGGATAGGGCGGCGACGTCGTAGAGTTCTTGCACCGCGCCGTCGATCTCCAGTGAGTGTTCGACATCGCCTGTATCGAGGTTCACCACCGCGAGCTGACAGCGCGGCGACAGGCCTTCGGCGTTCAGTCGCTCGTTCAGTGCCAAACCCTCGAAGGTCCGATCTTCGCGGGGGCGCGACACGCCGATAATCGCGTGACGCCCGATGAACCCAACCCCGCGCGCAAAGCCGGGGAGAAAGCACATCGGTTCAAACCGCCCGCTTGCCAGATCAACGCGGCCAAACTCACCCGTCCCCGATTGCACAAGATAGAGCGCGCCGTCATGCCAACGCGGCGAGTGCGGCATTGACAGCCCGCTTGCGACCACCTCGCCTGAGGCAACGTCCAAGACGATCCCGCCATCGCGCCGATGCTCGCGCCAACCGCCAGCGACATTCGTCTTTCCCACGCAACTGACATAAGCGGGCGCGCCGTGTTTCATGGCGAGGCCATTCAGGTGACAACGATCCTCGGCGGCGATGCGGTCGATGAAGGGCGGTTTCCAGATCGGCGCAAAACTGTTCTCACGATCGAGCGTCGCGAGGCAATTGAACCGCGTCACCACAAACAGCGGCTCGTCATGCCCGGCCCAAGCATGCACGTCATGGATATCCACATCGCCCGTGGTGCGGCCTTCGACCGGGACGTAAACCGCGTCATAGCCGTCCTGGGTTTGGCCCGGCTCCAGAAAATTCTCGAACCGCCAGAGTTGATAGAGCGAGGCGAGCCACAGGCGGCCCTTGCCCACACCCAACCCCATGCAGCGCGGAAAGCTGCGCTCGAAGACCGACAGCTTTCCGGTGTCAGG
>CAZXMX010000462.1:0-1578 GCA_964641645.1 uncultured Neomegalonema sp.
GGTGGTTGGCGAATGAGTTCAGAGAGACCGAACAATTATTGTGGGTGGGGAGGCCGTCTCCAAAGCTTCATTTTCGTCACGCTGACGCCTTTGCACTTTACTCAATCGTCGTTGGATTCATCGCTGGTTACATGGCCTTTTTTTTGATGAAAGCCGCATTCATGGGAGTTTTGATGTGGTCCTATGCCGTTTTTTTATTGCTTGGCCGTCATCGTTACGACGCAAAGAAGCGAGCGACAACCTGGTACGCGCTCACAGACCAGCGTGCATTGATCGGTACCAATTTCTTCATCCCAGAGAAAATTTTTTCTTATCCCAAAGATAAATGGAGACCGCTGGAGTTGGTGAAGGAAAGTGAGGGCCACACCATTTGGTTCACTCAAAAATCTGGATTTGGGCATGGGCTAAATGGCAGCATCAGGCACGGTTTCATGATGATAAACGATGGGCCACGTATATTCGAGCTGATGAAAAGCGTTCGAGGAAGTAGATAATGACCCGCCTCGCCCTCACCAACGCACATCTCATTGACCCGGCGGCAGGACTTGACGCCCCCGGCGGGGTGTTGGTTCAGAACGGCATGATTGCCGATGCCGGAGAGCGGTTGTTCAACGACGGCATCCCTGAAGACGCCGAGGTGATCGATTGCGGCGGCAAGACCCTTGCCCCCGGCCTTGTCGACTTCAACGTCTCCATCGGCGAGCCCGGCGCGCGCCACAAGGAGAGCTTTCGCTCTGGCGGCGAAGCGGCGGCCAAGGGCGGTGTCACCACCATCGTCACACAGCCGAACACCGACCCGCCACTGGATGAGCCAGCAATTCTCGAATTTGTCCTCCGCCGTGCCCAAGCCGCCTCAGCAGTCCGCGTTCTGCCCACCGCGACGCTCACCAAAGCGGCCAAGGGCAACGAGATGACCGAGTATCGCTTCTTGCTCGACGCGGGTGCGGTCGCCTTAACCGATGGTGAGAACGCGATTGCCGATCCGGTGGTGTTCCGCCGCTGTCTCGAATACGCGGCTTCGGTCGATGCGCTGGTCTGCCATCACCCGCAAGAACCGCATTTCTCGGCGCTGGGTTGTGCGACAGAAGGTCTCTTTGCCTCTCTGCGCGGTCTGCCGGAAATCCCCGCCGAAGCCGAAGCCATTATGCTCACCCGCGACATCCGTATCGCGGCCCTCTCCGGCGTGCGCTATCACGCGGCGCAAGTCTCAACGGCGGAAAGCCTCAGCGTGATCCGCCGCGCAAAAGAAGCAGGAGCCAACGTCACATGCTCCATTGCCGTGCCGCATTTCTCACTGAACGAGTTTGACATCGCGGATTTTCGCACCTTCTTGAAAGTCTGTCCGCCTCTGCGCGCGGAGGAAGACCGCGCCGCGATGGAGGAAGCGCTGGCCGATGGTTTGATAGACGTCATCACCTCGGCCCACCGCCCCCAAGATGAGGAGTCCAAGCGCCTCCCCTTCGCACAAGCTGCCGCAGGCGGGGTGGGGCTGGAAACCCTTCTCCCTGTCACACTCGACCTGTATCACCGTGCGGGCCTCAAACTCACGACCTTGTTCGAGCGCCTGTCTCTGACCCC
>CAZXMX010000463.1:0-1578 GCA_964641645.1 uncultured Neomegalonema sp.
GGTGGTTGGCGAATGAGTTCAGAGAGACCGAACAATTATTGTGGGTGGGGAGGCCATCTCCAAAGCTTCATTTTCGTCACGCCGACGCCTTTACACTTTACTCAATAATCGCTGGATTCATCGCTGGCTACATGGCCTTTTTTCTAATGAAAGTCGCATTCATGGGAATTTTGATGTGGTCCTATGTCGCTTTTTTACTGTTTGGCCGTCATCGCTACGACGCAAAGAAGCGAGCGACAACCTGGTACGCACTCACAGACCAGCGTGCGTTAATCGGCACAAATTTCTTCGTTCCTGGTAAAGTTCATTCCTATCCAAAAGGAGAATGGAGCAGACTGGAATTGATTGAGGAAAAGGACAGCCACACTGTTTGGTTTACGAACAAATCTGGATTTTGGCATGGGATCAACGCGAACATCAGGCACGGTTTCATGCTGATAAACGATGGGCCGCGTCTATTCGAGCTGATGAAAAGCGTTCGAGGAAGTAGATAATGACCCGCCTCGCCCTAACCAATGCCCATCTCATCGACCCCGCGACGGGTCTCGACGCACCGGGCGGCCTTTTGGTCCAGAACGGCATGATCGCCGACGCGGGAAAACGCCTCTTCAATGACGGCATCCCTGAAGACGCCGAGGTGATCGATTGCGGCGGCAAGACCCTTGCCCCCGGCCTTGTCGACTTCAACGTCTCCATCGGCGAACCCGGCGCGCGCCATAAGGAGAGCTTTCGTTCCGGCGGTGAAGCGGCGGCCAAGGGCGGTGTCACAACCATCGTCACGCAGCCGAACACCGATCCGCCGCTTGACGAACCGGCGATCCTCGAATTCGTCTTGCGCCGCGCGCAAGCCGCCTCCTCCGTTCGCGTTCTGCCCACCGCAACGCTAACCAAAGCCGCCAAGGGCAAGGAGATGACCGAATATCGCTTCTTGCTCGACGCGGGCGCGGTCGCGCTGACCGATGGCGATAACGCCATTGCCGATCCGGTCGTGTTCCGCCGGTGCCTCGAATACGCACGCTCGGTCGATGCGCTGGTTTGCCATCATCCGCAAGAGCCGCATTTCTCCGCGCTCGGCTGCGCAACGGAAGGTCTGTTCGCCTCCATGCGCGGTCTACCGGAAATCCCCGCCGAAGCCGAAGCGATCATGCTCACCCGCGATATTCGCATCGCCACCCTGACCCGCGCACGATATCACGCCTCAAACATCTCAACGGCTGAGAGCCTCGGCATCATTCGCCGCGCTAAAGAAGCCGGGGCCAACGTCACCTGCTCGATCGCCGTGCCGCACTTCTCGCTGAACGAGTTCGATATCGCCGATTTCCGTACTTTCTTGAAAGTTTCCCCGCCCCTCCGCACCGAAGAAGACCGCATGGCGATGGAAGAGGCACTGGCGGATGGCTTGATCGACGTCATTACCTCGGCACACCGCCCGCAAGACGAAGAATCCAAACGCCTCCCCTTCGCCCAAGCTGCTGCCGGAGGGGTCGGGTTGGAAACGCTGCTCCCGGTGACCCTCGACCTGCATCACCGTGCGGGCCTCAAACTCACGACCTTGTTCGAGCGCCTGTCTCTGACCCC
>CAZXMX010000464.1:0-1576 GCA_964641645.1 uncultured Neomegalonema sp.
GAATAACGGTACCCTGCTTCGGCCAAAGCGTCATAGGCCCAAGGGCTGCGTTCATCGATGGAAAAACTCGCCGCGCGATACCCTTTGACCGACGTGCCACCGATATCCTCAAGGGTTTCTCGCGCGCGCGTAATATCGGCAAGAAAAGTCAAACGATCCTGATCGAAGACCGCCCAATGATCCCACCCATGGCTGGCAAGCTCATGCCCATCGGCGACAATTCGCTTTACGATCTGAGGATGCGCTGCCGCGACACAGCCTAGTGTGAAGAAGGTCGCTTTCGTGTCGGCCTTCTCGAACAGGTCGAGCAAACGGTTGGTGTTTTTTTCGACTCGAGACTCACGGCTCGACCACTCAGAACGGTCGATAACATCTTTGAACGCATGGACATGGTAGTAATCTTCCACGTCGATTGTCATAGCAGCAATGGACATCATGTCTCCGAATTTGACAATGGCGGAGGGATGGCACCTTACCCCAAAAAACAAGCGGGCTTTAGGTCACCCCAAAGCCCGCTCAAATCATCATAGCCGTGGGGCAATTACGAAGCGTGGAGTTGGACCACTTCTTCTTCACTAGCGCCTTCGCCAGCATAAGCCGTCATCGCGAGATCAATCATCTCGTGGATCGCTTCGTCATGCTCGCCCAGTTTCTGCTCGGCAACCTGCACACGTTTCACCAGTGCAGCAACCGCACGCTCGAGGCGCTGAATACGATTTCCTGCTTCCGCAGAGATGGAACCAGCAACACCACCAACTGAAGCGCTCGCATCTGAACCAGCGGCTGGCGCGGATGTCGCGTTTTCTTTGCGCTGGTCTGCGATCACGGTTGCGACCATTTCGCCGGTAACCTGCGAGGCCTCTTCCAGCGACGCAAACAGCATGATCCGGTTTGCCAGCGTGTTGATCAGGCGTGGAACACCCTTGGTCTCGGCGAAGATCGCATCATGTGCTTCGACGTCGAATGCTGGCGTTCCGTTCCAACCAACTGCCGTCAAGCGGTGCTCGATGTAATCCTCGGTCTCTGCCCGGCTCATCGACTCCAGCTTATAGCTGGCGATGATCCGTTGTTGCAGTTGCGTCAGATCGCGGTGAGCGACCGTTTGCAAGAACTGAGGCTGACCAATCAAAAAGCTCTGGAAAAGCGGCTGACCACCAACGTTAAAGTTGGAAAGCATCCGCAATTCTTCGAGAGTTCGAATAGGAAGGTTTTGCGCTTCGTCAATCACCAACAGGACGCGTTTGCCCATTTGGTTTTGATCGATGAGGAATTCTTCGAACGCGGCGATCAGATCGGCTTTATCGCGGCTCTCAACATCGAGTTCGAATGCGTTACAGATCATGCGAATGGCGTCATCCGCATCAATCTGGGTCGTTCCGATTTGGGCGGCAACAATGTCGTTGCCATCCAGCTCGGAGAAAAGTTGGGAGACGAGGGTCGATTTACCCGTACCCACGTCACCTGTAACAACGATGAAACCTTCACCTTGATAGAGGCCGTACTTTAGGTACGACATCGCTTTGCGGTGGCCTTCAGAGCCGAACCAGAATTTCCGGTCCGGCGTAAGGCGGAAGGG
>CAZXMX010000465.1:0-1556 GCA_964641645.1 uncultured Neomegalonema sp.
TTCGTCGAAGCCTTGCTGCGCCATCAAGGTGATGTCTTGGCCGATTTTGCCGAGCGCCCCGGCGATCCGAGTGAGCCAATCGCTGTAGCGAACGAGGCAACCGCGATTGGTGTGCCAACTCGCGTTTGGAAGGGGCAGCCCGAGACGATTGGCGACGAAGGCGTTGATCAGGTGTGCGTTTTCGCCCAGTGCTTGCCCATCCCCCACGGCTCCGCCGATCTGTAGGGGCAGCATCGCGGTCATTCCGTCAGCTTCCGCTTGGAGTTCGGATAGCGCTTGCTTCCATTGGCTTAACCGGTGCGCGGCTTTGATCGGCAGAGCGGCTTGCATCCGCGTGCGGCCCATGAGGTGGTTTTCGCCATCCGCTGCGATGCGTTTGTCGAGGAGATCGCAAAGCGTCTTGAGATCCCGCGACAAGATTTCAGTTGCCGCGCGAAGGGTGAGGACCAGCACGGTATCGAGAACGTCTTGCGAGGTTGATCCGCTGTGGATGGCCTTTGGATCGGAGAGACCTTCACGCAGTTGCGCGACGAAGGCAGGCACGACCAAACCATCTTGTGCGACACCGGTTCGCAGGGCGGCGGGGTCTGGTTTCCAGCGGGCGAGGGCGTCGAGCGCTTTCGCCGCGGAATCGTCGCTGATCGCTCCAGCTTCGAGCAACGCTTCTGTCCAAGCCCGCTCATAGGAAATGAGGTGCGCGGCTTGCTCTTCAACTTGCCATAGAGGAGCCATGTCGGGGGCATCGAACAAGCCACTCAACCAAGGATGATCGAAGACGTTTGCACTCATTTAGGCAACGGGGCGCAGTTGGAGAATATCGCGTGCCTGTGCGGGTGTTGCCACAGGGCGCTCATACTTTTCGCACAGGTCTGCGGCGCGTTTGATGAGGGCGGCGTTCGAGGGCGCCAGCGTTGCTTTGTCCAGCCGAACATTATCTTCTAGTCCCGCCCGCGTATGACCGCCAGCCGCAATCGCCCATTCGTTGACAATGATTTGGTTCGCGCCGATGCCCGCTGCACACCACGCCGCATGAGGGGAGCGGGTTTGCATCGCCTCGACATAAAAATCGAAAACCTTTTTGTCGGCAGGCATTGCATTTTTCACACCCATCACGAACTGAACATAAAGCCTGCCGAAGAGTTTGCCGTCTTCGTGCATCGCGATGGCTTGCAGAATGTGAGAAAGATCGAATGCCTCGACCTCTGGCGTGATCTCATAGGTTTGCATTTCGGACGAGAGCCACGCCACTAGGTCAGGCGGGTTCTCGTAAACGCGGGTGGGGAAGTTGTTTGAACCGACAGACAACGAGGCCATGTCGGGGCGAAGAGGAAGCATCCCGCCGCGCTCTTTGCCCGCACCGGACCGTCCGCCCGTTGAGAATTGAACAATCATGCCTGGACAATGCTTCTCGACTCCTTCTTTCAGGCGGGCGAATTTATCCGGATCGGAAGAGGGTGTCTCATCGTCATTGCGGACATGCGCGTGGCAAATGGAGGCCCCGGCCTCGAAGGCTTCGTGGGTTGATTCTACTTGCTCGGTCACCGTGATCGGAACGG
>CAZXMX010000466.1:0-1556 GCA_964641645.1 uncultured Neomegalonema sp.
GCTGCATGACTTGGGTTTCGCCCTTCCAACCGGGAATGGCGAAGCAAGAGGTGTTCGGCAAGCGGGGCGCGGCCTCGCCGAAGATGGTGAGATCGTCTCCGGCGCAATCGCGGAGCGCGGCTTCGAGATCGTTGCGCAGTTCTTCGATGGGCTCCCATGCGCCCGCATCGAGGTCGCGCTGGGCGGCCTCTGCCGCTGCGCCAAAGCCTGCGATGCCGATGACGTTTTCGGTGCCCGAGCGCCGGCCTTTTTCTTGGCCGCCGCCGACGATCAGTGCTGACCCAATCGGATTGACGATCGCTCCCACCCCTTTTGATGCTCCAAGCTTATGGCCGGAGAGCGACAAGGAAGGCTTGTGCGCGTCGAGTACAACCTCACGAACGGAATCAACTTTCCCAACAGCTTGAGTAATATCGATATGGGCTGAACGAGGTTCTTCCCCATGCGTAACATCAAAAAAATTCTCAAAGGCCGAAACCACTCCGGTTTCTCCGTCCCCATGAACAAGGACAAAACGTACATTGCCTGACCACTCTTCGGCGCTTGGTTCGGTCCCAGGCACGAATTCATTTTCTAGACTGAGATACCTAACGAGGGCACACTCCGTACCAAGAAATTCGAACGCCCAATTGTCAAGATCGAGGGGTTCCAAAGCGCTTGCGTGAACGAATGGACTTAAATATGCAACATCACTGGGGTACGAATATAGGCATGTCGTGTTCGCCTCCGTCGCACCACTCGTAAACACCACTTCTTCCGATGCACAGCCGACCAGCGCGGCGACTTGCTCGCGCGCTTTCTCGACGATCATCTTGGCGGCGCGGCCTTCGGTGTGGACGCTGGAAGGGTTGCCGACGACATCCATCGCCTCGATCATTGCGGCGCGGGCTTCCGGGCGCAGCGGGGCGGTGGCGTTCCAGTCGAGGTAGGTGCGGTCAGGCATGTATGATGCCTCCGCGCATGGGGATCGACTTCGATAGAACCTGCGAACGCGTGCGAGCGTGGTAATGTGGATTCCCGCCTGCGCGGGAATGACAAACAGACAACGCGGCTAGAGATAAGCGACCGACCGGGCGGATATAGCGGATCGCTTTGCGAGACGCGCCCGCCTGGGGGCGGTCGGACGCGTGGTCGTGCTTCGCACTCCTCAAGACACTAACCATGCGCGGCCCCATCCTCTTCAAGGAGGGCACTGAAATCGGGCACGGCAGGACACGGCTGAATTTCGGTGGCGATCACGTCTTCCAGTGTGGTTTGCTGGAGGAACACATGCACATGCGCCGACAGGCGCTCCCACAGATTGTGGGTCAGGCATTGCGCGCCGTCATGGGTGCAGCCTTCGCCGACCGCGCCGTCGCATTGGGTGGCCTTTAGCCGCTCGTCCACCGCCGCCATGATCTCGGCGACCGCAATCGCAGAGGCTTCGCGTGCGAGGGTATAGCCGCCCCCCGGTCCGCGCATCGAATCGACCAGACCAGCCCGGCGCAGCTTGCCGAAAAGTTGCTCTAGGTAAGCCAAAGAGATGCCTTGGCGCTCGGAAATCTCACCCAGCGAAA
>CAZXMX010000467.1:0-1549 GCA_964641645.1 uncultured Neomegalonema sp.
CCCTTCGGATCATGGATGCCAGAATTTTCTTCCGCCACGCATCTGAACCCTTTTCAGGGAGTGGATCACGGGCATCCCATCGCGTCGAGGAGTCATACAGCTTTTCAACCAGAGCGACCGCGCCCAGAAAAGCGTTATTCTCGGCGCTGCGGTCGTGACGTGCTGCCATCGTCGCCATCTGCCGAACCAAGCAAGTCTTCGTCCGCCATCGCGGCTGTTCCGTCGCTTGGGTGAAATCGATTGCGGCTTCGGTAAACTCAATGCTGGCCGGAATCAGACGGGCTTTTCTGCCATCGCGCTTGGTCAAAGTGACGCCGTTTGGAATCGATGGATCATCGCCAATCGAGACCGCAGCACCATCAATGAAAATACGCACCGGAGCGACAATCAGGCCAAGGTCTGCATCTGGGCGCTCAATGACGTCATCGAGTATGGTCCGGCCTTCTTCAATAACGATGCGGCCAGCGTCCTCAGCGAGATCAAGCTCAAGCGCTTTATCGATGCGCTCGCAGTTTTTCCGCCTTTCACAAGACCGGGAGTCAGGTCGGAATGACGTTATGAAAGCCACGTCGAGGGTGTCGCCGCGCGATGTGACGTGGACATAAATTGGGACGATGAGTCCGGCGTTGATGCTCGGCCCGTGAAGGGTGTCGACAATCACGTATTCCCCTTCGGGGATCGGATTTTTCGCCTCAGCCATCGATGGCCACAGCGCAAGACATAAAGCGAAAGCGAGGAAATGGCGCATCGAGCACTCCTAAACGACGGGTCACTGAACGTTCGTTCCTCAGGATGCCAGATTCTAAGGCATTGAAAAGGCTTGTTCCGCATCTGGCTGCCTCTGGTCGCTGTTGGAACGCGCGGCTGGATTGACTTAGCGCTTGGCCGTGTTGCGTTGCCGCGCTACCTTTCTGGCAGCGGTTTAGAGGCGATCAGTCTCCTCTGAACATGCTTTTGCCAGAAGAAAGTCCTCTGCATCATGACGCCGTTGAAAGTCGCCGATACTGGTCATCTGCCGCGATGGCAGCGCCCTGAGGCGTTGCTTATCCTGATGACCATCGCGATGGCGGTCAGCTTTGATATCTGGATGGCGCTGCTAAACAACTTTGCCGTCGAGGCGGCGAAGTTTGACGGCGTGGAAATGGGCTGGATGCAGACCATCCGTGAGATACCGGGATTTCTATCTTTCGGCGTGATCTATGTGATGCTGTTCTTGCGTGAGCAAACGCTGGCCTATTGCGCGCTATTGGCGCTGGGAGCAGGGGCGGCGATTACCGGGTTTTTACCCAGCTTTTGGGGGCTGGCCATCGCGACGACGATCAGCTCGCTCGGGTTCCACTACTTTGAGGCGGTGAACCAGTCGTTGCAACTGCAATGGCTTTCGAAAGAGCGTGCGCCGCAGATGATCGGTATCCTGCGCGGGGTTGCGGCGGTTGTCGGGTTCTTTGTTTTCGGGACGTTGATCTGGTGGGGCTTTGTCGCGAATGAAGGCGCGGATGAGGTGCTGGATTATCGCTGGCCGTATCTGAGCGCCGGTGTCCTCGCGATC
>CAZXMX010000468.1:0-1544 GCA_964641645.1 uncultured Neomegalonema sp.
AAGTTGGTGGCGAGAGAGAGACTTGAACTCTCGACCTCACGATTATGAGTCGTGCGCTCTAACCAGCTGAGCTACCTCGCCACGAGAAGGGGGCTATTAGCCCTGAAAAGAGCTGAGATCAACCGTTTTGATCGGGTTTTGCGGCATTTGGGAAGAAAAGCTGTTGTCCGTCCCGTGTATAGGCGGCAATCGCGGCTTGGCCGTCCTCTGAGAGCAGCCAATCGATGAAAGCTTGCGCGGACGCAGCCTTGACCGAGGGACATGCGCTTGGATCGACAAGAGTCACACCATACTGATTAAACAGCGTTTTATCGCCTTCAACCGCAATCTCGAAATCCGCCTTATTCGCGAAGCTGATCCACGTCGCGCGGTCGGTCATCGTATAAGCGCCCATCCCGACAGCCACGTTCAGCGTCGCCCCCATGCCAGAGCCGGTTTCGCGATACCATGTCCCCGATGCGCCCGACGGGTCGATCTGCGCGCTGTCCCACAACGCGCGTTCTTTCTTGTGGGTGCCGGAGTCGTCTCCGCGTGAGGCGAAGATGGCTTTGGCTTGAGAAACTTTCGTGAGGGCATTGGCCGCGCTCTCACCCTTGATTTTTGCCGGATCGTCGGGGGGACCGACGAAGACGAAATCGTTATACATGAGGTCAAAGCGCTCGACGCCGCGTCCATCCGCGACGAATCCCTCTTCGGCAGATTTCGCATGGACCAACAGCACATCGCCGTCACAGTTGCGGGCGTTTCGGATCGCTTGGCCCGTGCCCACGGCAACGACATTCACAGTGATCCCGGTCTCCGCCTCGAACATCGGCAATAAATGCGCGTAGAGGCCCGAATTCGCCGTGGAGGTCGTGGACTGCACGATGATCGATTCTGCCGCGACGGGCGTAGTCATCAGGACTGCGGCGAAGAACGGCTTGAGCATCGAGGTTCCTACAGTACGATCTGCCCGCTCAGAAACGCGCGGGCTTGTGGCGACGTGGCAGCGTCAAAAAATTTTGAGGCAAGAGTATGCTCTGCCAGCACTCCCTTGTGCAAAAACACCACATCATTCGCAACCCTGCGCGCTTGTCCGATGTCGTGCGTGACAAGCACGATCTTTGTACGATTTTCGGCAGCTTGCTGAATCGTGCTTTCGATTGCCAGCGTCGCGGCGGGGTCGAGGCTCGCGGTGGGTTCGTCGAGGAACAGGGTTTCCGGGTTCGACGCCAAAGCGCGGGCGAGGGCGAGCCGCTGTTGCTCGCCGCCAGACAGCGCTTGCGCGGGCTGCTTGGCGCGGTCGGCGAGGTTGATGCGCTCCAAGATTTCCCGGCATTGGGCGCGGGGATTGGTAACGCCGTTCTCTCGTTTTAACGCGAACATTAGATTGGCCTCAACCGAACGGCGCAGCATGACAGGGCGCTGGAACACCATGGCTTGCCGTCCCTGTACGTCGACCGTTCCCGATGTCGGAGCGATGAGGCCGTGCAGCAGTCGAAGCAACAGACTTTTGCCCGCCCCATTCGGCCCCATGATCGCGGTGATGCCTTCGGGCGTTAGGT
>CAZXMX010000469.1:0-1535 GCA_964641645.1 uncultured Neomegalonema sp.
GAAAGGCATATTCAGCTCTCGAACAAGCCAGTCGGCTAGATCAGTTGCCGTCGAATACCCGTGCCCAGCCGCTTCGCGCAGCCGCTCGGCATTCGGTTCCATATCGCGAACCATTCCCGTCATCGCGGAAAGAGCGACACCCAGAGAGTCGGCAGCATCAAAAACCGGCTCTTTATCTTCCTGCATATCTTTTGAGTAGGCGAGCGGCAGACCTTTCATCACCGTCATAAGACCAATCATGGACCCCATGATCCGACCAACCTTCGCACGGCACAGTTCGGCGGCGTCAGGATTACGTTTCTGAGGCATGATGGACGAGCCGGTCGTAAACTTGTCCGACAACCGAACGAAATTGAACTGAGCCGACGACCAGATCACCAACTCTTCCGACAAGCGACTCAGATGGGTCGCACAGATCGATGCAGCGCTCATAAACTCCAATGCGAAATCACGGTCGGATACCGCATCGAGCGAATTCGCCGTCGGCGCATTAAAATCGAGCGCCTTGGCTGTCATCTCGCGATCGATCGGAAACCCTGTTCCCGCAAGCGCTGCCGAGCCGAGCGGCGACTCGTTCATCCGCACCCGCGCATCGGCAAACCGCGATCTATCTCGGCCAAACATTTCGACATAGGCCATCATGTGATGCCCCCATGTCACCGGCTGCGCCGTCTGCAGATGGGTAAAGCCTGGCATCACGAGGTCAGCGCCCTGCTCCGCCTGATCCAAAAATGCCAAAATGAGACCACCGAGAGCCGCGTCTACATCGTCCAATCGATCCCGCACCCACAATTTGAAATCGGTCGCGACCTGATCATTGCGCGAGCGAGCCGTGTGCAAGCGTCCTGCGGCATCCCCAATTTTCTCGCGCAACCGCGATTCGATATTCATATGAATGTCTTCAAGGGCGCGGGAGAACGGAAAGCGCCCCTCATCAATCTCCGCTTGAATCTCGTCAAGTCCTTGTGAAATCGCGTCAACATCCGTTTGTGTTAGTATTCCGACAGACCCAAGCATGGCAGCATGAGCCTTAGAACCGCGGATATCCTGAGCTGCGAGCCGTTGATCAAACCCAATCGAGGCATTAATTTCTTCCATGATCGCATCGGGAGCCATGGCAAAACGCCCGCCCCACATGGAATTTGCAGTTTTCGTACTATCTGTTGTCATGTCGCCGAACCTTCGAGGAGCCTGAGCCAATGACGTCCAAACTAAAGTCGCTGATCGCCGCCACTGCGGTTCTATACGGTGCAGAGGCCCTTGCCGACAACACATCTCCTTCAATGTTGTCTGAGGCCGAGCGAACCAAGCTCGAAAGCCTCATGCCTGACGATTTCAACAAGTTTACGCTGCACGACGAGCCTCGCCCGTTTCGGGACAAGACATTCGTGAATGCAGAAGGCGATGATATTGACCTGCATGAGTTTGATGGCAGCGTCACGCTTGTCAACTTTTGGGCGACCTGGTGCCCACCCTGCCTGAAAGAACTTCCCGGCATGGACAAGCTACAAACCGAATTGGAAGAGGATGGCTTG
>CAZXMX010000470.1:0-1526 GCA_964641645.1 uncultured Neomegalonema sp.
GAATTTACAAAATTATTGAAAAGTATGGTGAGCCGTGCAGGATTCGAACCTGCGACCCGCTGATTAAAAGTCAGCTGCTCTACCAACTGAGCTAACGGCCCACACATCGACAGCGTGCTGTCGAGACGCGGAACCTAGTGAGGTGAACGCGCTCGGTCAAGCGGCGATACGGGGTATGCAGCAAAAAAAGGCAGCACCCCCAAAAGCGTTCAATTTCAATCCTTTGAATAGCCCAATGACTTCATCGCACCGCCAATCTCGTCCAAGATCGCCGGGTCGTCGATGGTTGCTGGCATTTTATACGGCGTTCCGTCGGCAATGCTGACCATCGTCGCACGCAAAATCTTGCCGGATCGGGTCTTGGGCAGGCGATCCACGACCTTACAGAGCTTAAACGCCGCGACAGGGCCAATCTCTGATCGGACCCGCGCGACGCACTCGCTTTCAATCTCATCGTGGGGTCGGTTCACGCCGTTGCTGAGGCAAATCAAGCCGAGGGGAAGCTGCCCTTTCAGTTCGTCGGTTACGCCAATTACCGCGCATTCCGCCACGTCTTTATGGCCCGCGAGGACCTCTTCCATCGCACCCGTTGAGAGACGGTGGCCCGCGACGTTAATCACATCATCGGTGCGGGCCATGATGTAGAGAAAACCGTTCTCGTCTTTCATCCCCGCATCACCGGTTTCGTAATAACCGGGGAACGTGGTCATGTAGCTGGAGACGAAACGATCATCCGCACCCCAGACCGTGGGCAAGGATGACGGAGGCATCGGCAGCTTCACACAAATCGCGCCGAGCGTTCCGTCCGGCACTTCGTTGCCACCTTCATCCAAGATGCGAATGTCGTAGCCCGGCATCGGCGCACCGGCTGACCCGGTAGGAATGTCGAGCATTTCGAGGCCCGCCGGATTGCCGGTGATGGTCCAGCCGGTTTCGGTTTGCCACCAGTGGTCGATGACCGGAACTTTCAGTTTTTCGCGCGCCCATTCAACGGTCGGCGGGTCCGCGCGTTCCCCGGCGAGAAACAACATCTCGAGGCAGGACAGATCGTACTTGGAGACGAGCTCACCTTCGGGATCGACGCGCTTAATCGCGCGGAAGGCGGTGGGCGCGGTGAACAGCGCCTTGACGTTATGCTCGGAAATAACGCGCCAGAACGTTCCCGCATCCGGCGTGCCCACAGGTTTGCCCTCAAACAACACGCTGGTGCAGCCGATCAGCAAAGGCGCGTAGACGATATAACTGTGGCCGACGACCCAGCCGACATCGGAGGCCGCCCAAAACACATCATCCCTGGAGATATCGTAGATATTGCCCATCGACCAATGCAGCGCGACGGCATGGCCACCGGCGGCGCGGACGACGCCCTTGGGCTGCCCGGTCGTTCCCGATGTGTAGAGGATATAGAGCGGATCTGCGCCGCCGATCGGCACGCATTCGGCGGGCTTGGCCGCCGCCACTGCATCGTCCCAGTCAACGTCTCGGCCTTCGACCATGGGCGCAACTTCTTGAGGGCGCTGTTTGAT
>CAZXMX010000471.1:0-1523 GCA_964641645.1 uncultured Neomegalonema sp.
CCGAACGCGCCGCCCGCCGCGCTCGTTTTTCGATCCGTCGCAAGAGGTGCCGCGCCGCGCGAGGCAAATCCATCAATGCCGCCCGCAAAGCCCTCAGTCGCCCCTGACAGTCAATCAAGGAAACATCGGCACCGCCCCTCGCAAACTCGTGGAGGCGAGCCTCTGAGATTTGACGGGCATCAACAGGAAGGCCGCTGCGGGCATTCATCCGGCAGGCATGGGCGATAACCAAATACCGCGCGGCGGCTTCGGCACGAGACAAGATCGACCCGATAAATTGACAGGTCCAAACCGTGAGGCCGCGCGAGACCGGGCCAACCGATAAAACCCCAACCAAGACAACCAACCCCGCCACCAAGCGGAGCAGCCGAAGCCGCTGAGTTTCTAAGGCCCGTTCAAAGTCCACGCTGTTCTCTGTCTCCCGTTTGAATCAATCGAGGTAAATAGAACAATAAGTGAACATTTGTCAAGAAGAAGTTTGCGAAAGCAGATCGCACGCTGCCAAATCCCGAAGAAAACGAGGCTGGTTTCAACCCCTTATCGGTCGTCCGAACGACGATGGGATCATTGCCATAGGCGTCGTTGGTTCGTCTTCACCGACTGTCCAGCGCGACCTCAAACCATATTTTCTCAGGAAAATTGAATGCAATTAACCGAATTTGTTAAGTGGATAATAGGTGGAACCAGCTAATTTCACTACTTTTAGTGTCGCGTTGCGAAGGCGTCTAGCAACTATGTGAGCACCAAATGACTTTGAAATCTGGAATCATTTGCGCCGGCAATTGGATCGTCGATCACGTCTATGAAATTGATCAATGGCCGCGCGAGCGCGACCTCGCCCGGATCAAATCGCGTTCAATTTCCATTGGCGGGGGCGCGGCAAATGTCTCGTCAGTTCTTGCAAAGCTCCAGACCGGATTGAACGTTTTGCCGATGGGTGCCATCGGCAAAGACACCTCTGGAAAACGGGTTGTCACCCATTGTCGCCAACTGGAACTTCCCAGCCACCTGATCACGACAAAATCGTTCGCTTCGACTTCGCGGACGCATGTTGTGACAGTGCGTGGTCGCAGCCGGACGCATTTTTACGAGGGCGGCGCGAGCGATCAGCTTGACGCGGAAGATTTCAGCGAGGCCGCGCTCGATATGACGAACGCTCGCGTATTCTATTTAGGATATTTGACGCTGTTGGAGGCGTTGGATCGCGTGAGCGAAGACGGTTCTTCATCAAGTGCGCAAGTCCTTGCGAGAGCAAGGGCGATGGGGATGACGACCTGCGTCGATTTGGTCTCGATTGATCGGCCTGAGTATTCCGAGATTGTCGCGGCCAGTTTACCTCACATTGACTATCTGATTATCAATCAGACCGAGGCGGCACTTGCGACGCAAACGCCAACCTCTGACGAGGCCTTCTCTGACGACGATGTTGAGGCCATGGCCTCACGCTTGCTCGATGGCGGTATCCAGATTGCGTGTATCATCCACGCGCGCGAAAAGACGCTGTGGGCAGCAAAGGGCGGCGC
>CAZXMX010000472.1:0-1511 GCA_964641645.1 uncultured Neomegalonema sp.
TAGAATTTGTGATTGCGGCCCCTCATTTGCTGAAAGGCGAGTTCACTGAGGGCGCCGGGCCCAACATCGATATGTATTCGATGCGCCAGCCCGTCGGAATCGGTGCTGGCATTACGCCCTTCAACTTTCCAGCGATGATTCCGCTTTGGATGGCCTCTCCCGCCATCGCATGCGGCAACGCGTTTATCTTGAAACCATCTGAACGCGACCCGTCCGTTCCTCTACGTATCGCTGAATTGTTTGAAGAAGCGGGCCTGCCCAAAGGCATCTTCCAAGTCGTTCAAGGCGATAAAGAAGCGGTCGATGCCCTCTGCGAGCACCCCGACATCGGTGCAGTCAGCTTTGTTGGCTCAACCCCCATCGCCCGGTACGTCTACCAAACCGCCACGGCGAACGGGAAACGAGCGCAATGCTTTGGCGGCGCGAAAAACCACATGATCATCATGCCTGATGCGGACCTCGACCAAGCAGCCGATGCTCTGATCGGCGCGGGATACGGGTCTGCAGGCGAGCGCTGCATGGCGATTTCAGTCGCCGTTCCCGTCGGTCGAGAAACTGGCGACAAACTGATCGCAAAGCTCAAACCACGTGTCGAAGAACTCCATGTCGGTCCCTACACCGATGAAAAGGCAGACTTCGGCCCGGTTGTCACGCAGGCTGCGAAAGAGAAAATCCTCGGTTTGATTGAAACGGGCGCGTCTGAAGGCGCGAAACTCGTGGTGGATGGGCGAGGGTTCTCCCATCAAGGCTACGAGAATGGATTTTTCGTCGGTGGCTGCCTGTTCGATGATGTCACGCCGGACATGGAAATCTATAAGAACGAGATTTTTGGCCCCGTACTCTCCGTCGTTCGGGCAGATAACTACGAAGACGCGCTCGCGCTGCCAATGAACCATGAGTACGGCAACGGTGTCTCGATCTACACAAGAGACGGTGACGCTGCGCGTGACTTCGCCAGCCGGATCAATATTGGCATGGTCGGCGTGAATGTGCCGATCCCAGTTCCTTTGGCCTATCATTCGTTTGGCGGTTGGAAAGCGTCCAGCTTTGGTGATCTGAACCAGCACGGCACGGATTCCATAAAATTCTGGACCCGAACCAAGACGATAACTGCGCGCTGGCCATCAGGCGTCAAAGACGGTGCGGAATTCTCCATCCCCGTCATGAACTAACGATCTCAGATGAGCCGCCTCATGGCGGCTCACTCGGAACCAAAATCATATTTTTGACTAAATACAAGTTATTATGCAAAACTGTTCATAAAACAGGTGAGCAAATAATATGTTTCGGTTTACAGGCCTTCTAATTGCGGGATGCGTTGGAGCGACCCTCGCATCGCAAGCTCCTGAATTCATGCAACAATATAATCAGCGCCTCGGCGGGGCGATTGATGAACTTGCGACGGTTGTTCGACATTTCGATGACGACGCGAGCGCTGCCGGAATGGACCGTGCGTCCGCCATTGAACGCTACACCCGATCAGCAGACTCGTTCTTCGTCAATCGAGGGAC
>CAZXMX010000473.1:0-1503 GCA_964641645.1 uncultured Neomegalonema sp.
TTGTCGCGCGGCGGCGCGGTGCTGGATGTGTTTGCGCATACCGGTGGGTTCTCGATGGCGTGTTTGGCGGCGGGAGCCACAAGCGCGCTGGCGATTGATAGTTCTGAACCAGCGCTGGCATTGGCTGGAAAAGCCGCTGCGCTGAATGGATATGAGGATCGGTTCGAGACTCAACGTAGTGATGCCTTTGATGCGATGAAGGCACTGGCTGCTGAGGGGCGGACGTTTGAGACGGTCGTGTGTGATCCACCCGCCTTTGCACCGTCCAAACAGGCGTTGACGGCGGGTCTGCGTGCGTATGAGCGCACGGCACGGTTTGCCGTACCACTGGTCGCGCCCGGAGGCACGCTGACCGTGTGTTCATGTTCGCACGCGGTTTCGGCAGATGCTCTGCGGGAGACGGCGGTGAGTGCGTTACGCATCGGGCGGCGAACCGGACGCCTCATCCGTTCAGGCCGCGCCGGGGCCGATCATCCGATCCACCCAAGCCTGCCCGAGTCGGGATATCTGAAAGCGCTGACGTTTATTGTTGATTGATGGAAAAACGAAACCGGATTGAGGGTGATGAGCCAATACGCTCGCCTGTCTCCGCTCTACGCTGATCTCTCACGAATTATCGCTGCGCGCATAGATGTCTTTGAGCATCGCGGCTCTCTCTTGAATTCCGAAGTCTAAAACCAAAAGGTTCGAAATCGGCTCGAACGTCCCAGAGCTCACAGCATCAAATTTAGCGAACCTGAAGACTTCTTCGAGGGAATCGCCGTCATGGCAGGTCGTCATCACGAACTGATCGTCGGGTATCTTTTCGGGATGAAATTGAAAAATATTGGCCCAATCGACACTGTCATCCCAAGCGGAGCAGTCCAGTCCCCATGCCATCATGTAGCGACACCCACTTTCGACCAAAAGTTGACTGACGTTATTTCGGAATTCATCAGAAACGGGTCGCTCGATCAGGACAACGCACTTGTACTGGCCAAGCTCCGGAAGGATTGAAATGGTCGCGCCGATGGGCACAAATTGATAATGCAGCATGGGGTGAGGTAAGGGCTTGCCCAATTGATTGTCAATTTAGAGAAAAGCTCAGTTATTCAGCTTGTGCTCAAATGATTTTTGCTTGCCGAGAGCGAGCTTTCGCATTCTATCTGCTCTTCGTCGCAACCATTTGGGATCATCTTGGTTGGAGGGATCGTCGAATTTTGCGTCATATTCATTCGCAATTTCGTGCAAGTCGGAGGCTGAAAACCGTTGCATATTCCTAACGCCATCGAGCCTTCCTTTCTCGACTTTCGGCATGGTCTACAAACCTTTACCGTCAGACACGGCCATTGATTTTCGTCTAGGCTCGTTAAGCCACCTGCGCTTCGATCGTTTCGCAAATTTCTGCCACGACGTCTTTTACGGTGTCGGGGTTCTCGCCTTCGCCCATTACGCGGATGACCGGTTCAGTTCCGCTTTCGCGAATGAGGAGGCGGCCATGGCCGTTCAGCTTTTCCTCACCGG
>CAZXMX010000474.1:0-1502 GCA_964641645.1 uncultured Neomegalonema sp.
TATGTCGGTACAAAACTATGTCCCAACAATACATATTGGGTCGGACGGCAGATACTTGTTTTATCCTGATTAACTTCCAAATGAAGTTTCTCTTCTATAAAACGTGTGATGCTTAACAAGACTCTTACGGCTGATCTTTTGCTCTTTAGAAATATACTACAGTCATCGGCATAGCGTACAAATTGGTGTCCTCGTTTCTCCAATTCTGCATCCAATTCATGGAGCAGTATATTCGATAACAATGGACTTAAAGGACTTCCTTGCGGTGTACCTTCTGTTCTTGTTCTTGCTACGCCATCTTCCATTATCCCACTTCTTAGGTATTTATCAATCAATGATAGAAGCTTTTTGTCTTTTACTTTTTTCAGTAATCGACTTCTTAGATAATCATGATTCACCTTATCGAAAAACGACTTTAGGTCTAAATCAATTACCCAACTTCTACCTTCGTTGATATAATCCTTTGCCTTGTGTAAGGCTTGGTGGGCATTGCGACCGGGGCGAAAACCATAGCTGTAATCGCTAAATGTCTTTTCCCATATCGGACTCAGTACTTGGTGGATGGATTGTTGAATAACTCTGTCCAGCACCGTTGGTATGCCTAGTTGGCGGGTACCTCCGTTCGACTTGGGAATTTTCACCCCCCTGATACTTTGAGGTTTGTAACTTCCTCTTTCCAATTCGCTTTTGATGTCTTCCCAATTGTTCATCAAGTGGGCTTGTAGCGCAGTCGTCTTCATTCCATCTACCCCCGATGCTCCGTTATTACGGAGTACCGATTGGATAGCTTTTACAAAGCCTGGTCCTGCTGTTACCCAACCCATCAAGTTGTCTTTTTGGTTGTTCATCATAAATTAAAAATTTTGTCTGCCTTCCGTTTTCCTTTTTCTCTAGTTACATCCTCTTGTCAGATTCTAATAACTACAGAGACTCAGATACTTCTTGGCTGTTCCATGTTCAGTCCTTCGTAAAAGTGACTTCCGTTTTCGCTCTTCACCGCTTCGTGAAACATTGAAAACAAGTCTTTAGCTATAAGGCTAAGCCATAAGGCTAACTTTTACTACTATGACCTCGGCTGACTTCTTGATTTTGGTTGACCCTAATCAAGACCTCCCTTGGTAAGTTCACGCTCTTTCCGCTGAAGCTATTTGCATCTACATCGTCACGCTTTGGTTTGTTGCAGTAAGTAGACAGCCTTCGATATGTTGTGCTATCTTGACCACGTTACAATGCCTCGTATGCAATTCCTGTTCGTATATTCCAGCTTTTGCAGTCCCGCTTACTTCAGATTTGTCCTCACGGACAGCACCCTTGCGGCTTGCTATTCGCAGCTACTTACTTTCTGCGATAGGAGAACTTCCATCTCCCTAGAGTACTATGTTTTCTTTCTAGTTCATAGTTTATTGATTATCTTGCAGGATAATCAATCGTGTACATTCAAGGCACACACAAAGTATAAAACGTCCATCCCTCCCATTCGGTCGGCACGGCGCATATACTGG